>NZ_VJZE01000800.1 GCF_009377205.1 Streptomyces phyllanthi
CCCCCAGACCCCCGCACGTCGCGAGCAGAGGGCTACTCGGCCAGCACCGCCTCCGCGTCCAGCGTCACACCCACCGCATGGACGACCGAAGCGATCTTGAACGCCTCCTGAACGGCCGCCCGGTCGAGACCCGCCCTGCGGAGCTCCCGCTCGTGGGAGTCCAGACACACACCGCACCCGTTGACCGCCGACACCGCCAAGGCCCAGAACGCGAAGTCCACCCTGTCGACCCCGGGGTCACCGATGACGCTCATACGAAGCCCCGCACCCAGCGCGCCGTACTCCCGGTCCGACAGAAGATGCCGCGTCCGATGGAAGACGTTGCTCACGGCCATCGTCGCGGCAGCCGACTTGGCAGCCGTGTACGCCTCCGGCGACAGACGCGCCCTCGCCTCCGCCCCCAGCTCCCGCAGCACGACAGCCGAACGCGAGGCGATCGCCGTCACCAGCACCGTGCCCCACAGCCGCTGCGGGGAAAGCCCGGAGCCACCGGTCACCGCGTCCAGGTTCCGGCGCAGGTCCACGGCATAGTCCGGAATCGAGGCCTTCAGGGAGTCGAGCGACATCTCAGATCACTCCCGTTACCGACAGCCACTCCGATCAACCCGCCCGAGTCTAGCCAGCTCCCGCGCCGGGGCGGCCGCGCACCTCGCCCCTCAGAGCGCCCGAGCCCTGAAAGAAGTCGTTCCCCAGTCGGTCAAATGAGCGCCGAACAAAGACCGTTCGGACAGCCGGACGCTCCATCTTCCGTCAGGTAGCGGCAGGTAGCGAGACTCCCACCGCGGCGCCTGCCCCGGCTGCTACACCTACCCCCTCGGAGTTACACGTCAGGCGTGTGTGCGACAGGTCAAGGGGGAGTGATGACGGACCATCGGATATCCCTCGACCGGGCCGGGTACGGCCTCCTCTCGCGGACCCTCGCCGAGTGCGGACGGGACGCCGCGACCGGAGAGCTCCGCGTGTCCGGTAAACCCGGTGGCGCCTTCCATCTCCGGGGCGGGCTCGTCGTCGCCGTCGAGAGCCCGGGCGCGCCCGGCCCCGAGGCGCTGCTGCTGCGTTCGGGGAGGATCAGCGGCGAGCAGTGGGACGGGCTGCTCCGCGAACCAGGGGCCGGGCGCTGGCCGGAGGCGGGGCTGATCGCCCACGGGTACGCCGGTGCCGCCCAACTCCGCGTCGTCAGCATGCTGGCGCTCCAGGACGCGGTGTTCGCGGTCGTCGCGGGCCGTGTGGGCGGTGTCGAACCGCTCGCCGAGCCGTCCGGTTGCGGTCCGACCGCGCCGGTCGCGATCGGGGAGACCCCGCTGAAGCTGCTCCAGGAGGCGACCCGCAAGCTCACCGCCCTCGCCGCGCTGCCCTGCCCGGTCCTCCCGGACCGGGAGCGCCCTCTCCCCACGCCGGGGGCCGACCCGGACGACCCCCGGCTGCCGCCGGTCAGGCGGGAGGTCCTGACCCACGCCGACGGCCGCCGCACCGCACGCGACCTTGCCTTCACCACCGGACGCGGGGTCTACCCCGTCACCGTCGAGATCGCCCGCATGCTCGCCGAGGGCCTCCTGCACTGCGAGGACGCCCCACCGCCGGCCCTCCCACACCCGGTCCGCACTCCGACCACGGGCACGCTGCACCCCGTACGCCAGGAAAGCCCCGCACCACGGCCGACTGCCGCAGCAGTACGGCTGGACGAACCAGTACCGCTGGACGAACCAGTACGGCTTGACGAACCAGTACGGCTTGACGAACCAGTATTGACGACGGCACCGCAACCGCAGGACCAGCCCCAACCGCCAGGCCCGCCGGCCTTCCCCGGGCAACCGAACCCGCCGGGTCGGCTGGACCTGCCGGGGCAACAGAACTCGCCGGGCCAACCGAACTCGCCGAGCCACAGAGACTCGTCGGGCCACAGCAACTCGTCGGGGCATCCGGTCCCGCTGGGCGAGGTGAACCTGGTGGGTCGTCCGGACCTGCCGGTACCGAACCTGCTGGGCCAGCCGATCCCGTTGGCGCACCCGGACCCGCCGGGCCGAGTGAACCTGCTGGGTCGGCTGGACCTCCCGGGCCAACCGACCCCACCGGAACGACCGATCCCACCCGGCCACACGAACCGACGAAAGAAGCTGCCCCGGCGTGAGCCGGGGGCCAGCGGCATCACCGAGACCCTCGCCTCCGCGAAACGCGAGGCGAGTTGGAAGGGGTTCTTCCGTCTGCGCCACCGCGTCTGGACCCCGGACCCGGACTCCGGCTCCTGACGGCCCCGGCCCCGGACCCGGACCCGGACCCGGACACGGATACGGCCATGGACCCCGCC
>NZ_VJZE01000801.1 GCF_009377205.1 Streptomyces phyllanthi
CCTCGATGGGGGTCCCCCCGCTCGAGCGAAGCCGAGAGTGGGGGAGGAGTCACGTGGGCGTTTCGGCAACGCGGCGAGCGTGCGTGCCAGGCGTCGCGCGCCCGGCCGGGGATATGACACAGGCTCTCAGGACCCGTCCGGCTGGCACCGGGGGCACCACACCGTGCTGCGGCCTGCCATACGGGTCCGGCGCAGGGGATCACCGCAGCGCGGGCAGGTCGGGGCGGGGTCGTCGCGGTGACCGGTGAGCCAGGAGTCCCGTGGCGGGACGCAGCCGGCGGCGACCGCGGAACGCAGGGTGCGGCGCATCTGTGTGTACAGGCGACGGCGGTCGGCCTCGGTGAGATCGCCCGCCCGGCTGCCGGGACGCAGCCTCGCACGCCACAGGACCTCGTCCGCGAGCAGATTGCCGAGTCCGGCGAGGACGGTCTGGTCGGTGAGGACGGTCTTGACGCTGCCGCGGCGTGAGGAGAGCGCGGCCTCGAAGTCCGCACGCTCCACCGCCATCGCGTCGGGCCCCTGGCGGTCCAGCATCCTCGCCACCTCGAAGTCGTCGTCGGGCAGCCAGAGGCCCTGGAGCTTGCGCTGGTCGCGGTAGCGGAGCTGACGCTCGCCGCTCACGGTGAACAGGACGCGGTCGTGGGCTTCGACCGCGTCGTCGGGACGGGCGCAGACCAGCCGACCGGTCATGCCGAAGTGCAGCATCAGGGTGGGGCCGCCGGTGCGGGCGAGCAGCCACTTCCCGTGCCGCTCCGTCCCGGTGAACCGCCGCCCCTCCAGCGCGTCCCGCAGCCGCCGCGCGCTCACGCCGTGCAGTACGCCGGTGTCGCGCACGTCGACACGCCGGACGACCCTGCCCTTCGCACAGGACTCGAGCACCTTCCGGAATCCCTCGACGTCTGGCAGCTCAGGCATGGAAGACCTCCTTGAGGGACAGGTCTGACCTCATTCTTTCTCTTCCAGCGGCATCCACCACCCGCCAGGAGATCCACTCGGCCCGGCAGGTGGCACACATGCGCGAGCCCCTGCACACGGGACGTCCACGTGCAGGGGCTCGTGGTGCTCCTAAGGCTCCACAGGCGGCGGTTACCGGCTCAGCCGGCCGTGTCCCGTGGCGGGTTCCAGCGCGGGTCCGTCTCCCATTCGACGTTGCGCTCGCGGGCCGTCTCCATCGCTCGGGCGGCCTCGTCCGGGGAGCCGTAGGGCCCCATCCGGTCCTTGCCGGGGCACTCGGGCCCCTCCTCGACCTTCTTGTGTTCCAGGCAGTAGTACCACTCACCCGGCTTCCCGGCCGGCTTGCGCTTCTTGAACAGGGCCATGACTCACGGCTCCTTTCGCCAGGGACATCGTCCCCCACACCCGCTGGTTAAACTCGCTGACATGTCTGCCCAGTCGCTGCTCGCACCGGGGAAGCTCTCCCCCACCCGTACCGTCCCGGGACACGTCCGCCGACCCGAGTACGTGGGCAAGTCCGCCCCCACTCCGTACACCGGCCCGGAGATCCAGACGCCCGAGACGATCGAGGCGATGCGGGTCGCGGGGCGGATCGCGGCGCGGGCGATGGAGGAGGCCGCGAAGCTCATCGCGCCCGGGGTGACGACGGACGAGCTGGACCGGGTCGCGCACGAGTACATGTGCGACCACGGGGCCTATCCGTCGACCCTCGGCTACCGCGGGTTCCCCAAATCGCTGTGCACCTCGCTCAACGAGGTGATCTGCCACGGGATCCCCGACTCCACGGTCCTGCGCGACGGCGACATCATCAACCTCGACGTGACGGCCTACATCGGCGGCGTCCACGGCGACAACAACGCCACGTACCTCGTCGGGGACGTCGACGAGGAGTCCCGGCTGCTGGTGGAGCGCACCCGCGAGTCCCTCAACCGGGCCATCAAGGCCGTCAGGCCGGGGCGCCAGATCAACATCATCGGGCGTGTCATCGAGTCGTACGCCAAGCGCTTCGGGTACGGCGTCGTACGGGACTTCACCGGGCACGGGATCAACTCGTCCTTCCACTCCGGGCTGATCATCCCGCACTACGACAGTCCGCACGCGACGACCGTCATGCAGCCGGGGATGACGTTCACGATCGAGCCGATGCTCACGCTGGGGACGCACGAGTACGACATGTGGGACGACGGCTGGACGGTCGTGACCAAGGACCGGAAGCGGACCGCCCAGTTCGAGCACACGCTGGTCGTGACGGACACGGGGGCCGACATCCTCACCCTGCCGTAGTGGTCCTCACGGTGCCGTAGCGCCGCGCCCGCCGTCCCCCTGCCCCTGGCC
>NZ_VJZE01000802.1 GCF_009377205.1 Streptomyces phyllanthi
CCCCCATGACGCCCGTCCCTCCCCGTCCGCCCGCTCATCGGGCTTGCATGGAAAGGAAGTTACGAACGGCGGCTCGTCGTCGGCGTCACGCCAGGGAGCTCACCTGCGAGGTAGCTCTCAGGTATTACGGGTAGCACGAGGGGCGGCGCCAAGGAGTGTGCCGAGGAGTAGCGAAGAGGGGTGCCAAGAAAGCAGAGGGGTGCCAAGAAAGGGGGCCAAGAAGTGGCGCCGAGGGACGGCACGCCCCGCTCACCAGGCCAGCTGGGCGATCTCCTCCGCCACCACCGCGCACGCGTCCGCCGCCGGATCGATCAGGGGGAAGTGGCCGACGTCCTCAAGGAGCGTGAGGCCGACCATCTCTCCCGCCTTGGCAGCAGCGTCGGCGTACGACTCGGCGACGGCCTGCGGGACGACGACATCGGTGCGGCCCTGCACCACCGTGGTGGCGATGCCCGTCGGCAGCAGGAGGGCCGGGTCGGCATAGGGACGGCGTTCGCCGAACACGTCTGCCCCGCCGAGGAGTTGCGTGGCCGCTCCCCCGCAGACCTCCAGTTTCTCGGCGACACCGAAGTCGGCGATCGGGGCGAGTGCGACGACACCGCGCAGGGGCGCCGGCCGGCCCGTACGCCAGGGCGCGTCGGCCGGGAGGACATGGCGGGCGGCGGCCCACAGGGCGAGGTGGCCGCCCGCCGAGTGACCGGTGATCACCGTGCGGCGCGGGTCGGCCTGCGGGAGCAGGTCCCGTATGAGGTCGGGCAGCGCGTCGAACGCCGCCGCCACGTCGTCGAACGTCTCCGGCCACCGGCCCGCCTCCGCCGCCGTACCCTCCGCGGCACCGCGCCGGTACTCCACATTGGCCACCGCGAAACCGCGGTGGGCCAGGAAATCGGCGAACGGGGTGATGTGGCGGCGGTCGTACGGGGCACGCCAGGCGCCGCCGTGCAGCACGACCACCAGCGGTGTGGCGCCGGGGCCGGCCCCGCCCCCCGCGTCCCCGCGCGGGGCGTAGAAGTCGATCACCTGATCGGGGTGGTCGCCGTACGTGGCACTCGCGTCCGGGTCGACCGGAGGGTGCGAGAAGGCGGACGCCTCCTCGGCGGCGTCCCGGGCCACGGCGTCATCCTGTGCTGCGGCGTCGTCCGGCATGCTCAACCTCTCAGCGGTCAAACGGATTTGGGGTGCGTTCGAAGGGCGGGCCGGTTGGAAGAACGGCCGCTGGCCGGGACGGTACCAGGCCGGTGGCATGTACCTGCGGGCGGATGTCACGCTCGGTGAGTGCCCCGGCCATGGCAACGGCGGATCGCACCGCCGCCGCGGTTCGGTGAGACCCCGGCCGCGGCAACAGCGCATCGCACCGCCACCGCGGCCGGGGTGTACGTCACAGGCGAGCGAGACGGGAACACCGCCCGCGAACCGGGCCTCAGCCCAGGACACCCCGGAGAACATCCCCCAGCACCCGAGCCGCCCTCTCCACGTCCCGGAAACCCACGTACAGGGGCGTGAAGCCGAAGCGGAGGACGTCCGGAGAGCGGAAGTCACCGACGACACCGCTCTCGATCAGCCGCTTCATCACGTCCCCGGCGTCCGGGCACCGCAACGCCACCTGGCTGCCCCGTTCCGCGTGGGCGACCGGCGTCAGGGACTCGACAAGGCCTTCCGGGACGTACGACGCGACGCATTCCAGGAAGAAGTCCGTCAGAGCGAGGGACTTGGCACGCACCGACTCCACCGGCACCCCGTCCCACACCTCCAGGGCCGCCTCCAGAGCCAGCATCGACAGGATGTCCGGCGTACCGACCCGGCCCCGGAGCGCCCCCGACGCCGGGGTGTACTCGGAGCGCATGCCGAACGGCTCGGCGTGGGAGTTCCAGCCGGGCAGCGGGGAGTCGAAACGGGACTGGAGGTCACGGCGCACGTAGAGGTACGCGGGCGAACCCGGGCCCCCGTTCAGGTACTTGTACGTGCAGCCGACCGCCAGGTCGACCCCGTGCTGGTCCAGCCCGACCGGCAGGGCACCGGCGCTGTGGCACAGGTCCCAGACCACGTACGCCCCCGCCTCGTGCACCGCCGCCGTCAGGCCCGGCAGGTCGTGGAGCCTGCCCGTGCGGTAGTCGACGTGGTTCAGGAGCACCGCGGCCGTACGGGGCCCGAGGGCGCCGGGCACCTCGGCGGGCGTGACCGGGCGTATCGAGCACCCCGTCATCCGGGCTGCCGACGCGGCGATGTACCCGTCCGTGGGGAAGGTCGTGGCGTCGACGAGAATCTCGTCCCGACCGGCACCAGCACC
>NZ_VJZE01000803.1 GCF_009377205.1 Streptomyces phyllanthi
GCTGTGGGGGCTGTGGGCCTGGTCTTTTGTGGGTTTCAGTGGGAATGGTCGGGGTGTTTTGAGCGGCTTCTGCGTCTAAAGGTTCGGCTGGTGTTTTGCCTGGTCGGGAGTGTTTTGCCTGGTCGGTGGGGGTGTTGTCCTGTAGCGGTCTTCTTGATCGGTTGTGCATGGTGGTCGGGTTGGGTGCACGCCGGTCAGGGGAGGGCGAGGGTGCGGTTACAGGTGCGGGTCGGGTCGGCTGCAGGGGAGTTGCGGTCGTTGCAGGGCTGGCTGCGGGCGGATCCTGGGGTGCGCCGGTCGGCCGCGGTTGAGGTACGGGGTGGTGTGCCTGGGCCGGGGGAGATGGGCACGGGGCTTGATGTGCTGCAGCTGGTGACGGGGAATGGGTGGAGTGCGGCGTCGTTCGTTTTGGCGGTGGTGGCGTGGCGGCAGTCCCGGCCGCAGCGGCCGCGGGTGGAGATCCGTCGCGGGGTCACGGTCGTCGTCCTCATGGACTGTTCCGAGGAGGAGATCGAGCGGGCGGTCCGGGCGCTTGATGCCGCCGATGCTGATGAGGGCGGCGGTCGGTGAGCGTGCTGCCCGATCCGGGGGCCTCGCGGGCGGTTGTGGTGGGCACGGGCCGCTATGAGCATCTGGAGCAACTGCCGGCTGTTTCGAACAATCTGCAGGCCCTCGCCGATCTCCTGCGCGGCCCGCTGTCTCTGCAACTGCCCACCCGGCATGTGACCGTTGTCGAGGATCCGGTGGCCGCGCACACCGTGGTGGGTGCCGTGAGGCAGGCGGCCGCCGAGGCCACCGACACGCTGGTGGTCTACTTCGCCGGGCACGGCCTGGTGGATGCCCAGGATCAGCTCACTCTGGCCCTGCCGCACACTGAGTTCGGCCGTGTGGAGACCGGTCTGCCGTATGACTGGCTGCGTCAGGTTCTCCTTCTGGACTCCCGGGCGGAGCGTCATGTCGTGATTCTGGACTGCTGCTACAGCGGCTTGGCGCTGGGGAGGATGAGTGCCGAGGCCGGGCTTGCCGACCAGGCCGCGGTGGAGGGCAGCTTTCTTCTGGCGGCCGCGGCTGAGACCCGTACCGCCCTGGCGCCGGTGGGGCAGACGTATACGGCCTTCACCGGAGCGCTGCTCGACACGCTGCGCCGCGGGATACCCGGCGGTCCCGTGCTGCTGGATCTCGCGGCTGTCTACCGGCACGTGCGTCTGACGCTGGCGGCCCGGGGGCACCCTGTTCCGCAGGCCCGGGACCGTAACAGCGGCGCTCAGGTCGCGCTCGGACGCAATCACGCGGCTCTGCCCGCCGTACCCGTCCCCGCTGCGCCTGGTGGGGGCGCCGGGGAGCGGTCGTGGCCGGATCCGCGTGCGATCCGTACGGTCACGGGGTTCTTCACCGTTCTTGCGGAGGTGCGTGTGGTGAGCGGTCTGACTCAGCAGGCGGTCAGTGAGCGCTCGGGCGGACGTGTATCGGCCGGTACCGTCAGCAGCCTGCTCAACCGCGGCACGCTTCCCACCACGTGGAGTACAACGGCCGCCTACCTCTCGGCCTGCGGCGTTCCCGACGATCAGATCACGCAGTGGCAGGCCGTATGGCGGCGGTTGCGCGCGGAGATCTCGTCAGGCCGGGCGGCGGGCTCGGCCTCCGCCGGGGGCGGCGAGCCCGAGCCCGAGAGGAGAAGGGCATGGTCGGGGCGTTTGTCGGTGTTCCGCCGGGAACGGGGTCACTGACCGGAGACGGCAGGAGCCGAGGAGGCTGACGGCTGAGGGCGGGGCGTCGTGTCCGGGTCGTCGGACTCGTTGCCGAACAGGGTGTTCCACCCGGCGATGGCCACGATAGCGACCGCCAGGACAACACCCGTGGACGGCTTCTTCCACCGGCTGGATGCCGACGACGGCTTCACGTAGTGCCCTGCCCGGTAGTGCCCTTTGCGGTTCTTCGCCTTTGCCACAGCTACACGTCCCCGTTCGGTGCGACTGCTTTGCCGGGCCGAGTCTCGCAGCGACCGGGGCTTGCCGGTTCCTGAACGGCTGAGTACGGCTGATTTCCGCACCCTGCGGGAGTGGCCCGGGCATCTCGTGGTCGGGATTGTCAGCGCCTTGGTGTGGGGCGGGCTTGTTGTTCGGCGAGGTGGTCGAGTCGTACCGCGTCGAGGGCGGTTTTGGTGATTTTTTCGGTGCCGTCGGTGATGGCGGTGATGGCTGCTTGGCGGATGAGCCGGGTGAGGCTTCCGATGCGGCCGGCGGTGCGCTGGTGGAGGTAGGCGTGGTGGCGGGGGAG
>NZ_VJZE01000804.1 GCF_009377205.1 Streptomyces phyllanthi
CTCGAGGGCCGGGGAGGGTGTCCGGGACGGCGCGGAAAACATGGTTGACGTCCGTGGCGCGGGCGGATTTGCTGCGGTGATGACGGATCTTCAGCTCAGACGGGTGGACGGCGATGCCGCACACGAGGACATCGCGGACTGGCAGCGCGTCCACAACACCGTCATCCCCACGCACTTTTTGTCCCTCGACGACGTCCGCGAGCGCGCCGGACGCCACCACTTGGAGCTCGCGTATCTCGACGGTGTCCTCGTGGGCAGCTCGACGGTCCGGCCGCCCGAGGACGGGACGGGCACGGCCACGGTGATCGCCCGAGTGCTCGCCGAGCACCGGCGGCGGGGCTTCGGCGAGCAGCTGTACGTACGAGGGCTGGAGCGGGCCCGGGAACTGGGCGCCCGGGTGATCGAGACGGTCGTACTGGAGTCCAATCCGGACGGACTCGCCTTCGCGCTGAAGCACGGGTTCACGGAGGTCGAGCGCTATCTGCTGGAGGGCGAGTCGGTGCCCTGGATCGATCTGCGGCTGGCGTGAGACGTCAGGACAGGCCCGCGGCATGCCGAGCCGCGATGTACCCGAACGTCATCGCCGGGCCGATCGTCGATCCCGCGCCCGCGTAACTGCGGCCCATCACGGCGGCACTGGCGTTGCCCGCCGCGTACAGGCCGGGGATCACCGAGCCGTCGGGGCGGAGCACCCGCGCCCGGGCGTCGGTGAGCAGACCGCCCTTGGTGCCGAGGTCGCCCGGAACGATCCGGAAGGCGTAGTACGGGGCCAGCCACAGCGGTGCCAGGCAGGAGTTGGGGCCGATGGCGGGGTCCGTGTAGTAGTGGTCGTACGCGCTGTCGCCGCGCCCGAAATCGGTGTCGTCGCCGTTCCTCGCCGCGGAGTTGAAGCGGTCGACGGTGGTGCGCAGGGCGGCCGCGGGCACGCGGATCGAGGCGGCGAGGGCGTCCAGTGTCCACGCCTTGTGGACGGCGCCCGAGTCGTACCAGGCGTCGGGGAACACGAACGTCGGCGCGACGTCCTTGAACAGGTAGCGGTTGCGGTAGTTCTGGTCGACGACCAGCCAGGCCGGGATGTGCGGAGCGGTGGGGGTGTCTCGGTCGTACATGGTGTGGACGACATCGCCGTACGGCGCGGCCTCGTTGACGAAGCGCGCTCCGGCGGCGTTGACGAGGAGTCCGCCGGGCAGGGTGCGTTCGGCGAGGCAGAAGTACGGCTGGCCGGGGAGCGGGATCGCCGGGCCCCACCAGGCGTCGTCCATCAGGCCCAGGGCGGCGCCCGCCCGTTCACCCGCCCGGATGCCGTCGCCGGTGTTCTCCCTGGCGCCCACCGTCCACGCGGTGCCGATGGGCTGCTTCTGGTACCGCTCGCGCATGGCCGCGTTGTGCTCGAAGCCCCCCGAGCCGATGATGACGCCCCGCCGGGCGCGCAGCAGTCCGGGGGCGCCGTCCCTGGTGACGACCGCGCCGGTGACGGCGCCGTTCTCCCCGTACAGGTCGGTGAGGGGCGTGTCGAGCCACACGGGTACGCCGGCCGCCCGCAGCCCCGCCCGCAGCCCGGCCGCCAGTGACTGCCCCATGGTGAGCGGCTTCTGGCCCAGCAGGGCGGCCTTCGTCCCCCGGGCCAGGCACTCGGTGGCCACGGCGAGCCCCTTCGCGCTGACCGCGGACAGGACGAGCCACTTGTAGTCGGCGCTGAAGACGACCATGCCGGCGGGGACGGTCATGTACGACGGGTTCAGCCGGGCCAGCTCCGCACCGAGGATGTTCCCGTCGAGCTGGTCGGGCTCGATGGAACGGCCCTGGGCCAGTCCGCCGGGCAGCTCCGGGTAGTAGTCGCTGTATCCCTCCATCCAGCGGAAGCGCAGCGGGCTGTTGGCCATGACGAAGGAGAGCATGGCGGGCCCGTGGTCGAGGAACGCCTTCCGGCGGTCGGCGGGGACGTCGTCGCCGACCACGGCCGCGAGGTAGGTGGCGGCCTTCGCCGGGGTGTCGGGTACTCCGGCCGCCAGGATGACGGAGTTGTTCGGGAGCCAGATGCCCGCGCCGGACCGGGCCGCCGAGCCGCCGAACGTCGCCGCCTTCTCCACGACGATGCAGCTCAGGCCCGCCTTGGCGGCGGTGAGCGCGGCCGTCATACCGGCGGCACCGGAGCCGACGACCACGACGTCGTACGTACCGAGGAGGGGCGGGGCAGCGGCGGTGCCGACGCCGGCACCGGCGGCACCGGCGGTGTGCGGGAGCCCGGGGGTCAGGGCGAGTCCCGCTCCCACGG
>NZ_VJZE01000805.1 GCF_009377205.1 Streptomyces phyllanthi
CCACCCTCCCCGCCCGGGACCGTCGGCTTCGTCGGACTCGGTGCGATGGGTCTGCCGATGGCGGTCAACCTCGCCGGGGCGGGCTTCGACGTCCTGGCCTGGAACCGCAGCCGGCCTCCACTCGACGCCGCTGTCAGCGCGGGGTGCCGTACCGCCGACCGTCCCGCCCAGGTGGCCGGCGCCGCTCGGGTCGTCCTCGTCATGCTCCCCGACCTGCCCCAGGTCCGGGCGCTGCTGGACGCCCCGACCGGACTGCTCGCGGGCGCCGGTTCCGCGGGCGCGGGCCGTGCCATGGACACGCTCGTCGTGATGAGCACCGTCTCGCCGGTGGCCGTCCGGGCCCTGGCCGAGGAGCTGCGTCCGCGCGGCATCGAGGTCGTCGACGCTCCCGTCAGCGGTGGTGTGTCCGGCGCCCGCGACGCCGCCCTGTCGATCATGGCGGGCGGAACGGAGGACGCCGTCCAGCGGGTCCGCCCGTACCTGGCTGCCATGGGCTCGACCGTGCGCCGCATGGGCGGCATCGGAGCCGGATCCCTCGCCAAGGCGTGCAACCAGCTCGTCGTCGCGGGAACGCTGGTGGCCCTCGCCGAAGCCGTCGTGCTCAGTGAGCGCGGCGGACTCGAACCGGCGGCCCTGCTGGAGGTGCTGGCCGGCGGTCTCGCCTCCTCCGAGGTGCTCGCACAGAAGCGCCACCACCTCGCCCACAGCGACTTCACGCCTTCCGGCCCCGCGCGCTACCTCCACAAGGACCTCGGCTTCGTCCTGGACAGCGCCGACGACGCACACGTCTCACTGCCACTGGCCGCCACCGTCGCCGGCCTCTACGCGGCGGTCGACTCCGGCGGCCTCGGAGACCTGGACAACAGCGTCGTCCTCCGGCTGCTGCGTGAGGGCCGCTTGCCCTCCCCCGACTCGCACCCCACCACCACGAAGGACTGAACACATGCAGGCAGGAATCGTCGGTCTGGGACGTATGGGCGGCAACATGGCCGCCCGCTGGCGCGACCGCGGCCATGAGGTGGTCGGCTACAGCCGCACCTCCCCCGACCGTGACGTCGACTCCCTGGAGGAACTGGTCGGCAAGCTCGCCGCCCCGCGTGTCGTGTGGCTGATGCTGCCCGCCGGCGACCCCACCCGCCAGGCGCTGCGACAGCTCGCCGGACTGCTCTCCCCCGGCGATGTGGTCGTCGAGGGCGGCAACTCCCGCTTCAGCGACGACACCGAGCACGCCGCTGTGCTCGCCGAGCACGGCATCGGATACGTCGACTGCGGTGTCAGCGGCGGCATCTGGGGCCGGGAGAACGGCTACGCCGTGATGTGCGGCGGCGCCGACGAACACGTCCGGCGGGTGTGGCCGCTGCTGGAGTCGCTCGCGCCGGAGCAGGACGGCATCTGCCACGCCGGCCCGGTGGGCGCCGGCCACTACGTCAAGATGGTCCACAACGGCATCGAGTACGGCATGATGCAGGCCCTCGCCGAGGGCTACGAGCTGCTGGAGGCCAGCGAGTACGTGCCCGACGTACCGAAGGTCCTCGCCTCCTGGCGGCACGGCACGGTCGTACGGTCCTGGCTGCTCGACCTCCTCGTCCGCGCCCTGGAACAGGACTCCGGGCTGGCCGGCCTGTCCGGCCGGGTCGACGACTCCGGCGAGGGCCGCTGGACCGTCGAGGAGGCCGTACGCCTGGCGGTCTCCGCCCCGGCCATGACCGCCGCGCTCTTCGCCCGCTTCGCCTCCCGCAAGCCGGACGCCGCCCAGCTGAGGGCACTCGCCGCGATGCGGCAGCAGTTCGGTGGGCACGCCGTGCACACCGCCCCGGCCGCCTCCGGCGGCAACGGCTGAGCCACTGCGGCCGCACGGCCGGACCGCGCCGCGGAGCGGGCCACCGCGGCCCGTCCGGTGACCGCTCGACGGGCCCCGGGCATCCACCCGGACCGCCGAGCTGTCACGGTGCCACCGGGGGCGAGCGCACGGCCAGCCTTCCGTGCACCCGGGACGCCGCCGCATCACCACCGTCCGGCAGCGCCCTAACCCGCCATACGCGCCGGCCCGAACGGCCGCACGGCGTGCCGGACAGCCGGGGGCCCACCGCGCGAGCGGAACCGGTGTGGCGGCCGCCGCGACAGGGGCCGTCGGCGACGCGGAGGGAAGGACTTGGCTGACGAGATGCACAGCGACCAGGCGGACAGCGATCAGGGCGTCGGTGAGGCACCGCCCTGGTGCCCGCCGCTGGGCCGGGCGCGGAATCCGCGCCACCACGACGGCGGCGGT
>NZ_VJZE01000806.1 GCF_009377205.1 Streptomyces phyllanthi
CTTCCGGAGCAAGCACAGCCGGCCGCGCCGGAGGAGCCGCAGACGGTCGCCGCTCCCGACCAGGCGACCACCGCCCCGGAGGAGCCGCTCGCGGCCGTCCCGGACCAGGCACCCGCGGCAGAGCCGGTTCCGGAGCCGGAGCCGGCCCCGGAACCGGTGCCCCGGGTCCTGGCACCCCAGGTCCCGGCACCGGCGCAGGCACCCGAGGAGGCGGCCCCCACCGCCACGGTCCCCGGCCCCCGCGAGCCCGAGGCACCCGCCGGCCCGGAGCCCTTCGCCGCGGAGCCGATCGCGGCCGGGGCGGATCCCGATGTCGTACAGCGCGCGGAGGACCTGGACACCAGGGTCGCCGATCACGAGGAGAGCACGGCCACCGTGGAAGAAGCCACCCGGCCCGCGGGCCCCACCGCGGGCCCCGCCGCTCCCGGCTACGACGACGCCGAGCGCGAGGCCGTACTGCGCGTGATGCGCGAGCGCCGCGACATCCGCAACGGCTTCCGCGGCGACCCCATCCCGCACGACGTCCTGCTCCGCGTCCTGGAGGCGGCCCACACGGCACCCTCCGTCGGCCACTCGCAGCCCTGGGACTTCGTCGTCATCCGCTCCGCCGACACCCGCCGCACGATGCACGAACTGGCCCAGCGCCAGCGCGAGGCGTACGCGAAGTCGCTGCCCAAGGGCCGGGCGAAGCAGTTCAAGGAACTGAAGATCGAGGCGATCCTCGACACCCCGGTGAACATCGTCGTGACCGCCGACCCGACCCGCGGCGGCCGTCACACCCTGGGCCGTCACACCCAGCCGCAGATGGCTCCGTACTCCTCCGCGCTCGCGGTCGAGAACCTGTGGCTCGCGGCCCGCGCCGAGGGGCTCGGCGTCGGCTGGGTCAGCTTCTTCGACGAGCGGGAGATGGTCCGCGCGCTGGGCCTGCCCGAGCATCTGGAGGTCGTGGCCTACCTGTGCGTCGGGTACGTCGACGAGTTCCCGGAGGAGCCCGAGCTGCTGCAGGCGGGCTGGTCCAAGCGCCGCCCGCTGTCCTGGGTGGTCCACGAGGAGACGTACGGCCGCCGCGCGCTGCCCGGCGAGGAGCCGCACGACCTGCTCGCCGAGACCATCGCCGGTATCCGCCCGCTGGATGCCAAGGCGCTCGGCGAGGCGTGGGAGCGGCAGAAGCGCATGACGAAGCCCGCGGGTGCGCTCGGCATGCTGGAGATCATCTCCGCTCAGCTGTCCGGTCTTTCCCGCCAGTGCCCGCCGCCGATTCCGGAACCCGCGGCCGTCGCGATCTTCGCCGGCGACCACGGCGTGCACGCCCAGGGAGTGACGCCCTGGCCGCAGGAGGTGACGGCCCAGATGGTCGCCAACTTCCTCGGCGGAGGGGCGGTCTGCAACGCGTTCGCCGCGCAGGTGGGCGCCGAGGTCTGTGTCGTCGATGTCGGTGTGGCCTGCGAACTGCCCTCCACCCCGGGCCTGTTGCCGCGCAAGATCCGCGCGGGGACGGCCGACATGACGGTCGGTCCCGCGCTGACCCGCGAGGAGGTCAAGCAGGCGATCGAGGTCGGTATCGAGACGGCTCGTGATCTGGTCGCGGCGGGCAACAAGGCTCTGCTGACAGGTGAGATGGGCATCGCGAACACCACCGCGTCCGCCGCCCTGATCGCGGTCTTCACGGACACGGACCCCTCCGAGGTCACCGGCCGGGGCACGGGGATCAACGACGAGACCCTGGCCCGCAAGACCGAGGTGGTCCGCCGCGCCATCGAGCTCCACCAGCCGGACCCGGCCGACCCCATCGGCGTCCTCGCCGCCTTCGGCGGACTGGAGCACGCGGCGATCGTGGGCCTGCTCCTCGGCGGTGCGTCCCTGCGTACGCCGGTGATCCTCGACGGGGTCAGCGCGGGCGCCGCCGCCCTGGTAGCCCGCGCCATCGCCCCCGAGGTCCTGGCCGCCTGTATCGCCGGCCACCGCAGCGCCGAGCCCGGCCACGTGGCGGCCCTGAAGAAGCTCGGCCTCCGCCCCCTGGTCGACCTCGACCTCCGCCTCGGCGAGGGCACGGGCGCCCTCCTGGCCCTCCCGATGGTCCAGAGCACGGCAAGAGCGATGCACGAGGTGGCGACGTTCGATTCGGCGGGCGTGACAGAGAAGTAGGGCCGACAGCAGGGTCCGTCGGTCTGTGTCCACGGACCGACCACGACCGCACGCGGCAACGGCGCTCAGCCGCCCACCCGGGAGCCGGGGGCCCGGGGGTGGAGCCCCCGGTTCCGGGA
>NZ_VJZE01000807.1 GCF_009377205.1 Streptomyces phyllanthi
ACCCCCGCGCCCGCCAGGAGCGAGGCGAGGACGACGCCCACCCTGCCCGCGCCGCGCACCTGCACGCGCAGGGAGCGGCGGGCGGCCAGGCGTCCCATCGCGCCGCCCGGCTCCGGGGAGACCAGGGAGAGGGCGGCGAGGTCGGGGCGCAGGCGGTCCATGACCGCCTCCTTCCGGCGCAGGGAGTCCGCCTCCGGACCGCCGCCCGTCGCGTCGTCCAGCAGGCCCGACTGGGTGAGCCGCTCCACCAGCCCGTCGACATGGCCGTGGGGCAACCCCATCCTGCGTCCCTCGTCGCGCAGGAGCGGCAGCCCGCGTGTCCCGTCGAGCAGGGCGAGGAAGCTGCCCGTCGCCATGTCCATCGGCCCCAGCACCATCGCGTGCGCGGGTGCCATCCCGAACTGCACGGTGTTGAGGTCACGCCAGCCGCGCCGCAGCGCGGGCTTCACCATCGGATGCATGATCGGCCCCCGTAGCCGTAGTGCGTACGTCCCCGTGTGCCGGCGGGCACCCGGACACCTCGGTCGAGTCGTGCGTCGTGTCCGGTCCGTCGGCGAGTGCCAGGATGCCGGGTTCCGCCACCGGGCGCCGGAAGTTGTCCACAGGGGCCCGTATTAGTCGTACAAATCCAGCGCTCGGAGTGCGGATCGGTATCGAACCGTCCCGGAGTGGGGACTTCGCGCGTGTGCAGCGGGTAACGTCGGGTCGTGCCCGCCGACCCACTGCACCGCGCCGGAAAGCCAGAGCGCAGTACGACGAGCAAGCCGCCGAGTGGCTCGGGGGCGAGCGCGATCGAGGTCCGCAGGAGTACGCGACGGCGCAGGACGGTCTCCGCGTACCGCGAGGGCGATCGCACCGTCGTGCTCATCCCCGCCCGTATGTCCGAGGCGGAGGAGCGGCGCTGGGTGACCGTCATGCTCGACAAGCTCGCCGCTCAGGAGAGCAAGCGGCTGATCGGTGACACCGAGCTTGCCGAGCGCGCCGAGCGACTGTCGCTCCAGTACTTCGACGGCCGCGCCCGGCCCACGTCGGTCCGCTGGGTCACCAACCAGAACACCCGCTGGGGCTCCTGCACCCCGTCCGAGGGCAGTATCCGGCTTTCGCACCGGTTGCAGGGCATGCCCGAGTACGTCATCGACTACGTACTCGTCCACGAGCTCGCCCACCTGCTCGTGCCCGGGCACGGCCCTCGCTTCTGGCGGCTGCTGGAGGCCTACCCACGGACCGAACGGGCCCGTGGCTACCTCGAAGGGGTGGTGGCGGCCGACCGGCTGCCGCATCTGCCCGTCACACGCGACGAGTGACCGACTGACGAAAACCGGCCACCACGCGTACGCGTGCCCGCACCGGAACCAGGCCGTGGGCAGCGATTGTGTACCGGGTCTGTACCGGCTTCCTCCGCAGCCGGATTTTGCCGTTAGCCTGTCGCGACGCACTCGCATTCGGGATGGGGGACGGTCGTTACGCATGGCCAGGGAATTCCAACGCGGCCACAAGGCCAGGATCAGTGACCTCACGGCGGGGATGGATCTGTACGTGGGTGTACAGATTTCCGCCCCCGGGCTGACCTTCGACATCAGCTGCTTCGGTCTGGACGCCGACGAACGGCTTTCGGACGACCGGTACTTCATCTTCTTCAACCAGCCGAAGTCCCCCGAGGAGGCCGTTCAGCTTCTGGGGGCCCAGGCGGGTGACACGGAGTCCTTCCGTGTCACGCTCGACAGGATCCCACCGCAGATCCAGAAGCTGTCGTTCACGGCGACCATCGACGGCGCCGGGCAGATGTCGCAGATCGCCCCTGGCCACATCCGCATCGTGGCGGGCGGCGAGGAGGTGGCCCGGTACTCGTTCAACGGCACCGAGTTCTCCACCGAACGCGCCGTGATGCTGGGCGACTTCTATCTGAAGGACGTCTGGCGGTTCGCCGCCGTCGGCCAGGGCTTCGACGGCGGCCTGGACGCACTGCTGAAGAACTTCGGCGGTGAGGTCGCGGAGGAGGAGCCCGCGGCCCCGCAGCAGCCCCAGTCAGGCGCCGCGCCGGGCTTCGCCCCGCCGGCCCAGACCGGTGCGCCGCCCGCGTTCGCACCCCCGGCCGCCACGGCACCGGCTCCCACGCCTGCTCCGGCGCCCGCGCCCCAGCCCGCGCAGGGTTTCGCGCCGCCAGGAGCGACTCCGCCGCCCGCGCCCCCGGTGCACGCACAGCCGACCATCGTCGCGCCCGTGAACACCCCGCAAGGCGGCACCGTTCCACTGCCGCCCGCCC
>NZ_VJZE01000808.1 GCF_009377205.1 Streptomyces phyllanthi
GCCCACACCCGGCCCACCCACGCTGCTGCCGTCCGTTCCGCCCTGGAATCCGCCGGCACCCCGGTGGTGGACACCAACGGCCACGCCCACGCGGTCGCCACCGCCGCTGCCACCGTCAACGCCCTGCGTCACAAGGGCATCCCCGTCCACAACGCCTGCGTCGTCCTTGCCGGAGGGGACCGCGGCGGAGATCTCAGCGGCCTCCTGCTCGCCGTCGGCATCCAGAGCCTCACCCTGTACAACGCCGGGACCGGTCTGGAGGACCTGGTCGGGCCCGCCGACCTCATCGTCGACCTGATCGGCCTGCCCGCCCCGCACGACGGAACCCCGGTGCTACGCGCCGACCCTCACGATCTGCCGCCGTTCCACGCGACCACCCGGCGCCCGCACCCGCTCCACGCCCTGCCGGCTCTGCTCACCGTCGCCGCACGGACCCGGCAACTCACCCGCCACAACCTCCAGGCCGCCGTCCGGGCCCTGGCCCAGCGCGCCCAGCCAGGCAACCTGCTGCCCTCCATCGACGACCCCGGACTCACCCAGGCCCTGTCAACCGCACTCATGCCCGAACCAGCGCGTCCCGAAGACGTCTGACCACGAGCGGTCACAGGCATCGCATCATCCGACATTTTTGAGCTCCCTCGTCCAGTACCGGAACAACAGGGCTGCCAGGCACAGGCGCTACGTAGGGTCCTGGGCACCGGCGGGGAGGGCGATGCCCGAGCCGCTCAGTGACCCCAGGAGGAGATGCTGGTATGAGCAATGTGGAGGTCTCCCTGAAGGAGACGATGACTTCGATCGAGGGCGCCTTGGGGACCGCTCTGGTCGACTACACCAGCGGTATGGCGCTGGGGACTCTGGGGGGAAGCAAGGACCTCGACCTGACGGTTGCGGCGGCCGGCAACACGGATGTGATCCGCGCCAAGGCCCGCACCATGGAACACCTCGGTCTCAAGGGCGAGATCGAGGACATGCTGATCACGCTCGGCAGCCAGTACCACCTCCTCCGCCCGCTCAAGGGTCGTGGAGGCAACGGCCTGTTCCTCTACCTCGTGCTCGACAGGGCTAAATCGAACCTGGCCATGGCCCGCCACCAGCTCAAGCGCATCGAGGCCGAACTGGACGTCTAGCAAGCTGCGCGTTCCATGGCCCCGCACGCCCACGACTTGAAGATTTCTTCAACTGGGCACATCCAGATCAGAGCAATCCCAGGGGTGTGCGGGGCCGGATCCGCGAGGATCGGTGCGCAGCACCGCCTGCGGTGGCAACGACGGGGCCGCCGTGCCCCGACACAGCCCTCACGCGGCAGGGAGCAATTCACATGCAGGTCCCCCTCTACCAGGCCAAGGCCGAGTTCTTCCGCATGCTCGGACACCCGGTACGCATCCGGGTCCTGGAACTGCTGCAGAACGGCCCCGTCCCGGTACGCGACCTGCTCAGCGAGATCGAGATCGAACCGTCCAGCCTCTCCCAGCAACTGGCCGTACTGCGCCGCTCGGGGATCGTGGTCTCCGTGCGGGAGGGCTCGACCGTCAGCTACGCACTTGCCGGCGGTGACGTGGCCGAACTTCTGCGCGCAGCCCGCCGCATCCTGACCGAACTGATCGCGGGCCAGAGCGAGCTGCTTGCCGAGCTCCAGCAGGCAGACCTCCAGCCGGCCCTCACCCCGGGCGGAGCCGACCGGCGCTCCTGACGGATCGAGCAAGTCGGCCGACGCGGCGTCGACGTGCGCGGCGCGGTCGCACGCGTACTTCCTCCAGTTGTGCCGACGCGTGCGCTCGTCGAGGCGCGGATCCCGTGGTGGGGCCGTGGTGCGGGTGTGCCGTCGCGATCGCGGCACGAGTGCCGTGTGTGTGCCGCGTGCGCTCACGTCTCCAGTTCGATGTCGATCTCGGGTGGCTGGTGGAGCGTGTTGTGGACGGTGCAGTGCGAGGCGACGCCGAGCAGGGCCGGGCGGCGCTGCTCGGGCAGCTCGGGCGGCGGGACGATGGTGACGTGGACGGATGCGACCCGGGCCGGCCGGTCGGTGGCCATGGTGAATCGCGTACGGACCCGCAGTCCCGCGCGGTTCTGGCCGTGACGGTGGAGAGGGTTTGCTGGAGCCTCTCAGCTCAGTCGCGTTCGAGCCTGACGCGGGGTGTTGGCGCGGTCACGAGCGCCGTCTTCGCCGAGGAGGTCGGCGTCGGATTCGTAGCCTGCGGTTGATGCGCGACGCCATCCGCCTCATGGCCGTCCAACGTGCAGGGGTGGGT
>NZ_VJZE01000809.1 GCF_009377205.1 Streptomyces phyllanthi
TCCGTGGTCCGTGTCGTATCCGCTGTCCATGTCGTCTCCGTGGTGCGCGGCCGGGCGCGGCGGCAGTGCCAGGGGGGCGGGGTCCGAGCGGGGTGCGTCGAGGGAGGGCTCCGTGTCCGTGCGCGGTACGTCGATCCGCAGGGCGTCCCGGTGTGCGCGCTCCGCGTGGCGTACGTCGGTGTGGAGAACGTCCATATGGACGACATCCATGTGGCTCGCCTCTGCGTGCGCCGCCGCACCGGTGTGTTCCGGCTCCAAGGGCTCCCTCGGCCCTCTCGGGGTGTCCGGGTGCGGCGACTGCCTCTGGTAGGCCTCCGCGAGCCCGATCCCCCGCTGGAAGGCGGCCATCAGACCCGGGTCGTGGCCGACGTACTGGTCGTGGTCCTGTCGGGGTGCGGGCGCGGGACCGCCCCGGAGCTGGGGTGCGATGTGCTCCTGGGCGCGCCGGCGGGGCAGTCCGGGCCTGGCCGTGGTGCCGCGGTCCGTGGCGGAGCGCGGGGTCGGGGGCAGGGCCGCGTTCTCGATGACGGTCCGCCGGTCGTCGGGGCGGATACCGGGCAGGGCGTCGGCCGGGTTGGGCCGCTCCTGGCGGGTGTCGCGCACGGGCAGCGGGGCGGGTCCGCCCCCTCCGGCCGGTGCTTGCGGCCGCGGTACGGCGTGCGGGGCGCCCTGACCGGTGGGCGCGGGCCCCGGGGCGGGGCCGGACCGGCCCACGGGCTGCGGGGTACGGGGTGCGGGGGCCGACAGCCGCTGGGCGTCTGCCAGCTGCACTGCTGGCTGCCGCGTGCCCGTCGGCTGCTGGAGCTGTGTCCGCGGTACGTCCCCCGAGGCGTCCGGCTCGGCGCCGAGCACTCCCTGGGGCACCACGAGCACGGCTTGGACCCCGCCGTAGATGTTCGTCTGGAGCCGGACGTGGATGCCGTGCCGCCGGGCGAGTTGCGAGACCACGAACAGGCCGATACGGCCGTCCTGGAGGAGGCTCGCGACGTTCACCTGGTCGGGGTCGGCGAGCAGGGCGTTCATCTTGTTCTGCTCGGCGACCGGCATGCCGAGACCGCGGTCCTCGACCTCGACGGCGAGCCCGGAGGTCACGAGGCCGGCCCGCAGCAGGACCTGGGTGTGGGGTGCGGAGAACACCGTGGCGTTCTCGACGAGTTCGGCGAGCAGGTGGATGACGTCGGCGACCGCGTGGCCGCGCAGGGCGCCCTCGACGGGCGGCACGAGCTTGACCCGTGAGTACTGCTCCACCTCGGCGATGGCCGAGCGCAGCACCTCGGTCACGGGGACGGGGTTGCTCCACTGGCGGCGGGAGACGGCGCCGCCGAGGACGGCGAGGTTCTCGGCGTGGCGGCGGATGCGGGTGGCGAGATGGTCGACGTGGAAGAGGCCCTTGAGCAGGTCCGGGTCCTCGATCTCGTTCTCCAGCTCGTCGAGGATCGAGATCTCGCGGTGCACGAGGGACTGGAGGCGCCGCGCGAGATTGACGAAGACCTCGACCTTCTGCTCGCTGCCGGCCCGGCTGGAGAACCGGGATGCCTGGACGACGGCGTTGACGGCGGCGTCGTGGGCCTGCGCGAGGTCGGCGGCGAGCAGCTCGAACTCGTCGGCGTCCGCGGCGGGTTCGGTCCGCGGCTTGCGCGCGGGCGGGCCCTCGCCCCGGCGCAGCGCCTCGACGAGGGCGCGCAGGTCGGCCTCGCCCCGGACGCTGGTACGGCGCAGGGCTTCCAGGCGTTCGCGTACGGAGCCGGCGGCGCGGTCGGCGGCCACGGCGGCGATCACGATGCCCGCGAGGGCGACGCCCACGGCTCCGGCGAGCACGGCCCACAGGGTGGGGGCGGGGCGTGCTCCGGTGGAGCGGACGGTGAAGAGCACGGCCGCGCAGGCACTGAGCGCCACGGCGACGGGCGGCAGGACCGCCAGGCGCAGCAGCTGCGACCGTATCGGCGTCTCGGGCAGCGAGGGCGGCGAGGAGGTGGAGCGGGTGACCGGTCGTCCGTGCCGGCCGCCCTCGCGGCGGTCCGCACGATCGGGCGGTACGCGAAGCTGAGGCATCGGGTGTCCTTGTGACTGGGCGTCGGGGGCGTGGGGGCAACCGCGTCTGCGCGACCCGGGCATGCGCCATCGCGTGCCGGTCGAGAGAACCGATGAGTTCGGCCCTGTGTCGCCCGACGGCAACTCACAGTAGTCGCCACCGTGTCAGGCGCGGTGGACAGTTGACGAAGTCCCCCGCCCTTCTTCCC
>NZ_VJZE01000080.1 GCF_009377205.1 Streptomyces phyllanthi
GGTGAAGATGGCGTTCTCCTTCTGGCTGTCTTGGTCGGGAGGGACGGGCCCCGGGGCGGCGGATGCTTGGCGGTATCGGGCCGCCCCGGGGGTCGTCAGGTGCCGTTCAGCGCCGCTGGTCGCGCATGAGGGAGCGCAGGACCACGGCGGCGATGGCCACGGAGATGGCCGAGACGGCGACGGCGGTCAGGAGCGCGGTGAGGACCACGCCGCCCACGACGACGGCCGCGACCGCTCCGCTGCTGACGGACACCGGGGGTATCGCTCGTCGCACGGGCGCCGGGTCGGCCGGGGTGTGGGTGTGCGCGGAAGGCGGAGTGGGGTTGTCGGGGTACTTGGGCAGGAACACGGCAGGCCCTTCTTATCTACTCGTCTAGATGTGCGCGCCGTTTATGACGTCCACGCTGGAGCGCGTGCCGGACTCGATGGCGGGGGCCATGAAGGTGTGCGAGAGCCAGAAGCCGAAGAGGGCGACCAGGACGACGATCCAGGTGCGGACGCCGAGGAACTTGACGGCTCCCCAGGTGAAGAAGCCGAGGACGACGACGAGGGGCAGGCTGACGGTCACGGGGTACGGAGTCCTTTCAGCGGACGGGGCAGCGGTGGGTGCGGGCGGCCAGCTCGGCGGCGGCGCGGCTGTCGTAGTCGGCGGAGAAGCCGCAGCGCGGGGCGGTGCAGGCGGCGGTGTGCTTCTCACGGCCACGGCCGTTGTAGGACGTGCCGACCTGGACGGGGCCGATGCGGACGACGTTGCGGAAGCGGCGGTTGGCGGTCATGGTCAGTCCTCCCGTCGCAGGCTCGGGCCGGGGAAGTCGCTCAGGATGCGGGCGGCTTGCGAGGTGTCCGAGGTTCGGTCGGCGGCTTCTTCGGCGAGGAGCCGGGCGAGTGACGTACGGCCGGTGACGGCCATCTGTCGGGCCGCTTCGAGGTAGTCAGCGGCGGTGGTCAAGCGAGACACGGTTCAACTCCCTGTCGGGGTGAGGTGGCTGGCGATGGCTTCGGCCATGGGTGCGGGGACGCCGAGGCGAGCACGCAGGGTTGGGGTGTCGATGGGTGTTCCGGTGCGGGTGTGGTGCTCGGCGGCGACCTTGCGGGCGTGTTCGACGAGGGCGGCCGGAACGGGCATGGCAGGACGCTCAGGCGGTGCTTCGATGGCGACCGGTTGTGCGGAGGGCTCCTCTCGGGAGGGTTCGGCGTCGTCCGCCTGGTCGTGGTCCTCGATGTCCTTGCCGTGCTCGGCGCCGGTGTTGGCCGTCGTCGGCGTGGAGTGGGCGAGGAGCGTTCCGCCGAGGAAGGCGACCGCGGGCCATCCGGCGACGAGGATGCGCAGCCAGGCGGGTACGTCGCCCAGGTCGAGCAGGCCGGCGGTGGCCACGTTGGCGCCGAGGGAGGCGGCGAGGGCGATGACGAACCAGCACCACCCGGCCGCTTTCGCCTCACCGGAGCGCAGTCGACGCCAGGCGGCGACAAGCAGCAGGTCAACGCTGATCGGGTAGGCCCACGCTTTCCACCCGTCCTGTCCGGCCGCCATAGCGATGTCGTGCAGGTGGGCGAAGGACAGCGCGGCGGCGATGACGGCCTGGACGAGCACCGCGTCAACGCGGGCCAGTTGGACGCGCACGATGCGGCTCCTTCCGGGTTCGGGCATGGCAGGAGTAGGGAGTTGGCGCGAGACGGTCACGCCGACCGGAGTCAGGGAGGAACGAGGGTCACTCGGTCACGGGGCGCGGCTCGACGACCGGAGCCGGGGTCTCGACCGGCCGTACGGGCACGTGGGGCCGGAAGGGCTTGAGCGCGGGCAGGTCGGGCGCCAGGTGCGCGGAGTCGCGGCAGATCTCGGCGGCGTCGCCGAGGGAGAGGTACGGCGTGCGGATGCGGGACCAGCCGCCGGAGGTGTCGCCCGCGACAGCGAGACCGGGCCGTTCGGGGGCGATGGCGCAGGCGGCCAAGACCGCTTCGGGGGCGATGTCGCCGAGTGCCATCTTGGCGGAGGCTTCGTCGTTGACGCGGTGGCAGACCCGGCCGGTCAGCTGGGCTCGGAGCATGGTGGCGCCCTTGCCGAGCTCGGCGCCGAAGCGCTGCCCGCAGACCTCCAGGTAGATTCCGGCAGCCCTGCCGAGCTGGGCGAGCCGGATGAGCTGGGTGACCATCTCGTCCCGCCGCTCTTCCTCCTTCCTCGTGGCGACGAGGAAGAGTTCGGCCACCTCGTCGACGAACAGCACGACCGGCACGGGCCGTTCGCTCTCGGGCAGGCCCCAGATGTCGGAGGTGATCTCCTCGTCCGGGGTGTCCGGGGCGATGCCCTGCCGGGCCTTGATCAGGTCGTATCGGTCCTCCATTTCCTTCACGAGCACGGGCAGTAGCTCGGCCGCCTGCTCCGGATCGGTCGCCAGCGCCGACAGCCGCGATGCGAACGGCGCGAGCTCCACGCCGCGCTTGCAGTCGATGCCGACCAGGGCGACGGGATGCCGGGCGAGTCCGGCGATCAGGTGGCGCAGGTACATGGACTTGCCGGACAGCGTTGCGCCGAGGGTGAGTTGGTGCGGGATGGTGCGGTAGTCGCGTATGAAGGGTGTGGCGTCTTCCCGCAGAGCCACCGGCACCTTGAGGAATCCGGCGCCGGTCTTGCGTGGCATCCGCACGCGCCGCAGCACATCGAAGCCGACCAGCCGCAGCTCCACCACACCGGGCTTGACGGTCGAGACGTACACAGCGTGAACGCCCCAGGCG
The DNA here is from genome assembly GCF_009377205.1 of Streptomyces phyllanthi. GTDB lineage: Bacteria > Actinomycetota > Actinomycetes > Streptomycetales > Streptomycetaceae > Streptomyces > Streptomyces phyllanthi. Next base: position 2,731 of record NZ_VJZE01000080.1, read on the forward strand.
TGCCGCAGCCGTTCCGCCGAGGCGGCGACATCGGCAGGTTCCTGCCCCGGAGCAAGCCGCAGACGGAGCCGGAGCCCGGTCGAGGTGGGCCGGATGATGCCCCGACGCGGGGGAACGGGCCGGACCTCCCGCCGGGTGGTGGCCTTGACCGCCAGGACCCGAAGCCGGGACGGCGCCACGGTCAGGCCGCAGGCCTCCATGACCGAGGCGTACGAGCTGAGCAGCCGGAGGGTGGATATCGGCCCGCCGACCGCCGACCAGTACACGGCCGGATGCCGGGCCCGGGTGTAGGCGGCCCCGCCGCCGAGCGCGGCGACAGGACCACCCACCTCCAGAAGCGTCACGAGATCGGTCATCAGGCCGTGGCCCCCATGGCGGCCGGGAAGGCGGCCGGGGTGACGGCGGCGGCGCGGTAGGCGATGCCGTGGCGCTGCTGCCCGTTGAACACGCTCTCCCACGGCCGGGCAACCAGCCCCGGCAGCGAGATCGGAGCACCGAGGGCGAGCCCCTCGGACACACCGCTCTCCGGGACGGTGACCTTGATCAGCGACGACTCCCCTTCCTCGATGTAGACGACGCCGATCGTCATCAGCGCCTCACCGCTGACGGCGTCCTTGGCGATCTCGCCGGTCTGCCGGTCGCGGACCTTGGGTTCGGGAGCCTCGGTCAGCAGGATCGTTGCGGCGGAGGTCTCCACACGGATGGTGCGCAAGATTTCTTCCCATCTACTCGTCTATACAAGATGCAGCGTTCGAACCCGATCTCCGGGAACGACGACCACCTTGCCACAGCACTTGCCCACTCGTCTATACGAGTATGCCTGTTGGGGTGTACGAGTTCGGGAAGACGCCCCCGCGCACCACCGCCGATCACCCGATCACGTCGCCGGGAGCTGATACGACAGGACGTAGGCGTCCGCCGCCATCACCGTGTCGCAGACCTCCACAGCCCGCCCCTCCGCGTCGAACGCGGTCCGGATCAGGTGGATCACGGGCACACCGGAGGCCAGCCGGAGCGTCTTCACCTCAGCCGGCGAGGGCATCCGGGCCCGGATCTCCTCCTCGAAGTGGTCGAGGCGGTGCCCCAGTTCCTCAAGCCGGGCGTAGATGCCGCCGGGCCCAGGGTTGGGTTCGGCGATGGCAGTGCCCCGGGCGATGTCGAGCGGCAGGTACGAGGTGGCGAACTCCACCGGCCGTCCATCCAGCAGATACCGCCGACGCCGGGCGAGGACACGCCGCACGGACCCGAGGCGCGCGGAGACGTCCTGACTGGCCTTCTCCTCCTTGACCTCCAGGCTGTCGACCTGCGGATGACTGCCCGCAGCATCCGCCTCGACAATGAACGCGGACTTGCCCTGCTCTCTGTGCCGCCGGGCGAACCGGTCGGAGGCGAGCCGCCGCACAGGCGGCCGGGGCCGGACGAAGACGCCCTTGCCGTGCTCGGCGTGCACGAGCCCTTCGCCCTGGAGGACGGAGAAGGAGTTGCGGACCGTCATCCGGGATACCCCGTAGTGGTCAACAAGCTCAGCCTCCGAGGGCAGTTTTTCACCCTCCTTGAACCGCCCGCGATCGATGGCCTCGCGCAGCTGGTCGGCGATCTGCCGAAAGACCGCACGATCACTCGTGGGGTCGAGATCACCGAGGACGCCAGAAGGAAGAGAGGGCACGTGTACTCCTTTAGATATCTAGACGAGTGGGTGTTTGTTGTTGCTACGGTGGAGAGCCTAGCCAGCCGAGAGGGCCGAGGAACGTGAGCACCGACCGTCCGCACTCCGTGAGCGTCGCCGGAGTCATCGTCGACGACCAGAACCGCGCCCTCTTGATCAAGCGCCGCGACAACGGTCACTGGGAACCCCCGGGCGGAGTCCTCGAACGCGAGGAAAGCATCCCCGAGGCCCTCCAGCGCGAGGTTCTCGAAGAGACCGGCATCAAGATCACGCTTCCCGCGACCCTGACCGGCGTCTACAAGAACATGAAGGGCCTGATCGTCTCCCTGGTCTTTCGCTGCCAGGCCGCGGACGGCACCCCCACCACCGGCGACGAGACCCGCGCACTGCGCTGGGCCACCCGCGAAGAAGTCATCGAACTCGCCGACGAGGCATACGCGATCCGCGTCCTGGACGCACTCGACGCGGCATCCCCGCCGGCCATCCGCGCCCACGACGGCGTGAAACTCGTCTAGCCCGAACCCGCTGCACATGGCGGCCCACCAGTACGAAGGAACTTGTATGCACGAGTATACGAGCACCGCCCGGGTCTGGGGACTCACTTGCCCAGGATTCCCCGAAGAGGTCAGCCGAGCCCGCCGCTGGACACGCGACATCCTGCACGGCTCCCCACTGGCCGAGGACGCCGAACTGATCGTGAGCGAGCTGAGCGCGAACGCGATCCTCCACACGGCCAGCGGCCTGGAGTCCGGCAGCTTCCACCTGGCTGTTGCCGTCTCACCGCAGGTGGTCGCACTGTCGGTCACGGACGACGGAGGCACCGGCACGGCCCCGAAGGCCAAGCACCAGAACGAGGACGCCGAACACGGCCGAGGCCTGGGCATGGTCAGCCTGATCGCCCACCGGGTCGTCATCCACGACAGCCACAGCGGCTACACGGTCACCGCGGAACTCTTCGCGGACACCCGCCCGGGAGACCACCCGTGCTGATGGACACGCCACGCTGCGGCTACTGGTGCGAGTGCTGGACCGAAGACCTCACCGACGAGACCGCGAGTCCGGCACTCCTGGGGTCCTTCGACGCGTACTCGGCTCTACAGGCCGACAGGTGGGTTGCGGTCGCCCTCCGCACCATCTCACCAGCATTCGACCCGGAAGCGTCCGACGAGGCGTGGGCATGGCTCTACGAGGGACGCACCGAGACACGAAGGGCCCTCATGCGCGCGGAGCACTGCACAGTGACAGTCACACACGCCACCACCCGGATCACCTGGACGATCCGCCCAGCACTCTTCCTGCCCCTCGCACACCGCCATGGCGCCGAACTCCCAGCCTGCGCACACACCTTCAAGCCCCTGCGGACCCAGCAGACCGTGCAGACCGACTGAGTTACAACCTTCTTTACGGGTTCAAGGCCCGCGCACGGCGCGGGCGCGCGCCGCCTCTGCGGCGCGGCCTGCCTCCTGTCTGCGCCCCGGCTGGCCGCGCCCGGCGGCGCGCTCGGCGGCTGCGGGCATGAAGTGGGGAGACACCCTCTGTGGCTGGGACGGTCGGCTCCGCGGCTTTAGGCAGCCACTTTGGGGCGAGCCTCTAAGATCATGGCCCCAACGTCGTGCTTTAACGGGCAGGTCCACAGACTGCCCGACGCGCCGGAAGCTTACGGGGCCATGATCACTCGCCCCAAAGCAGCTCCAGCCCAAAGCCGCTCCGCCGACCTTCGAGCATCCTGCTGGCTGCCTTCGCGTACCTCAATTGTTCCTCAGGGTTGCGTGGTTCAGCGGTTGGGCCCTTGCTTGTCGAGGCATGCTGCGAGGCATGAGGGCATGGGTGAAACCTGTGAGTATCGGTCTTGCGGCTGCTGTGATTGTGTTGGGATATGGGCTCCTTCTTTGGAAGGGGCCTTGGTGGTTCGACAGCAGTCATCTGCGGCAGAAGAATCTCCAACCAGCAGACGGAGTAGTCATCACGGGTTTTCGTACGACGCTCGTAGCGCTGGGAGCGGGGGTGATCGCTGGACTCGGGCTTTACTACACGCATCGCAGTCATAAGCACACAGAAAGACTCTTCGAGCAGTCGGAGAAACTTTTCGAGCACACGCGAGAGAAGGATCGAGAACAGGCGCAGCTCACTCGTGAGGGTCAAGTAACTGACAGGTATGTAGAGGCGATCAAGCTCCTGTCTTCGGACAATATGACGGTGAGAATCGGCGGCATTTTCTCGCTCGAACGCATCGCTAAGGACTCGAACGACGATAGATCCACGGTGGTGGAGCTGCTAACAGCCCATATTCGTGAGAACACCAGAGATGATCCGCGTTCCCCTAGGGATAGTCATGTGACCGCAGACGTTCAGGCCGCCATCACTGTGCTGGGGAGGCGATCAGTCGCCTTGAGTGACGCCAGGTTGGACTTCTATCACTGCGGTCTGACTGATGCTCATCTCCGTGGAGACTTCCGTGACTCTATGTTCTACTACAGCAACTTGACCGGTGCTGGGTTCTCAGGTGCACAGCTCGACGGTGCGGGACTTTCTTTCTGTACGGCGGAAAGAGCAGCTTTCACGCGCTGCACTGCTCGTGGAGCCAACTTTGTGAATGCTGTTTATCGAAAATCCTGGTTCCTTGCGGCCGATCTAGCCAATTGTGACTTCTATGGCTGTGACCTGAGTGAATCTGATTTCGGGCGAAGGTATGCAGAAGATGGGAACCCCCCAATGCCCCCCGCAATCCTGACCAATGCAAGGTTCACCCGTGCGAAACTCAGCGGAACTAACCTTCGCGGCGTCGACTTGAGTACAGTCCGCGGGCTGGAGCAAGATCAACTCGCTGAGGCAATCACCGATGAAAATACTGTTCTCCCGTTGCGCTGGGGTGGAGGGGAAGATGAGTACTGAAACACCGGATGAAGCACCTCTCGCTGTTGAGATCGCGGGTGCGCGGTAAATAGAACTGTTTGAGTCGTGATCGCGACTCCCGGGCCACCTGGGCCGTCCCTGGGCCGTGCGCGGCCGACCAACGCTGACAGTCGGCACCCGCGGGTGACCACCCCCACCCCGCTCCGGCCTGGGCTCCCGGCGTTGATCTGCCACACTGGGTGGGTTATGCCTGCACCCGGAGAACTGAGCTGACGTGCGCTGATCCCGCGCACTGAGAGCCGCACCAGGTGAGTGTCTAACTGCGTGACAACGCCCACGAACAGCGGCGGACGAGAGCGAACGTCTGCGGACCATCAGCGCAGGTGAGAGGAACACCACCCCAAGGCAGAGCCCCCGCCCAAGTTGCTTCGGGACGAAGAGGTCCAACCGTCTACGTCCGCACAGACATGCGAGACTTCTGGGCTGGGAACAAGGCCGCCAGTCCACTGGGGGATTGACCATGTCGACATCGTTTGCGGGCTTCCTTCTGCCAGTGGTGCTCCTGGTGGGGGCACTCTGGCTCGCGTGTGCTGTGCTCGGCCTGCATGGCTTGCTCCTCGGGCGTATGCCGGGCCGATGGCTGCAGCGCCATGTTCGACAGCCGAGACTCTGGGGAGCGGGTGCGCTGCTCGTTGCATGCGGCGGGTTTGGGAGTCCCTCGTTGATCGTGGTCGGAATCGGCCTTGTTGCCCTGGGACATGTCATGAAGCCAACCTCGTGATCACCTGAAGCGGATTGGCTCGTGCCAGACCCGTGCCAGTTCCTGCGGGGAACCACGGGGAAACACCGGGGAACCAGTCGACCGCCCATCAGGCGCCGACACCGCTCCGCCGCAGGTCAGCGCAGTAACCGCCGCCAGAAGACCCAAGCTTCCCAAGCTGAAGTCTCATCGCCGTCGGGGGCCCGTCAGTCCAGCCAGACGAGCATCGCGTCGTCCGCCCTGGCAGCAGCCTCGAAGAACTGTGTGAGGCCGTCGTACCAGGGACGCCCCCATTCCAGTGAGCCGGGCTCACTCCATCCGAGGGGATAGACCTCGGCGCTGGTCAGTTCGGCAGGATCCACGCCACTGAAGAGCTGGTCATAGCTGGTAGCCCGCAGAGCTTCCGCCGCGAGCCGGACCCGCTCAGGCCGCAGGTACCTCGGAGGCCCGTAGCCCCAGTCCTCGTCCTCGGCGAACGGCTCCTCACCGTGGATCACGTTCACGGGGAACTCTGCGCGCGCCAGCAGGAAGCGGAGCATGTCCCAGGTCTTGTAGGTACTGAAGTGGCGCGCCTCGGTCGGCGCAGGCTCCGTCTGCTCCTCGGCGTCCTGGACCTCTTCGACGAAGTTCAGAGCCCAGTCGGGATCTTGGATCGCTCGATCAAGCTCAGCAGCCGTGACACGCAGGTACTCACCGATCATGCTCATGGTCGGAGACTAGGCGTGGCCACTGACAACGACCGCCGGACGGGCCGTCTCAGTTTCCGTCTCATTCAGCCCGGTTCACCAGCGTTCAGCCGAGACCGGCAGCCGATCCCAGCCTGGTGACGAGCCCCCAATGAACGCAGGTGAACGCCCCTGCACACAGCCCTCCACCCCACCACCACAGTTGGAAAGCGTGTTGGGGGCAACCCCTCACGAGTTCGAATCTCGTATCCTCCGCAGCCGCCTGAACAGGCGAAACGAGAACCCTGGACCGCTTTAGCGGCCGGGGTCCTCGGCATGCCTTGGTCTCAGTTTTGGCCTCATTCACTTCTGGCATATGCGACATACTGCACGGCGTGCCGACGTACCTCCGGCCGCGACGGTCGCGGCACCGCCACTCGGCTGACTCACGCTCCGCGCCGGAGCAGGGGTGGCCTCGCCTCTTTCTTGGTGCCACTGCACCCCGAAGAACGAAGGCAGGACTGCAGGCCGTGACCAAGATCAGCGTCGGGATGGCGCTCGACTCGTACGCGCGGCCGGATCAGCCCGCTCCACCGCCCAGCCAGCGGCGTTGGCGGCTCGGACGACCTCGTCACGAACGTCGTTACTTTCGGCAGCCAGAGCCGGCCCGTACAACGCACCGAACACCATGGCTGACCTTACCGCCGCGACGTCGACGCAGAGCCTCCTCGATACTCTCGCGGCCGACTTCCGCAGGTAGGGGAGGACGAAGTACAGCGCGAGCAACTGGCTGCGCTGAGCCAGTTCGGGACGTCGCTGCGGGCATCCCGTCCCACACCCCGCCACAATGCATCGCGCAGAGCAACGTCAGCGGCATCGCGTGCCGCCGCTTCTTCGCCTCCGAGAGCGTGAGGTGCTCACCCGCCGAACATCTCTCCCCGGACGCATGTGGACATGGCCTCCTGGGTCTGACTGACCGCAGCGCCCTCTGGTAGGGGCGGGTGTACCGAGAGTATGGTCTCTTGTATGGCCACCAAGAAAGTGACAGTGACGATCCCCGAGGAGCTCCTGGACGAGATCCGCTCCGAGGCGGCTGAACGGGGGCTTTCGGCGTATGTCGCCGAAGCACTGCGATTCAAGCGCGACCGGGACCGGCTGCTGGAGCTGGTCGACTGGCTGCAGGAGGAACACGGCCCCGTCAGCGAGGACGAGCGCGCGGCCGCGGCCGAGGAACTGGAGGATCTCGACGCCGAACACGAGCGCCGCCGCACCGCCGGAGAGCAAAAGTCCGGAGAGGCCGCGTGAAGAAGCGGTCCGGTGAGTACGGGCAGCGGCCACTGCGCGTCTTCGTACTCGACTGCGAGGCCCTGTCCCTCGCTGTGCGTGGCGACCGGAAGATGATCGCCTGGCTCGACCTCGCGGCCCGGGGCGAAGCCGAGGTGGTCACGTCCCCTATGACGCTGGTCGAGGCGTACGACGGCAGAACCACCGAGCAGCGCTGGGACTGGGTGCTCTCGCGGCTGAAGGTCGCCGACATCGGCAAGGACGAGGCACGCCAGGCCCGTCGGCTCCTGGCCGACGCAAAGCTCCACGGCCACAAGTACGCGATCGACGCGGTGCTCGCCGTCGTCGCCCGACAGCAGAAGGGGCAGGTCACCGTCTTCACCTCGGACGTGGACGACCTGGAGAAGCTGGTCCCGAACACGATCGTCGTCAGGAAGGTCTGACACGACGCTCTGGTCTGAGTTCTGGGCTCAGTTCTGGTCTCGTTCACGCCCATTCAGCGCCGCCCGGGACACCCACCGGCACTGGCGTGTCGGGGGCGGGGCCGTCCTCGCACCCGTCAGCGGGTGGCGAGGAGCTTGAGCGTGTCGATCACGCGGTTCGAGAAGCCCCACTCGTTGTCGTACCAGGCGACCACCTTGACGTGGCGGCCGTCGACGCGGGTGAGGGCCGAGTCGAAGATCGACGAGGCCGGATTGCCCACGATGTCGGACGACACGAGCGGGTCGTCCGAGTACTCGAGGATGCCGGCGAGCGTGCCCTCGGCCGCGGCGCGGTACGCCGCCAGCACGTCGTCGCGCGTCACGTCGCGGGCGACGGTCGTGTTGAGTTCGACGATCGAGCCGACCGGGACGGGGACCCGGATCGAGTCGCCGGACAGCTTGCCGTCCAGGTTCGGCAGGACCAGGCCGATCGCCTTGGCGGCGCCCGTCGTGGTCGGCACGATGTTGACGGCGGCGGCGCGGGCGCGGCGGGCGTCGCGGTGCGGACCGTCCTGCAGGTTCTGCTCCTGCGTGTAGGCGTGCACCGTCGTCATGAAGCCGTGCTCGATGCCCGCGAGCTCGTCGAGCACCGCGGCCAGCGGCGCGAGCGCGTTGGTCGTGCACGAGGCGTTCGAGACGATCGTGTGCACGTCCGGGTCGTACGCGTCGGTGTTGACCCCGAACGCGAGCGTGACGTCGGCGCCGTCCGACGGCGCGCTGACGAGTACCTTCTTCGCGCCGGCGTCGAGGTGGGCGCGGGCGGCCTTCGCCGAGGTGAAGCGGCCGGTGGCTTCCAGGACGATGTCGACGCCGAGTTCGGCCCACGGCAGCTGCGCCGGCTCGCGCTCCGCGAGCACCGTGATGCGACGGCCGTCGACGACAAGGGTGTTCCCGTCGACGGTCACCGGGCGACCGAGCCGGCCGGCCGTCGTGTCATAGGCGAGCAGCCGGGCGAGGGTGGCGGGCTCCGTGAGGTCGTTGACGGCGACGATGTCGAGGTCGCTGTCGCTGTCGCGTTCGAGCAGTGCGCGCAGCACATTGCGTCCGATGCGGCCGAATCCGTTGATCGCGATGCGCGTCATGAGTGGTGGTGTCCCTTCGGTCTCTCCGGTTCGCCACCAGCGTCGCGGCAGGCAACCGCCCGGGACAGCGGCGTGATCGCCACGGTTCAAAAGGATCGCGCCACGGATCCCTCTATGGGGCGGCGGGCTACTCGCCCTGGGCGAAAGTGCGCCGGTACTCACTCGGCGTGGTGCCGAGGATGCGCTGGAAGTGCAGCCGCAGATTCGCACCGGTGCCCAGACCGACGTCGGCTGCGATCTGCTCCACGCTTCGCTGCGAACGTTCGAGCAGCTCACGGGCCACGTCGATGCGCGCGCGCATGACCCACTGCATGGGCGTGTACCCCGTGTCCTCGACGAAGCGCCGCGACAACGTACGCGGCGAGACCCCCGCATGCCGCGCGAGCACCTCCAGGGTGAGGGGCTCGCCGAGCCGGTGCAGCGCCCACTCGCGGGTGGCGGCGAACCGCTCGCCGAGCGGCTCGGGCACGCTGCGCGGCACATACTGCGCCTGACCGCCGCTGCGATAGGGGGCCGCGACCAGGCGCCGGGCCGCGTGGTTCGACGCGGCCATCCCGAGGTCGCCGCGCAGAATGTGCAGGCACAGGTCGATGCCCGAGGCGGCGCCCGCCGACGTCAGCACGCTGCCCTCGTCGACGAACAGAACGTCCTCGTCGATCTGGACGAGCGGATGCTTCGCCGCAAGCGCCCGTGAGTAATGCCAGTGCGTCGTGGCGCGTCTGCCGTCGAGCAGGCCCGTGGCGGCGAGCGCGAAGGCCCCCGTCGAGATGGCGGCGAGCCGCGTGCCCCGGGCGTGGGCTGCGATCAGCGCGTCGACGACTGCCTGCGGCGGATCGTCGCGGTCCGGGAACCGGTAGCCGGGGATGAAGACGATGTCGGCCCACGCGAGCGCGTCAAGACCGTGGGCAACGTAGTACGACAGGCCGTCGCCGCCGGTCACGAGACCAGGTTCCGACCCGCACACGCGCACCTCGTACGGCATGCTCGCGCGGGTCGTGAACACCTGCGCGGGAATGCCGACATCGAGCGGCTTCGCACCCACGAGCACAAGGACGGCGACGCGATGCAGGCGGGGGGACGGCACGGGGACAGGGTACGAGGGAGTGCGGGGCTGGACCTTTCGTCCCCACCGCCGACGCGGCCGGCACGGCACGGCACGGCACCCGGAGGAGCACGGATACGCAGTGCTGCACCTGAACGCGAGGACGGCGAGGACGGCGAGGACGACGAGGACGACGAGGACGACGAGGAGAACGCAGGCCGACCCCCTGCACGAGACCGTGCTGTGCGGTCCTGACACCGCCTCGGGGCCGTCACCACGGTGGTGTTTTCATCCGTCGTGGTCTCGAAGCACCAGGTCAGTGACGTGACATGGTTCTTCCCGTACGGATCTGTGCCGACGGCCATAGCAAGCGGGACACCCGTAGGCTCATACTGAACCATGACAAAGCCTGCGGCACCGAAGCGTCACTTGCCTACCAGCCCCTTCAAAGCGCCGGTCGCACCGGCTCCCAAGCACTTCGCCATGGGCGACCAGGTCACGCATGACGTGTACGGCCTCGGCCGGGTAGTCGGCATCGAGGACGGAATCGCGGCGCTCGTGGATTTCGGTTCGGCGCAGATGCGGATCTTGAGCCCGTACGCCAAGATGACCAAGCTGTAGGACCGCTGTGCCCGGTCACGGCACACCAGGTCCCGTCAGGGACCTGTAACGAAAGGCAGACCTCTCATCGACCCGACTTCGCTGTTCTCCGCCCTGGAAGGGCAACCCCGCCGTTCCACCGCAGTATCACCGCCTCCGACGACAAAGCCCTTCCAGGCCCCGGACTTCGGAGAGGACGAGACCTTCTGGTCCGAGGATGCACAGGTGCCCGTCCCGGGCACACGTGCAGCGCGGCCCAAGGCTGCCTAGACCTGCCTAGGGGTGGGTCCGACAGCCGCCCGCGGGCTGTCTCCGGTGTGTCTCCGGTGCTGCGGTGAGGAGTGCGGCGTCTCAGCGACCACGGACAGGGGCCGGCGGATTCTCGCATCGGTTTCCGTCTCATTCAGCCCCGTTCACGGTCGTTCAGGCGAGAGCCGGAGCCGTCTCGGCGTCGGCGGCTGGTCGCCCATGAACGCAGGTGAACGCGCTGGCGCACAGCCCCCAACACAGTTGGAGAGCGTGTTGGGGGCAAGCCCTCACGAGTTCGAATCTCATATCGTCCGCAGCCGCCCGAACAGGCGGAACGAAGACCCCGGCCGCTGAGTGGCCGGGGTCTTCGGTACCGGGGGCGTACCACCCTGGCGGAACACAGCCCGGTCGTCGGCTTCACCGGCCCCGCGTTCGCCCGCGTGGTCGCCGACAGCCCCACCCTCAACAGCCCCACCTTCAGCGCCCGACTGCGCGAGCCGCACGACAGGTTCTCGGTGATGAGCTCGCTGGTGAACCGTTGTTGGCTCTGGCCTGGTAGTAATGGCGTCGGCGGGGCGTGGCCGGACTCGACGGCGGGGGCGGGTGTTGCTGGGACGAAGTGCGGAACAGCGGCGGATAGAGCGGATGCTCACCGATTGCCGGCAGGGAGCCAGCAGCAGCCTGCTGCTTCACGGCGAAGCCGGGATCGGCAAGACCGCGCTGCTCGACCATGCCGCCCAGCGGGCGGACGGCATGCGTGTGCTGCGTGTCGAAGGCATCGAGTCCGAGATGGAGCTCGCCTTCGGCGGGCTGCACCAGCTGTTCCTGCCCGTCCTTGACGTCCTCGACCGGCTGCCGGCGCCGCAGGCCGCAGCGATGCGAGCGATCTTCGGACTCACCGACGACGCGGTGCGTGATCGCTTCACCGTCGGTCTCGCCGTGCTGTCGATGCTGTCGGAGATCGGCGCCGAGGCCCCGCTTCTCTGCCTGGTCGACGACGTGCAGTGGCTCGACCGGCCGTCCGCGGACGTCCTCACCTTCGTCGCCCGCAGGCTGCGCGCCGAGGGCACCGTGATGCTCTTCGCCGCGCGGGACGGAGCCCATGGCAGCGTGGCGAAGGGCCTTCCCCTGCTCCACGTCGAGGGGATCGACCGGGAGGCGGCCGCGGCGCTGCTCCCCGGCCTCCCGCCGCACGTCGCGGAATGGATCATCGACCAGGCGCAGGGCAACCCGCTCGCCCTGATCGAGCTCCCGACCGCGCTCACCCCGGCCCAGCGGGCCGGGCAGTTGAGCCCGCTGGCGCTGCCCGAGGCGCCGTCCCCGCTGCGGGGCCGATTACAGGACGCCCTCGCGGGGCAGATCGGCCGGCTTCCCGAAGCCACGCAGACCATGCTCCTGGTGTCCGCGGCGGACGACACCGGGGATCTGCCCTTGGTGCTGAGCGCGGCCCGCCGGTGCGGCGCCGCGATCGAGGACCTGGAGCCCGCCGAACGCGCCGGGCTCGTCTCCCTGTCCGGGGAGGCGCTGCGCTTCAGGCACCCGCTCGTCCGGTACGCGGCCTACCAAGGATCCCCGCTCGCCCGGCGCATCGCCGCCCACGAAGCGCTGGCGGCGACACTGGATACCGCCCGGCACGCGCACCGGCGCGCCTGGCATCTGGCCGCCGCGGCGACGGGCCCGGACGAACGGGTCGCCGACGAACTGGAGCACGTCGCCGAGTGGGCCGGCAGCCGCCAGGCGATGGCGTCCGCGTCCGCCGCCTACGAGCGGGCCGCCCAGCTCACCGAGGACCCGAAGCGGCGGGCGCGGCTCCTGATCAGCGCGGCCCAGAAGGCCGGCGAAGCGGGCCAGGACGAGCGCTGCGGCGCCCTGGCCGACCAGGTGCCGCTTCCCCTGCGGGATCCCGGGATGGCGGCGGACTTCGCCCGTGTGCGAGCCGTCGTCGAGCTCGGCTGCGGCAGCCCGGCGACCGCCGGTCGCATCCTGGGCGAATGCGCGGACCTCATCGCGCCCAGTCGCCCCGACAAGCTCGCCTCCCTCCTGACCGACGCGGTCCACGCGGCCTTCTCCTCGGGGGACGCCGCCCTGATCGGCGAGATCGCGGCCCGCGGTCCGGACCTGCCGGTGCTGGCCGTGCCCGCCCTCCTGCTCGACGGCGAGGTGTCCGGCGCCCTGGACTCCCTGCGCGAACTCGTACGGGCGTGCCGGCTGCCCGGCAGTGGACTCATGGACCGGCTGATGGCCGGGATCTACTGCCACTTGGTCGCCGACCACGCGCAGGCGCACGAGATCGCCACCGCGGCGGTCGCCCTCTGCCGCGAGCAGGGCATCAGCGGGTGGCTGCCCACCACGCTGCACCTGCTCGCGGAAGTCGAACTGGCGCTCGGCCGGTTCGATCAGGCCCATGCGCACGCCGCCGAGGGTCTCCGGCTCGCCGACTACTACGACCTGGCCCACCGGGCCGCCCATCTGCGCGCCGTGCTGGCGACGCTCGCCGCCGTCCGGGGGCGCGAGGAAGAGACCCGCTCCCTGGCGGAGCAGGCCCTGGAATACACCCGCCCGCGCGGCGTCGGGCGGGGCACGGCGAATGCCCTGTGGGCACTGGGGCTGCTCGAACTCGGTCTCGGGCGGGCGCAGGCGGCGCTGGAGCATCTTGAGGCGGCGCGGCGGGAAGCGGGCCATCCCCTGCTCGCCCGGTTCCTGCTGCCCGACCTCGCCGAAGCCGCGGTGCGCGCCGGCCATCCGGAGCGGGCGAAGGAGCCCGCGCGCCGACTCGCGGACTGGGCGGCTGCCGTGAGCCGGCCGGCCGTCGCCGCGACGGCCCACCGCTGCGCGGCCCTGACCGGCCCGGACAGCGAGGCCGAGGACCACTTCGCGGCGGCCGTACGTCTCCACGCGGACGGCGGCGACTTCGAACGGGCCCGCACCGCGCTCGTCCACGGGGAATGGCTGCGCCGACTGCGCCGCAACATCGACGCCCGCGACCACCTCCGCGAGGCGCTGGAGACCTTCGAGAAGCTGGGCGCCGAGCCGTGGGCCCGCCGGGCCCGTGCGGAACTGCGGGCCGCGGGCGAGACCCATGACCCGGCCCACCCGGCCGGTGCCACGGACGGACGGATCAACCGGCTGAGCCCGCAGGAGCGCGAGGTCGTACGGCTCGCCGCCACCGGGGCGACCAATCGCGAGATCGCCACGCAGCTCTTCCTGAGCCCCCGCACGGTCGGGCACCACCTCTACCGCGCCTTCCCCAAGCTCGGCGTCAGTTCCCGCACCGAACTGGCCTCGCTCCTTGCCTCATGACTCGGGGGCCGAGTAGACCATCCGGATCTCGGCGGTCCGGTAGCCGGCCCGGGCGAAGGCGGCGGCCATCGGCGCATTGCCCGTGTCCGTGGTGGCGGTGATCAGTTCGGCGCCCGCCTCCGCGTGCACCCGGGTGATCTCGGCGAGCACGTCGTCGACGTAACCCCGGCCGCGGAATTCCGGTACGACTCCCAGGTAGCCGACGTTGCGGTTGTACGGCGTCGCCGACGGGATCGCAAGGCCCGCGACCTCTCCGTCGGCGGTGTACGCGAGCCGCCACCACTCGCGCTTGCCGGGGCAGCCCAGGTAGAAGTCCATCTCGTCCCGGGCGGTGGCCGCCGCGCCCTTGGCCGCCAGGTTCCTGCGGGTCTCACCGTCCAGGCTGCCCTGGGCGATGCGCCGGAAGACCTCCAGGAACTCCTCGTCCGTGGCTTCGGCGAAGGTGAGCCGGCCGCTGGAGCGCGGCACCCCGACGCCGGGACTCCACTCCAGGCGCAGCCGTTCCACCTCGTCCGTGAGACCGGCCGCCAGCGCCGCCCCGCGCCGCCAGGCCAGGGCGGCGGCGACGGCCGGGTCCTCACGCCAGGCGTTCGGCAGCGTCACCATGTACAGCGGCGGTTTGCGCGCGCCCTGCTCGGCGAACGCCCGCAGGCCGGCGGCGAGGAGTTCGGCCGCGACGGCCGCGCGGTCGCCGACCGAGGCGTCGACCCACAGGCAGTCCAGGGCGACCGGGTGCTCACTGGACGACTGTCCCCACCACAGGGCCCGGGCCACCACCCGGTCGCCGTCCTCGGCGATCCAGGTCCATTCCGGCCGGTACATTCCCTGGCCGAGTTCATCGCGATAACGGTCGGCGTGGATCCAGCCGACGGGTTCGTCGACCGTCACGGCGACGACGCGATCGAGGTCGGCCTCGGTCGTGGGACGAATCAACATGTGCCTTCCTCACTGCCAGGCATCGCAACTCCTTGGCGCTGTCGGGTGACGTCCTGAACGCTAGGCCGGTCACACTCGGACCGGCATCGGACGCCGCGACTTAACCTGACCGGTCACGGTCGGACGAGCATGGGGAGACGCGGGCGCACACCGAGATCGGGGCCGGGTCGCGACCAGGCGCAGGAGAAGGGAAACGCCTCCGGCTCGACGCCGGCACGCACCGGCGACTCCGGCACGCACCGGCGACGTCGGCCCCCAGTCCTCGTATGCGCGAGTTCGGCTCTCGTCACCCGCTCCAGGAACAAGGCCCAGGTCGAGGACCTGGGCCCTGCTGTTGTGCGTGGTGATCGGTTGTCGCGTGCCGGGTTTCGTGTCGGAACGGCGGTCTTGTCGTGTTCAGCCGGTGAGGCGTGCGACGGACAGGGTCGTGGTGGTCGGGGAGGTGCCGCGCATCGCGGAGCCGTAGTCGGGAGTGGAGGAGACGAAGGCCCAGGTGAGGCTGGAGTCCGGCAGGGTCGCGATGTCTCCGGCGATACGGGCGTCCACCACCTCGTCCGCCGAGACCGGCTTTCCGGTGTGGTCGATGACCTGCAGGTGGGTGCCGGTGAACTTCCCTGTGCAGGTGCCGTCCTTGCAGGTGGCGTCGGCGACGCTCTCCCACGAGACCAGCAGGTTCTTGCCGTAGGGGGTGATGTGGACGTTGACGTGGTCGGTGGTGGGGTCGTCGGTGAGTTTCACCGTGCTGCCGGGGGTCGAGGCGTCCTTCAGGAAGGCGACCGTCACCTGGTGGGTGTCGGTCTTCGGGGTGACGGTCCAGCCACGGCCGCTGCTGTCCGCGGTGTTCTTGACCGCCGAGGCCGCTCCCCGGGAGGCGAAGGCCGTGGCGTACCCACCGGTGGTCTTCACCAGGTCGCCGGAGTTGCCGGGGTACGCGCCACCGCAGTAACCCGCCCAGCACTGCTCGCGCTGCACGACGGGGGCGTCGTCCGGAGCGCTGATCCCGGTGCTTACGAACAGTCCGGACCGCCAGTCGTCGAAGCAGAGGGACGGGAAGGCCCCGGAGGCCGCCGGGGCCAGGGCTATGCCCTCGTTGTGGCTGCACCCCCAGTCCCAGCCGCCGGACTGCTTGGTTCCGGCGTCGTCGACGTAGGCCAGCTTGTCGCCGAAGTGACCGTCGGCGAAGCCGCCCGCGCCGTGCACGACGAAGTAGGCGCCGTACTTGCTGCCGTTCCACTTCAGCGCGCCGTCCAGTACGGGCGAGGTGTCGTTGCTCGCCGTGCCGGTCAGCTTCTTGTTGAAGAGGACGGAGCCGTCCTTGTAGCGGATCAGGGCGGCGGCCGTCTCGTCCCACTTGTTGCTGTCCGGGACCCTGGTCAGCAGCGCGAAGCCGTTGTTGTGGGCGACCAGTCCGCTGACCTCCTCCGTGTTCGGGACCACGGTGTCGGTGCCCTGCCGTTCCAGGCTCGGCGACAGCGAGGTCACGTGGACGCCGTCGGACGCCGGCCATGCCACCCGCACCGAACCGTCAGGGGCCGCCTGGGTGTCGACGCGGGTCCACTGCGGGAGCTGGTTGTAGCCGGGCTCCAGGTAGCGGAAGGCTGCCGGAAGCGTCACCTTGGAGACGGTGAGCTTCTGGGCGAGCGTGGTGCCGTTGCCGCTGCCGCTGTCGTTGCCACCGCCGCTGGTGGCGCCATCACCGCCGGTGTTGTCGCTCGCGGAGGCGGAAGGCGTGGCCGGCGTCGAAGGGCTCCCCGAGGCCGTGTCGGTACCGGTGCCGGTGCCGGGGACCGCCGCCAGCTTCCACTGCTGGTTGGTGCCGCCGTTGGCCTTGTACTGGATGACCGCCGCGCCGTCGGCGGTGGAACGCGCCCTGACGTCCAGCACCTTGCCGCTGTTTCGGTTGACGACCTCGATGGCGCCGCCGTCCAGGTCGGTGATCTTCCATTGCTGGTTGGCGGCTCCTGAGGCGGCCGACTGTTCGACCGCGGCCTTGTTCGCCGTTGAAGCGCCCTTCACCCCCAGGGCCTTGCCGCTGCTGCGGTTGACCAGTTCGTAGTGGCCGCTGTCGGTGGCCTTCAGCCGCCACTGCTGGTTCTGCCCGCCGTTGTCGGTGCGCTGGACGGCCTTCGCGCCGTCGGCGGTGGAACTCTCCGCGACCTCCAGCACCTTGCCGCTGTTGACCGACACCAGACGGTAATAGGCGGTGGAGTCGATCGTCGCGGCCTCGGACTCCGGCTGGGAGAGCAGCAGGTACGGCCCCAGCACGGCCGGCACACCGATCAGCAGACCGGTCACGGTCCAGCGCTTGCGGTGACGGCCGCGCGGTCGCCGCGCCGCGTCGGCGGCCTGGGCCGTGAGGCGGGGCTCGTTGATGTCACCCATGTGACAGAACTCCTTGAACACGGTGCGGTTCGGCGCGGGGCCCGCCGGGCGGGCCCCGGGGGCCGGCCTGCCGCGCGCCGCGGGTGCGTCGTCCCGCAGATCCTGGCGACTCAGAAGAGAGCTCTGAATCAGCTCGTATGTGGTCGCCGAGGAGGAGAAGGTTGCCGAGCGGCAGCGATCGGTAGCGATCGGCTGTGCGTCGCGAGGCCTGCCGAGGGGCCAGGCGGTTCGGATGAGGCGGTCGGAGCCGGAGACATGAGGGGGGCGGGTGCCCCGACCGGTCACCGGTCCCTTCGGCCCGGAGCGGCGTCCTGCCGGTGGACTCCGTTGCCCCGAAGGGCAGTCCTCCCCCGTCGTAACCCCGTCGCATCTGAGTAGCACAACTCATGCCGCGCCCCCCACGTCTCGGACATCGTGATGACCGGCTCCTCCGACACCCGCGCGGCAAGGGGCACCTCGACCAACTGACAGGAGATCAGCGTGACTTTCCTTCGCCGCAGCCGTGCCATGCTCGCCCTGGCCGTGGGCAACTGGCTGTCCCGCGGCTACCTGGCCGTCGTGGGACTCACGGCCGGATACGCCATCTTCGAGGACGTCTACCTGGACCCCGCCGACGCCTCCATGTCCTATGTCGTGCCCATGCTGCTCACCGCCCCGCTGAACTGGCCGTTCACCATCGCGTTCGGCTGGATACCGACCGACGCGCCCTTCTACCTGGGAATCGCGCTCGGCGCCGTCGTGAACGCCGTCGTCCTGGGCGCGATCGTCCGCGCGGTCCGCAGACGCCGACCGTCAACCGCACGCCCCGCACCCAGCGCCTGACCTCACCGACCCGTACCCGGCGGCTCTCGAACGCCGTCCAACCGGGCGGCCGCTCCGCAGGGCAGATCGATGGCCCCGACCGTTCGCCGGTCGGGGCCATCGTCGTGCTCCGTCCCGTTTTCCGTCCCGTTTTCCGTCCCTCCTTCCGTCCGGCTTTCCGTCTCGGTCCGCTATCGGCGCCGGCGGCCTGGGGAGGTCAGGAGGACCAGGCTCAGACCGAGGACAGCCAGCCCGCACCAGGAGACGGCCGGGAGGCGTTCCCCGAGGACGGTGACGCCCAGGACCGCTGCCACGGCGGGCTCGACCAGGGTCAGCGACGTGGCCACCGACGCGGGAGTACGGCGCAGTCCGTGCCCGAAGAGCCGGTAGGCCAGGTAGACGGTGAACAGGGCGAGGTACACCGCCACCGCCGCACCGCGGGTGGTGGTGAGCCAGTGCGTGTCGGCGGACAGGACGAGAGGCAGGACGAGCAGCCCGGCCGCGCCGAACAGCACGCCCATCACCCCTTCGGAAGGGTGTCCGTGGGCGATGAGCCTGCCGCCGATCAGCGCGTAGACGGCGTACGACAGTCCGGCGCAGGCGGCGAGCACAACGCCTGTCACGTCGATCGGCGTGGCGTGGCCGGCGAGCTCGGGGCCCAGCACCAGAAGGGCGCAGCCGAGCACGGCGGCCGCGGTCGCACCGGTCCAGCGTGCGGTCGGCCTGGCCTGTCCGGTGACCCAGGACAGCAGTCCTGCGAAGACCGGCGCGCTGCCCAGCGCGATCACGGTGGCCACCGCCACGCCGGTCCGGGCGACCGCCGGGTAGAAGGTGACCGGATAGCCGGCCACCGCGAGCGCCCCCAGGACCAGCGTCCACCGTTCACGACCTGTGCAGGCGGCGGGCAGGGAACGGGCGTCCCGGGAGGTGAGGAACAGCAGGACGCCACCGAGGGCGAGACCGGCGCAGCCGATGGCCGCCGCTGGTGCGCCGGCCGGTGCGACAGTGCTCGCTGTCCCGGTCGTACCCCACAGCACGGCCGAGGTCAGGATGGGGGCGGGGCCGCTGAGGAGGCGGGAGCGAGTAGGGCGCGAGCCGACGGCGGCAGGGCGCGCGGACGTAAGGGGGGTGCGGTTCGGCACAGTCGTGAACTTCCGTTGTCGAATGCGTCAGGGACTGGGATCCGAAACGGGCGCACGACAAAAGCCCCTGACCGAATCTCACATCGGTGGGGCCGGGGATCAAACCGCCGGTGTCCGCGCCCGGTCAGGCGCAGAGAGGCGGGAGAACGACGTGCCAGTAGGTGTTCACCCTGCGAGGGTACCTGTCCGCGCGGCCGTCGATGGCGGGCCGTTCACGCGGACCCTGACACGGCGGCGCCGATGGCCGGCGGGTGCCGACGGCTTCAGTGGGTTCCACCGGAACCGGTCACCTGCGGGTACCGGCGGGTGCCGGCGGGTGCCGGGCGGTCGCGTCCCCCCGAGCCGACCGCCCGTGAACCGCCGCGGCCGCCCGGCAGGAGAACCGCAGCCGCCCGGCGGGAAAGCCACGGCCGTCCGGCGGGAGAGAGTCACGCGCTGCCCGTCGCGCCCACGATGGCGGAGAAGATCCGGTCCTGCGGGGTGGTCGGTACGTGGAAGAAGCCGTTGTTGCGGCCGAGCCGCAGGACCGCCGCCTCGTCCGCTACGGCCTTGACGTCTCCCAGGTTGTGGCTGATGAGGATGACCCCTATGCCCTGCTCACGGAGCTCGTCGACGAGGTCGAGGACGTGGTTGGCCTGGGGGACGCCGAGCGCCGCGGTGGGCTCGTCCAGGAGGACGGCCTTCGGGCGGCCGAGGAGCGCGCGGGAGATCGCGACGGTCTGGCGCTGGCCCGCGGACAGTGAGGCGACCGGAGTACGCACATCGGGGACGTGGATGCCCAGCGCGTCGAGCTGCCCGCGTGCCTCCCTGCGCATACCGCCGGTGTCCATCAACCGGAACAGGCGGCCCCGGACACCGGGGCACCGCCGCTCCCGTCCCATGAAGAGGTTCTCGGCGACATCGAGGTCGTCGCACAGCGCCAGGTTCTGGTGCACGGTGGCGATGCCCAGGCGCCGGGCGATCCGGGGGGTCCTGATCTGGACGGCCCGGCCCTCCCACTCGATGACGCCCCTGTCGGCGGGGTCGACACCCGCGATGACCTTGATGAGGGTGGACTTGCCGGCACCGTTGTCCCCCAGCAGGGCGACGACCTCACCCCTGTGGACCTCCAGGTCGACGCCCTTCAGGGCCTGGACCGCGCCGAACCGCTTGGAGATGCCGCGCAGCGCGAGCAGGGGCGGCCCAGTCACGCGAACCTCGCCTTTCTCCGCGCGACCACGGTGGCGCCGCACGGCCTTCCCTCATCTTTCGCCCTAATCAGGACGTATGCAACGCAGAGCGAACGGAACGGGCGGTCAGGCGCGGGGCGCCCGATCGGACGCGGCGCCGCGCGGGAGGCCGGATGAGGCCGTCGGTGAGGAGATCGAAGTGGCACAGTATCGAAGTGGCATAGCGGGGTATTTACCAACAATCTAGACATCTGATGGAGATCGCAGGGGCCTACGCGAACGCCGGCCCCGGCCCCGGCCGGAGGAGGGTGTCACCGATGGCACGCCACCACACCGTCCGCAAGCGCAGTCGGCCATGGCGTCCCCCGCAGGGCGCGACGGTCCTCCTGGTGGGCGCCCTGCTGCTCGGCGCCGGCGCCTGCGGCGGGGATCAGGACTCCACGAGTGGCGACGGGACGGGAGAGGTCACGATCGGCCTGGTCACCAAGACCGAGACCAATCCGTTCTTCGTCTCCCTGCGCAACGCCGCCGCCGAGGCGGCGGCGGAGAACGACGCCGAGCTCATCGCGCTGTCCGGCAAGTTCGACGGCGACAACGAGGGCCAGGTCGCCGCGGTGGAGAGCCTCATCGCCCGCGATGTGCAGGGGATCCTGATCACACCGTCGAACACGACGGGGATCCTGGGCGCCATCGCGGAGGCCCGCCGGCAGGGCATCCTGGTGATCGCGCTGGACACCGCGACGGACCCGGTGGACGCGGCGGACGCGACGTACGCCACCGACAACTTCAAGGCCGGACGCCTCCAGGGCGCCTACGTCAGGGCCGTGCTCGGCGACCGTGCCCCCGAACTGTTCATGCTCGACGGTACGGAGGGCTCCACGGTCAGCCAGCACCGCCACGACGGCTTCCTCGACGGCTTCGGGATCAAGGACGACTCACCGGCGATCCGCGGACGGGCGATCACCAACGGCGACCGCAACCGCGCGCAGGCCGCGATGGAGAACCTGCTGCAGCGCACGAGCGACGTGAACTCGGTCTACACGATCAACGAGCCGGTGGCCGACGGCGCCTACACGGCCCTCGCGGCACGCGGTCTCGCCCAGCAGGTGACCGTCGGCTCCATCGACGGCGGATGCGAGGGCGTACGCGACGTCAGGTCCGGCAAGTACGCCGCCACCGTCATGCAGTTCCCGGTCCGGATGGCTGACCTGGGTGTGGCCGCGGTGACCGACTTCGTCAGGGACGGGAAGAAACCGTCCGGCTTCACGGACACAGGCACGCAGCTCATCACCGACAAGCCGGTGCGGGGACTGGCGTCCCAGAACACGGAATGGGGACTCCAGCGCTGCTGGGGGTGACCCCGGGCGCCGACCGGGCGAAGGGACCAGTAAACGGATCATGAGATCTCCCGTCACCAGCAGTCCCGCCGCCGACAACGAGCCGGGCACCACGCTGCGGGACTCGGTGCGGTACGTGCTGCGCACGCCGACCGTCGGCCCCCTGGCGGCCCTGGCCCTGGCCGTACTGGTCTTCTCGGTCACCACGGACACGTTTCTGGCACCGGACAACCTCTCGCTGGTGCTGCAGCAGTCCATCGTGATCGGCACGCTGGCCCTGGGTCAGTCCCTGATCATCCTCACCGCGGGCATCGACCTGGCGAACGGGGCCATCGCTGTCCTCGGCACGATCGTCATGGCCAAGCTCGTCTTCGAGGGGAGCAGTCCCACGGCGGCGCTGCTGCTCGGCCTGCTCGTGGCGACCGTCCTCGGCTCGCTCAACGGTGCGCTCGTGGCCCGGCTGGGCCTGCCCCCGTTCATCGTGACCCTGGGTGCGCTGACCGTCGTCTACGCGGTGGGCAGGCTCTACTCCGACTCGCGCAGCTATCCGGTGACCGACGATCTGCTGGTCTTCTGGGGGAACGGCGTCGACATCGGGGGCGTGCTCATCACCTGGGGGACGTTCCTGCTCGTGGGGCTGTACGCGTTCTTCTGGTACGTGCTCACCAGGACGGCCTGGGGCCGGCACATCTACGCCGTCGGCAACGCGCCCGAGTCCGCCCGTCTGACCGGCATCAACGTGCGGCGTACGGTCCTGTCGGTCTACATCACCGCCGGTCTCCTCTACGGCATCGCGGCCTGGCAGGCCCTCGGCCGTATCCCCAACGCCGATCCCAACTCGTACCAGACGGCGAACCTGGAGAGCATCACCGCCGTGGTCATCGGCGGGACCAGCCTCTTCGGCGGCCGGGGAAGCGTCGCCGGAACACTCATCGGCACGCTCATCGTCACCGTGCTCCGCTCCGGCCTCACCCAGGCGGGTATCGACAGCCTCTACCAGGACGTGGCGACCGGGACCCTCGTCGTCGTCGCGGTCGGCGTGGACAAGATCCTGCGCAGGGGCGGCACACGCTGACGCGGCCGACGCCTGCTGGTCGCGGCGCCGCGGGCCGCTTCCTCGATGCGGCGAAACTTCCAGGTCGCCGACGGAGCCTTCCGGTTCCCGGGGCGGTACGCCGCACAGCCGCGCACGCGGGCCGGCAGGAAGGACACGCGCGAAGGTCCCGGCCGGGCAGTGGCCGGGACCTCCCTTGTTCTGCGGGGTCGGTGTCCTGCTGGGTTGGTGTCCTGCGGGGGCGGTCTGTGGGGTCGGTCTGTGGGGGGGCTCCGTCAGGCGCCGACGTACGCCGCGAGGTGCTCGCCCGTGAGGGTGGAGCGAGCGGCGACGAGATCGCCGGGGGTGCCCTCGAAGACGACGCGGCCGCCGTCGTGGCCGGCGCCGGGGCCGAGGTCGATGATCCAGTCGGCGTGGGCCATGACCGCCAGGTGGTGCTCGATGACGATGACCGACCTGCCGGAGTCGACGAGCCGGTCGAGCAGGCCGAGCAACTGCTCCACATCGGCGAGGTGGAGGCCGGTGGTCGGCTCGTCGAGAACGAGGACGGATCGGCCGCCGGCCTTGTCCGCCATGTGCGTGGCCAGCTTGAGCCGCTGCCGTTCGCCGCCGGACAGTGTGGTGAGCGGCTGCCCGAGGGTGAGGTAGCCGAGTCCGACGTCCGCCATCCGCTCGAGGATCCTGTGCGCGGCCGGGGTGTGGGCCTCACCGCTGCCGAAGAACTCCTCGGCCTCGGTCACCGACATCGCGAGCACCTCGCTGATGTCGCGGCCGCCGAGGTGGTACTCCAGCACCGAGGGCTGGAACCGCTTGCCCTCGCAGTCCTCGCAGGGCGTGTCGACGCCGGCCATCATCCCCAGGTCGACGTAGACGACGCCGGCGCCGTTGCAGGTGGGGCAGGCGCCCTCGGAGTTGGCGCTGAACAGCGCCGGCTTCACGCCGTTGACCTTCGCGAAGGCCTTGCGGATCGGGTCGAGCAGTCCCGTGTACGTCGCCGGGTTGCTGCGGCGCGAGCCGCGGATCGGCGTCTGGTCCACCGACACCACGCCCTCCGGGGCCGGGACGGAACGGTGGATGAGCGAGCTCTTGCCGGAGCCGGCGACGCCGGTGACGACGCACAGCACACCGAGCGGGATGTCGACGTCCACGTTCCGCAGGTTGTTCGTCGCCGCGCCGCGGATCTCCAGGGTGCCGGTGGGCTTGCGCACCGTCTCCCGCAGCGCTGCGCGGTCGTCGAGATGGCGGCCGGTGACGGTGTCGCTCGCCCGCAGGCCCTCCACGGTGCCCTCGAAGCAGACGGTGCCGCCCGCCGTGCCGGCGCCGGGGCCGAGGTCCACGACGTGGTCGGCGATGCCGATCGTCTCCGGCTTGTGCTCCACCACGAGCACCGTGTTGCCCTTGTCCCGCAGTCGCAGCAGCAGGTCGTTCATCCGCTGGATGTCGTGCGGGTGCAGGCCGATGGTGGGCTCGTCGAAGACATACGTGACATCGGTGAGCGAGGAGCCGAGGTGGCGGATCATCTTGACGCGCTGGGCCTCGCCGCCGGACAGGGTGCCCGAGGCCCGGTCGAGCGACAGGTAGCCGAGGCCGATCTCCGTGAACGAGTCGAGGGTGTGCTGGAGCGCGGTGAGCAGCGGCGCCACCGACGGCTCCTCAAGGCCGCGGACCCATTCGGCGAGGTCGCGGATCTCCATCGCGCACGCGTCGGCGATGCTGGTCCCGCCGATCTTCGAGGACCGGGCGCCCTCGCTGAGCCGGGTGCCGTCGCACTCGGGGCAGGTGGTGAAGGTGACCGCCCGCTCCACGAACGCCCGGATGTGGGGCTGCATCGCCTCCTTGTCCTTGGACAGGAACGACTTCTGGATCTTGGGGATCAGGCCCTCGTAGGTGAGGTTGACGCCGTTGACCTTGACCTTGGTGGGCTCTCCGTAGAGGAAGTCGTGCATCTCCTTCTTGGTGAACCTGCTGATCGGTTTGTTCGGGTCGAGGAATCCGGACTGGGCGTAGAGCCCCACGGTCCACACGTTGTCCGACTTCCAGCCGGGGATGGTGAACGCGCCCTCGGCGATCGACTTGGAGTCGTCGTAGAGCTGGGTGAGGTCGATGTCGGAGACCTTGCCCCGGCCCTCGCAGCGGTTGCACATGCCGCCGGTGCGCTCGAAGGTGGCCTTCTGGGCCTTGGTCCTGGCGCCGCGCTCGACGGTGATCGCGCCGCTCGCCCTGACCGAGGCGGTGTTGAAGGAGTACGCGCTGGGCGGGCCGATGTGCGGCCTGCCGAGTCTGCTGAAGAGGATGCGCAGCATCGCGTTGGCGTCGGTGGCGGTGCCCACCGTGGAGCGGGGGTCGCCGCCCATGCGCTGCTGGTCGACGGTGATCGCGGTGGTCAGGCCGTCGAGGACGTCGACCTCGGGCCGGGCCACGTTCGGCATGAAGCCCTGCAGGAAGGCGCTGTAGGTCTCGTTGATCAGCCGCTGCGACTCCGCGGCGATCGTGTCGAACACAAGTGAGCTCTTGCCCGAGCCGGAGACGCCGGTGAACACCGTCAGCCGGCGCTTGGGAATCTCGATGCTGACGTCCTTGAGGTTGTTCTCGCGTGCGCCGTGCACGCGGATCAACTCATGGCTGTCGGCCGCGTGCGGCGCGGGCGACTGCGGGTCCGTCCTCGGGGCCGTGCTGCTCATGGTGTCTCCATCTGTCGCGCGGGGCCATCGGGTGGGCGGGCTGCCTTCGCGGTTCCTGTCGGCGTCGTCCGGACCGATCTAACCAGTCGGGTACGACAACACGTCCGGAC
>NZ_VJZE01000810.1 GCF_009377205.1 Streptomyces phyllanthi
AGGCCGAACGGGGTGGGGCGGCCGCCCATGGCGAGCGAGCTGCCCGCCAGGGCGCCGTCGGCGACGGCGAGGTTGAAGCGGAGCAGGACCGCCACCCGCCGCCCCGGTACGACGCGCCGGGCCAGCTCGGCCAGGACGCGCAGTTCGTGCTCGCTCTCCACGTGGAACCGCGCCACGCCACGCTCCAGCGCGGCCGTGATCTCGTCCGGCGTCTTGCCCGGGCCGCCGAAGGCCAGCGGGCGTCCCGGAACGGCCTCGGCGACATGGGTGAGCTCGCCTCCGGACGCCACCTCGTAGCCGTCGACGTGGGGAGCGAGGGCGGTGAGGATCTCCGGCTCGGGGTTGGCCTTCGCCGCGTAGTACAGCTCGACGCGTGGCGGCAGGGCGGACCGTACGGACGCGGCGTGCTCGCGCAGGGCGGCCAGGTCGTAGACGTACGCCGGGAGTTCGGTGGCCGTCAGGGACATGATGCGGTCGCGGACGGCGGACGTGGGTTCGGTCATCGGGTGCTCCGGCTCAGGACGTCCTCGGCGAGGGGGGAGGGCAGACGGACGTACCCGGCCGTGCGGTCGGCCCTGCGTTCCCAGCGGGTGAGCAGATTGGCCTTGGCGGGCAGGGGTGCCCCGGCCAGCAGGGCGGCGAGGCGGGGCGGGCGGCCGTGGTGGTCCGCGTATGCCTGGAGGGTGGCGCGCGCCCTCGCCCACAGCCCGGCTTCCAGCCGCGGGTGCAGATCGGCGAGCGCGGCGAGGAGTTCGGCGACGTGGTTGACCAGCAGGCAGTACACGACGCGGTCCCAGCCGCGCCGGGCGTCGTAGGTCATCGGGCCCGCCACCTCGGGCGGCAGCGCGGCGAGCGTGTCCGCGTGGTGCTCGGGGACGAGCTTGGTGCCCTCCAGGTCGCGGAAGAGGACCTGCGCGGGCATGCCGTCGGCGTCGACGCAGATCAGCACGTTCTGCAGGTGGGGTTCGAGGACCAGGCCGTGGTCGAAGTACGCGGCCAGCACCGGCGGGACGAGAAGCCGCAGATAGGCGTCCCACCAGTCGAGGGCGGTTCCCGGACCGGCTCCGTCGAGGAGTCGGGACAGGTGTGCGGGGCCGGTCGGGTACTCGTCGGCGACGGCGGCCGCGAGCAGCGGGGTCGTTCCGGGCAGCAGACGCCGGGAGAGGCCCTCGCGCACGATGACGCCGAAGCCCTCCAGCAGGGTGCGGTCCGGGGTGCCGTCGGGGCCGGGGAGAGCGAGGCTGCGGTAGGCGGGTTCGCGGAGCAGGGCGCTGCCCGGGAAGCGGTCCTCCAGACCGGCCAGCACCGGGGCGAGGACACGGGTGAGGGCCACGGCGCCGGAGAGTTCGTAACTTGCGTTCTTGCGCAGGCAGTTGGTGATGCGGACGTTGAGGCTGAACTTCAGGAAGGTGTCGCCGTCGAAGAGGGTCCGTACGGACGCGGTGGCGGCGAAGGGCCGGCCGCCCGGACCCAGGTCGAGGATGTCCCCGCGGCCGAGCGCCTCGCGCAGGGCCGGGTGGGAGCGCAGCATCTCGTACTGCCAGGGATGCGCGGGCAGCAGCCGGTAGCCGTCCGGGACGTCGGCGCGTCTTCCGTCGAGTACGTCGGTGGCGCCGGGCCCGGCGGTCTCCTCGGCGATCAGGTGCTCGCGCACGGCCAGGTGCCGCAGCGGGAACGACGCCCGTGCCTCCGGCGCGTACGCCCGCCACGCGTCCGCGTCTCCGGTGCGCGCCTTGGGCGTGGGGTGGAAGCGGTGCCCGAAGAGGAGGGACTGCTCGGAGGCGAGGTAGTCGAGGTGCTCCTCGCGCTCTGTGGCCCCGCGGGCGGCCAGGGCGTCGGAGACGGTGCGGTGGCTGGAGGCGACCTGCTCCAGGAACTCCTCGTTGCGCACGCCGGTGCGGAGGAAGAGCTCGTCGTGGGTGTACGTGGCGAGGCGGCGCCAGTCGATCTCCCGCCGGCCGGTGGCGGTCTCCTCGTGCACCGGGCCGGTGAAGCGGTGGGCGCCGAGCAGCGACGTACGGCGCAGGGCGACCCGCAGCAGTACTCCACTGCGGGGCAGGCCCAGCAGCAGATGGCCGTCGGTGAGCGTGGTCTGCCGCTCCGGGCCTGCCACCTCACGCAGCAGGCAGTTGAGGAGCGTGTGGGCCACGGCGTCGTCGGCGGTGGGGAGGAGGGAGGAACGGGCGGAACGCGAGGGACGGGGAGTGTGAGGGGTGTGAGGGGTGCGAGGGGTGCG
>NZ_VJZE01000811.1 GCF_009377205.1 Streptomyces phyllanthi
GCCCTCCCACCCCAGGCTTCCGACCAGCGCCGAGGTGGTCGAGAACAAGTCCTCCTACGCCTCCCGGTACTCTCCGCCCGCGGACGCCGAGGTGGTCGAGCTGGAGGAAGGCCGCCGCGTGGCCATGTACTACGAGCAGGGCCGTGGGCTCGTCGAACAGCACTACAGCGCTCAGGCTGAGGCGTGGAGCAAGCCGCAGACGCTCTACAGGACCAGGACCGACCCCTGCGCGTCCCTCACGCTCAAGGACTTCGACGGCACCGTCGCGGTCATCGCGAACTTCGCCCTGTACTGCACGGACGGTGAGCCTCCGGCGGAGTCCATCGCCGCGGTGGGCGTCGGCAACCTGGAGAAGTGGTACGTCCACCTGACCAAGCACTTCGACGGCTGGCGCAAGGTCAAGGCCTCCAGCGACACCAGCGAGGTCACCTTCACTTTCCCCTACTCCAAGGGCCTCACCACCCCCGCGGGCACGAGGGTGCTTCGGTGGAGCAGGGCGGAGGGCTTCTCCGACCTGGAGGACATCCCCCGCTGAGGCACCTCCTCGTCCGGTCCTCATCCGGTCCTCGTCCGGTCCTCATCCGCTCCTCATCCGGTCCTCGTCCGGCCGGGGATGTCAGTGGTGGGTGCGATGATCGCCATCGTCGGTGTGAGCACGCTGTTTTCGTGACTCGGGGGGCTTGAATGGACAGGTGGCAGGAGCTGTCGGCGGCCGTGGAGGAACGGCTGGCGGCCGTGTCGTCCGGTGAGCGGGGCGTGTTCGCCGCGGGCGTCGCGGAACGGCTCATGAGCCGGCACGAGGCACTTCCCGACGATGATCAGGCGCCGTTCACGATGAGTCTGCGCCCCTTGCTGAACTCCGTGTGGGAGGGCGTTCTCGGGGATTCGACCGCCTTCGGCGCCGTCAAGCGCGGTGTGGCCGAGTACATGCTCAGCGAGTACTGCCACAACGACGGCCAGGACGGCCCCGACGACGCCGACGAGTCGGCCGCCGCGGCGACGCTGTACGCCGCGCACGCCTACCTGTTCGGTTGCGGAGACTTCGCCGTCTGGGTCAGCCGCCGGGCCGTGGAGGCCGTCGACCATCACCTCGAGTACCTCGCCGAGCAGGAAGAGGACGTGCCCGACCCGGACGAGGCCCTCACCGCCGAGCTCCAGCGGCAGCTGCGGGATCTCGACCTCATCGCGCACCACGCGAAGGATCTCCGCTACTCCGGCCTGGGGCTTTCCATCGATACGTCGATCCGTCTGCGCGTGGAGCTACGGACCCCTCTCACCAGTCCGGACCGGCCGCCCCGGATCGAGTCCAGGCCGCCGGAGGGAAGTGCGTGATGACGATCAGGTACGAGTGGCGGGGCGACTTCGACGACGCTTCCCTCAACGCGTTGCACGCCGAGGGCTTCGGCGGGCCGCCCGGCAGCGTCGGCTGGCACGCACGAGTACGGCGTCACAGCCTCGGCTGGGTCTGCGCGTGGGAGGGCGACTCCCTCGTCGGCTTCGTCAACGTCGCCTGGGACGGCGGGGCTCACGCCTTCCTCCTGGACACGGTGGTGGCCTCGCGCTGCCGAGGCGGGGGAATCGGCGCCGCGCTGATCGGAACCGCGGCACAAGGAGCCCGCGCCGCCAAGTGCCAGTGGCTCCACGTCGACTTCGAGGAGCGTCTGCGCCCCTTCTACTTCGATGCCTGCGGCTTCGAACCCACGACGGCGGGGCTGATCGCCCTGTAGCGCAGCACCAGAACCACGGCACCAGAACCACGGCGCCCGCCCCTGCTGCGAGAGGCGGGTGACGTGAGGGCTCGGTTCATGAAGCGTGCCAAGACGCTACGAGGGAGTGTCAGGCATCAGGGATGTCCGCCTTGGCGCGGAGCAGCGTGTCTCGGGTGATGACGACGATCCTCTGGGAGGAGGCACGTGAGGCATCGGCGGGGAGGCTGCCGTCGAGCAGTTCGGTCCTGTCTGCTCCTACGACGGCGAAGCTGCCGTCCGCGAGCTCGAAGATGTCGGGGCACGCCTGGCCTCCAACGCTTCCGCGCTCACGTGGGGACGCACCGATGCGGCGAACGATCTTCAAAGTGTTCGGTCCTTGCCATGGTTGAAGTGGTACGGAGCGAACAAGTTAGCGCCGGCACGGGCGAGTTGTGGTGAAGGGCTCATCTCTCGGAATCAAGCAGAAACTTCCAGCTCACACACTTCACCCGGAGGGATGCATATATGCAAGCCGAGGGGCAGAAGC
>NZ_VJZE01000812.1 GCF_009377205.1 Streptomyces phyllanthi
TGTATAAGAGACAGGGAACCGAGGGGGATCGAGGGTGGATCGGCGACTGAACAACGGACGAAGATCGGGCCGTCTTGATCAATTCCGGATTCGTCTCGGATCCGACTCCGCTCGCCGAACGGAGTAGCGCGAGTCGCACACTTGGAGCCGGACAAAACGGGATGTTCAGCCTGCGCGCAGGCGCTCCGGATGCGTGTAACGTACGCGTTTCACCCCGCCCGCAGAGCCGCTCCGACCTGCGATTACCCCCCTCCGTTCACACCTCGAAGCACGTTCCTGTTGCTGTTGTCAAGCCCCGAGATATGCCCTGACCTGCGAAAACGCCATTCAGCAGACGCCGTATCCGTGTTACCCTGGATAGCCACGGAAGGGGTACCTGTCACATGACGTTCAAGGTTGGCGACACCGTGGTCTATCCCCATCACGGGGCCGCGCTGATCGAGGCCATCGAAACTCGCCAGATCAAAGGCGTGGACAAGACCTACTTGGTGCTGAAGGTCGCCCAGGGTGATCTGACGGTGCGTGTGCCAGCGGACAATGCGGAGTTCGTCGGCGTGCGTGATGTGGTCGGTCAGGACGGACTGGACCGGGTCTTCGAGGTGCTGCGCGCGCCGTATGCCGAGGAGCCCACGAACTGGTCGCGTCGTTACAAGGCAAATCTGGAGAAGCTCGCCTCCGGCGATGTCATCAAGGTCGCCGAAGTGGTGCGTGACCTGTGGCGTCGTGAGCGCGAGCGTGGACTCTCCGCCGGTGAGAAGCGGATGCTCGCCAAGGCCCGCCAGATCCTGGTGAGCGAGCTCGCCCTCGCGGAGAACACGAACGAGGACAAGGCCGAGGCCCTGCTCGACGAGGTCCTCGCGTCCTGACGCAGACGCAAGCGCAAGCGCGCCGGCAACTCGCTTCAGTGCAGTGATGGAAATGCCGCGGTGCCCGATGACGTATTAACTGTCGCCGGGCGCTGCGGCATGTTCGTATCGGTACGTCTTGCCTCTGGGCCCTGGTTATGCCGTGGTCTTCGTGGTCTTACCGCGTGTGCTGTACGTCGCGTGTCGCTGTGTGTCGTACGTCGAGGGAAATTCCCCCGATACTGGCGTGCCGGGCCCGGCGGCTGGCTCGACCGGGGTCACGGAAGGGTCCGGTCGAGGCTCGTGCCCGGCACTCCCCAGCTCTCGGCATTGCTCCAGCAGGGGGTACCCCCAGGGCCATACCCACGCAAGCCGAGTACACAAACCTGACAGGAACCGATGTCTGACGATTCGCTCCCTTCGCCTCCTGGGGCTCGTACGGGGGCTCGTACGGCGGCTGTGATTCCGGCCGCCGGCCGGGGTGTCCGCCTCGGCCCCGGCGCCCCCAAGGCGCTCCGCGCGCTGAACGGCACGCCGATGCTCATCCACGCGGTGCGGGCCATGGCCGCGTCCCGTGCCGTCTCGCTCGTGATCGTGGTGGCGCCGCCCGACGGAACCGCCGAGGTCAAGACCCTGCTCGACGCGCACGCGCTGCCCGAGCGGACCGACTTCCTGGTGGTGCCGGGGGGTGAGACGCGCCAGGAGTCGGTGCGGTTGGGGCTGGACGCGCTGCCGCCCGGGATCGACATCGTGCTGGTGCATGACGCGGCCCGGCCGCTCGTGCCGGTCGACACGGTGGACTCCGTCATCGAGGCCGTACGGGACGGGGCGCCCGCCGTCGTGCCGGCGCTGCCGCTCGCGGACACCGTCAAGCAGGTCGAGCAGGGGGGTGCGGCCGGTGAGCCGGAGCCGGTCGTCGCCACGCCCGACCGTTCTCTGCTGCGGGCGGTTCAGACTCCTCAGGGCTTCGACCGGGAGACGCTTCTCCGGGCCCATGAGGTGGTGACCGGGAACGTCACGGACGACGCGAGCATGGTGGAGCAGTTGGGGTTGAGGGTCGTGGTGGTTCCCGGGCACGAGGAGGCCTTCAAGGTCACCCGTCCTCTGGATCTGGTTCTCGCGGAGGCGGTTCTGGCCAGGCGGAGGCTGAACGATGGGTTCTGAGCCGGTGGCGGGGGGTGCGCCCGTGGTGTTGCCGCGGGTGGGGATCGGTACGGACATCCATGCCTTCGAGGAGGGGCGGGAGCTGTGGTGTGCCGGACTGCTGTGGGAGGGCGAGGGCCCTGGTCTGGCCGGGCACTCCGACGCGGACGTCGTGGCACACGCGGCGTGCAACGCGTTGTTCTCGGCGGCCGGGATGGGGGATCTGGGGCAGCACTTCGGTAC
>NZ_VJZE01000813.1 GCF_009377205.1 Streptomyces phyllanthi
GCCCCTGGGTGGGGCCCCTGCTCGAGCGAAGCCGAGAGCTGGGGGAGGAGCGGGTAAGGGCGGCGGGGGCGAGGATCCCGGGGCTCAGCCCGTTGACGGGACCCGTAGCCACTCGCCCCGCCGCATCACGCCCCGCAGAGCGAACTCCGCATCCAGGACCACCAGATCCGCGTCCTTGCCCGGCTCCAGAGAGCCAACCCGGTCGTAGATGCCCAGCAGCTTCGCCGGGTTGGCGGAGATCGCCGCGACCACCTCCTCCACCGGCAGCCGGTCCACGGTGACCGCACGCTGAAAGGCACGGTCCATCGTGAGCGTCGAGCCCGCGATCGAGCCGCCCTCCACCAGCCGTGCCACGCCCTCGCTGACCTCGACCTCCAGCGGCCCGAGCTGGTAGCGGCCGTCGCCGAACCCGGCCGCGTCCATCGCGTCCGTGATGAACGCGACCCGGTCACCGCCCGCATGGCGGAACGCCAGCTCCAGGGAGGCCGGATGGAGATGGATACCGTCGTTGATCAGCTCGACGGTGACCCGCTCGTCCTCCAGCAGGGCCGCGACCGGCCCGGGCGCCCGGTGCCCGAGCACGGGCATCGCGTTGAACAGATGGGTCGCCACGGTCGCACCCGCGTCGATCGCCTCCACCGTCTGCTCGTACGACGCGTCCGTGTGCCCGACCGCCGCGATCACACCGTGCTCCACGAGAAGCTGTACCGAGTCGATACCGCCCGGGAGCTCCGTCGCGAGCGTGACCATCCTGGCCTGCCCCCGCGCCGCGTCGATCAGCTTGCGAACCTCGGCCGGATCCGGGTCCCGCAGCAACTCCTCGGAGTGCGCCCCCTTCCGGCACGGCGAGATGAACGGCCCCTCGAAGTGAATGCCCGCGATCTCCCCCTGCTCGGCCAGCTCGGACAGCAGCCCCGCGCGTTCGGCGAGGAAGCCCATGTCCACGGTGACCGTCGAGGCGACGAGCGTGGTCGTGCCGTGCAGGCGGTGGGTGTGGATGCCCCGGAGGATCTCCTCGGCCGTCCCGGAGGTGAAGGACGCGCCGCCGCCACCGTGGTTGTGCACGTCCACGAAGCCGGGGACCAGCCAGTGCCCGGTGAGGTCGAACACCTCGGCGCTCTCGGCGGCCCCGGCGGCGTCCTCCGCGATCCGCGTGCCCTCGACGATCACCCGGCCGCCGTCCACGATCCCGGTGGGCAGCACCACCCGGGCGCCGGAGAGCACCGTGCACGGCGCGCCGCGGGACGAGCCGCCCGAGGAGCGAGGGCCCTCCGGGGCACCGGACAACACCGGGCTCCGCCGGTTCTGCTGAGCGGCCATCAGGTGGTTACCTCCGGAGTCGTAGGGGCTGTAGGAGTTGAAGCAGCGGTCGTGGAAGGCGCGGACGAGGCGGTCAGGAGGTCCCAGGCCAGGAGCCCCGCGCCCAGGCACCCGGCGGTGTCCCCGAGGGCCGCCGGAACGATGGACGGCAGCTTCTGGAAGGTGACGCGCCGCCGCACGGCGTCCCGTAGCGGTGTGAACAGCGTCTCCCCGGCCTCGGCGAGCCCGCCACCGATGATCAGGGTGCGCGGGTCCAGCAGGGTGAGCGCGGTGACCAGCCCGTCGGCGAGAGCGTCCACCGCGATCTGCCAGACCTCCCGCGCGCGCGGGTCGCCGGACTCGACGGCCTTGGCGCAGTCCGCCGCGTCCGCCTCGGGATCACCGGACGCCGCGGCCCAGGCCTCACTGACGGCGGCCGCGGACGCGTACCGCTCCAGACAGCCGCGCTGCCGGCACGGACACGGCGTACCACCGGGCCGTACGACGATATGGCCGATCTCGCCCGCGAAGCCGTGCGCGCCCGCCTCCACCGTGCCACCGATCCCGATCGCCCCCGCGATCCCCGTGCCCAGCGGCACGAACAGGAAACGGTCCGCGCCCAGACCCGCGCCGATCCGCCCCTCGGCGAGCCCGCCGGTGCGTACGTCGTGGCCGAGCGCGACCGGGATGCCGCCCAGCCGCTCGCTGAGCAGCGCGCGCAGGGGTACGTCGCGCCAGCCGAGGTTGGCCGCGTACACCGCGGTGCCGTGTTCGGCGTCGACGATGCCGGGGACGGCGACCCCGGCGGCCGCCGCGGGCTCGCCGAAGCGGCGCTCCCCGTACGCGCGCAGCTCGGCGGCGAAGTCGAGGATCGACTCGACGACGGCGTCCGGTCCGCGCTCGCGCCCGGTGGGCCGGCGGGCCTGGTG
>NZ_VJZE01000814.1 GCF_009377205.1 Streptomyces phyllanthi
GGGGTGACCTTGGTGTTCTTCGTACGGAGCCGGGGGGCCCGTTCCGCGGTGAGGTTGCGGAAGTTGACGAGCATCCGGTGGCCGTAGTCGGTGAGTACGGACTCGGGATGGAACTGGACGCCCCACACGGGCCGGGTGCGGTGCCGGAGCCCCATGACGACTCCGTCCTCGGACCAGGCGGTGGCCTCCAGGGTCTCGGGCAGCGGTTCGCTCACGGCCAGTGAGTGGTAGCGGACCGCGGTGAAGTTCTGCGGCAGCCCGTGGAACAGGTCCCGGCCGTCGTGGCGGACGGTCGAGAGATACCCGTGGCGGGGCTCGGGGGCGGGCACCACGTCGGCCCGCTCCCCCACGGCGATGCCCTGGTGGCCCAGGCACACGCCGAGGACGGGGACATCGGCCCGGGCGATGATCCGGGCGGCGATGCCGAAGTCACGGGGTTCGGCGGGGTGGCCGGGGCCCGGTGACACCACCACGTTGTCGAAATCCCGCAGGTCCGGAATGTCGCCGGATGGCGTGTCGTTGAGCACGACGACCGGTTCCTCGCCGTTGACCTCGGCGATCAGCTGGAACAGGTTGTATGTGTACGAGTCGTAGTTGTCGATGAGCAGAGTCTTCACCCGCCCACCCCCCTTTTTCGTTCTCGGACCTAGGCGGTCCGTCGTTTGTGCCGTCCGCGGAGTGCCTGGAGCGGCGGGTACAGCCATTTCTTGAAGAAACGCTGGAGCCTCGGCATGAGAATCCAGGTGACGATGGCTGTGACGGACAGACACAGCAACAGTGTGCGGATAAGAGGATTAAGACTTTCTAGATAAGGCAGTACGACCAGATTGAACAGGAGCACGGGCGGGAAGACCGCGCTCATATTGACAAACCAGAGTTTCCATTTCGGTGGCGGGCGCGGTGCCGCCGGCGTCACGGTCTGGGAGTCGAACCAGGCCTTGGAGCCCTTCATGCTCCGTCGGCCGGTCTCCCGTCCCAGTCCCTCGCCCCGGGCGGCCAGCTCCGCCCAGGCGTCCGAGTTCTCCCAGTTCCGGGCGGCACCATCGCTGTCAAAGCGGTAGACCACATGCCAGTCCGCCTCTCCGTCGACCAGGACACCGCCCCCCAGGAAACCCGGCTGCTGCGCGCTCGCGCGCAGCATGGCCCACCCCCAGGAGTGGAAGTCGGCCTCACGGCCCGGCACCACGTGATACGCCACGGTGACGGTAACGGGATTCCTGCTCACGCCGTCGAGTACGGATAACGGACGGGTCACGTTCAATGTTTAACGAAGAATTTTTCGAGCGCCCGGAAGGGGCCCCTATGGGGCACTTTCGTCCGACTTGACCTCATCTGCAGATCGGTACTGGGGGTAACTTTCCCACAATTCCTGAAAGCGGTTGCCGATCCGGAAAAGAAAGGCGCACGATCGGCATCCGGCTCGTTGGGAAAGCGAAGGAGATCCATGTCCCGCTACGACTGGAACATGTCCCACGAGGGAATTGATCGGGCGCGTGCCGTGATCGAACCCACCCGGAAGGAAGTGACCGCGCACCCGGTCTACCAGCGGATGAGAAGCCGTGCGGACATGGCGGCGTTCATGGAGCACCACGTGTTCGCGGTATGGGACTTCATGTCCCTGCTGAAGTCGCTCCAGCGGGAACTGACATGCGTGGACGTGCCCTGGGTGCCCCTCGGATCGGAGGTGAGCCGACGGCTGATCAACGACATCGTGCTGGTCGAGGAGAGCGACGAGCTGAACGGCGGCTTCACCAGCCACTTCGAGCTGTACCGCGCGGGCATGGACGAGGCGGGCGCGGACACGACGCGGATCGACACCTTCCTCGCGCTCGTCAAGGAGGGCCACGACGTGTCCGCGGCGCTGCGGGTAGCCCAGGTCCCGGCCCCGGCGGCCGATTTCGTCCGCACGACCTTCCAGATCATCGCCGACCGGCCGCTGCACTGCCGGGCCGCCGCGTTCGCGTTCTCCCGGGAGGACCTGATCCCGGACATGTTCGACCAGGTGATCAAGAAGGAGGGCACGGACCGCTTCCCGCTCTTCTGCGACTACCTGTCCCGCCATATCGAGGTCGACGGCGAGGAGCACACCCCGATGGCCCTGCAGATGGTCGCCGACCTGTGCGGCGGCGCCGACACCCGCTGGCAGGAGGCTGCCGAGACGGCGACGCTCGCGCTGGAGGCGCGGATCAGGTTGTGGGACGGGATCGTGGAGGCGATGGGGTAGGGC
>NZ_VJZE01000815.1 GCF_009377205.1 Streptomyces phyllanthi
TGCGTATAAGAGACAGGAGAGGGCCGGGGGTGGCGCGCCGAGGGCGACCGATCCGGGGGCGTACCTCTCCTTCTCGCCGAAGCCGGGCGCCTTTCCGCTGGTCGGCGCACCTGTCGTCGTAAGTCCTGAGGATCACCCCGGAGTGGTACGGGTCGCAGGAGACCTCCGCGACGACATCGAACGCGTCACGGGTGCACGTCCGGGCGACACGATCGCACGCGAGGCGGTGCTCGTCGGGACCATCGGGAGCAGTCCGCTGATCGACGGGCTGGTGGAGTCGGGCAAGCTCGATGTGAGTGGGGTGCGCGGCCGCTGGGAGACCTCGCTGCAGACCGTCGTCGAGCATCCCCTGCCCGGGGTTGAGCGGGCACTTGTCATCGCCGGCAGCGATCCGCGCGGCACGATCTTCGGGGCGTACGACGTCTCGTACGGCATCGGGGTCTCGCCCTGGTACTGGTGGGACGACGTGGAGCCGGTACACCGGGACGCGGTGTACGTGCTGCCGGGGCGGTTCAGCCAGGGCACGCCGGCCGTGAGGTACCGCGGGATCTTCATCAACGACGAGAACCCGGCGCTCGGCACCTGGGCGCCCAGGTACTTCGGGCCCGGGAAGGCGCCCGGTCACCCCGGCGGCTTCAACGCGGACTTCTGGGCCAAGGTCTTCGAGGTGCTGCTCCGCCTCAAGGGCAACTACCTCTGGCCCGCGGTGTGGGGCCGGGCCTTCGCCGAGGACGATCCGGAGAACCACGCACGGGCGAAGGCGTATGGGATTGTCATGGGCACATCGCACGAGGCGCCCATGATGCGGGGCATCGAGGAGTGGAACCGGCACGCGGTGCCCGCGGTGCGCGACTCCTCCGGAGCCATCGTTAAGCCGGGACACGATCCGTACGGCGGCACGGGGGAGTGGTCCTTCCGGCGCAACGCCGAGGCCATCAAGGCGTACTGGCGTGACGGCATCGAGCGCATGGTCGACCAGGACTTCGAGGGCGTGGTCACGCTCGGGATGCGCGGCAACGGCGACACGAGCCTGCCCGACGGCGACGGCATCGAGCTGATGCGGGAGATCATCGCGACCCAGCGGGAGATCATCGCGGAGGTCACGGGGCGGCCACTTGAGGAGACCCCGCAGGTCTGGACGCTCTACAAGGAGGTCCAGCGCTACTGGGACCGCGGGCTGCGGGCGCCGGACGACGTCACAGTCGTCCTGACCGACGACAACTGGGGGAACATCCGCAAGCACCCGGATCCGGGGGAGCCGCGAGCGGGTGGTCATGGGTTGTACTACCACTTCGACTACGTGGGCGCGGGCCGCAACTACAAGTGGGTCGACACGGCCAGTCTGGCCAACCTCTGGGACCAGCTGCACCAGGCGCACGCTTACGGCAACCACGGGCTGTGGGTGACGAACGTCGGCGACCTGAAGGGCAACGAGCTGCCGACCGAGTTCTTCCTGAACTACGCCTGGAACCCGGACCGCCTGGGCCCGGACGACCTGGAGGAGTGGGAGCGGGGCTACGCGCGGCAGAACTTCGGCGCGGCCGAGGCCCGCGCGATCGCCGCCGTCCTCGCCGACTACGGACAGCTCCAGGCCCGCCGCAAGCCCGAGCTGCTCAACCGTCGCATCACGCTCGACCCCGCGAAGGACCCCACCAAGGAAGAGAGCGCGATCCTCTACGACGACAAGGAGACGCCCTTCTTCTTCGGTCACCGCGAGCTGGAGCGGGTCACGGAGGAGTGGCGGACGCTGGCGAAGGAGGCGGACCGGATCGCGCGACGGCTTCCGGCGCGGGCCCAGGACGCGTGGTTCGAGCTGGTCGGGTACGAGGTGCAGGCGACCGCGAACGTGTACGCGCTGCGGGCGGCCGAGTTCACGAACCTGCTGTACGCGGCCCAGGGCCGGGCCGCGACGAACGACCGGGCGGCCGAGGCGGAGGCCGGCCTGCGACAGGACTTCGCCCTCGCCGACCGCTTCAACTCCCAGGTGGCGGGCGGCAAGTGGAACGGCTTCCAGACACAGCCGCACATCGGGTACGGCGACGTGGAGCGATACGGCCCGAACGCCGGCTGGCAGCAGCCCGAGAAGGACAACGTGGCGCTGCCCGACGAGATCTTCCCCAAGGTCAGGCGCATCGAGGTGCCCGAGGCCGCGGAGCTGGGCGTGTCGGTGGACGGCTCACAGGACGCGGGGGAGTGGTGGCCGGGGGGCGCGGC
>NZ_VJZE01000816.1 GCF_009377205.1 Streptomyces phyllanthi
CGCCGACGACGACCCCAGCGAACCCCCAGGCACCGTCACCTCGGCACCACCCCCGGAAGTCGACGCGAACAGCCCGGGGCTCAAGCTCGCCCAAGGCGCCACCCTCGCCCCCGCGAAGGTGCTGGACATCAAGTCGGTCGTCGAGGACCTCGGCGGTGAGGAGCGCAGGGAGGACACCAACCAGAACGTGACGTTCGCGCTCCAGGCGGAGGTCCTCTTCCCGAAGGACAGCTCGAAGCTGAACCCGGAGGCGCGTTCCCGTATCCAGGCGATCGCGGACGAGATCAAGGGGCAGAACCCCACCACGGTCCGCGTCTTCGGCTTCACGGACAACCTGGGCTCGTACGCCCACGGCCTGACCCTCTCGAAGAAGCGCGCCGAAGCCGTCCACGCCCAGCTGGCCGGCGCCCTCGGCTCGGACGTCACCTTCGAGGTGCGCGGCTACAGCGAGGACTACCCCATCGCCGACAACACCAGCGAGGAGGGCCGCCGCAAGAACCGCCGCGTGGAGGTGTCGTTCCCGAGGGGCGCGAGCGCGAGCGAACGGAGCTGAGGGTTGCCCGCCCTGGAACCACAACCGTCTCGTGGGCCTCGCCCGACCGTGTCAGCCCAGCGCCCGCCGGATCGCCGCGAGCATCGTCTCGGGGGAGTGGAAGACCTCCTCCGCCGTGAAGCGCAGAACAACCCGCACCTCGGGAGACTGCTGGAGGTCGTTGAAGCGGGCCACGTCACGCCGGTGGTCCTCACGACGACCGTGGTAGGCGTACCCCTCGATCTCGACGGCGACGCCCCGCTCCCGGAACAGGAAGTCGACCCGCAGGACGCGCCCGCCACCGGTGAGGACCCTGGCCTGCGTCTCGGGTCGCAGGCCCGCGTCGTACATGCGCAGCCGGGCCATGGTCTCGGCGGGTGAACCGGATGTGGGATCGGCGAGTGTGAGGTGGCGCCTGGCGCGGGCGGCGCCGTGCGAGCGCTCCGCGAGGGAGGCGGCGACGCGGTCGAGGCGGGTCAGGGGTGCCCGGCGCAGTGATGACTCCCCGTCAGTGACCGTACGGTGAGCCAGCGCCGATTCGACGGCCACCAGTGCCTCGTCACGCGGGCAGGTCACCAGCAGGTCGGCCAGGGTCCGGTCCACGCTGGTGACCCGTAAGCCGTCGCGTACGGCGATCTCCTCGGGGCGCATCGCGCAGCGATGAACCCGCACGTACTTCCGCTTCCGCAGTCCGTCGGGATCGGTGAACTCCGCCTCCACGCGCAGCAACTCGATCCGCCACAGCCAGGCCGCGGCCCGATGGCTCACCACCAGCCCGGGCGCGGCGAGCTGCGTGGCCCGGAGCCGGGTCCGCAGGTCGGACGCCCTGCCCGGCTCCGCCCAGGCACCCTCCCCGAGCGTCGCCCACCCCTCCTCCCGCAGGCGCCGGAAGAGAGAGGACCGTGACCACCCCTCGGCCACGGCCCACGAGGTCAGCAACAGGCCCCCCAGGGCCAACTCCCGCAACTCCCGCACGCACCCATGCTCCCGCACAGGGCCCGCCTACGACTCACCCCTGTGGACAACGGTCCCGCGCACCCCCTGCGGGGCGAGCAATTGTCTCCGCAGTCCCAGGGCTGCGCTTTGGGTGATGCCTCTGACCTGGGTGTACGCAAGGGAGCCGGGCGCACGCGTGGGACGGAGAGTCCAATTGCTGGGCTGCTATTCGGGGATCGGGTCGGCCACGAACGTGCCCTTGCCGTGAACCGTGACGATGAGCCCCCGCTCGCGGAGGACCTGTGCGGCGCGGCGGATCGTCAGGTAGGCGACCCCGTACTCGACGGCAAGATCCCGCTCGGCGGGCAGTCGGGCCCCGGGACGCAGTTCGCCGGCTGCGATGCGGGCGGCCACGTGGTCGGCGACCGCGACGTATACGAGCTGTGGTCCTCGTGGGTCGAAGTCCGGAATCTTGTTCTGGTCGCTCACATGGCCACCGTAAGCACCGCTGACCTGCAAGGACCATCATTAAGCTATGCAGAGCTATACATGGCTTGGTAGGGTTGGGGCCCCAAACGAAGACCCCGGCGACGGATGCTGGCCGTCCCGGGGCGTGGCCAACGCTGCACAAGGAGCGTCGACATGCTGGACCTTATCGTCCGAGCCCTGGCATGGGTGCTGAACACCTTTCTGCCGACCCCGCCCGGCAGGCACCGGGCCGGAAACACCCCGCCCCCGCACAT
>NZ_VJZE01000817.1 GCF_009377205.1 Streptomyces phyllanthi
CCACCACCCCGCCCGGTCGCCCGGCCACCAGACGCCGCTTCCTGCTTCTGGCCGCCGGCGCGGCCACCCTCACGGCCGCGGGCAGCCTGGCCGCCTGGGCGGGGCTCTCCGACGACGGGGAAGAGGGCGACGGTTCGGACGCGGCGGCGAGCACCCCCGTGTACACCATCGGGCTGCACGCCGACCTGACGGGCGACCAGAAAGCCGTGGGCCGGGCTCAGGAGAAGGGGCTGCGGCTCGCGGTCGAGCAGTTCAACGCCCGTAAGGAGAAGCGCTTCACGCTCGCTGTGAAAACCGCGGACGACGCCGGCAACCCGGACCGAGCGGTCACCGCCGCCAAGCGGCTGGTCGCCGACCGCTCCGTCGTCGCCGTGGTCGGCCCCACCACGGATGCCACCGCCCAGGCGGCGCTCGCGACGTACGACGGCGCACTGCTGCCCGTGCTCGCGGTGTCCCCGGGAGCGTCCGTCCTGCAGGTGCTGGGGGCCCGGTCCCTCCTCCACGCCCGTCCGCT
This sequence comes from Streptomyces phyllanthi, assembly GCF_009377205.1. Taxonomy (GTDB): domain Bacteria; phylum Actinomycetota; class Actinomycetes; order Streptomycetales; family Streptomycetaceae; genus Streptomyces; species Streptomyces phyllanthi. Next base: position 515 of record NZ_VJZE01000817.1, read on the forward strand.
CGACACGATCCTGCCGTTCTATCTCAGCGCCTATCTGCGGGACACCGCGAAGTCCCGCACGGTCGGGATCGTGGACGACCGGGCGGCGGACGCGTACGCCCAGGAGATCAGCAGCACGCTCAGCGGGATCCTCCGGGACGAGCGGCGGCCGGCCGTCCCGAAGGTGGTCAGCGCACTGCGGACCGACTTCGGGCCGACCCTCGACGCGCTCCTCGACGGTGGCGCCGACTCGGTGGTCTTCGCCGGCTACCACGAGCGGGCCGCCCTCCTGGCCCGGGAGCTGAAGGACCGGGACTTCCCGGGGGCGCGGACCGCCGCCCAAGGGGTGCTCGACGACCGGTTCCTGTCCGCCGCCGGGGACGCCGCCGAGGGCTGGGTGATCGTCGCTCCCGCCATGGACGCCGCCACGGCCCCGGAGGCGAAGGTCTTCGCGGCCGCGCACCGCAAGCGTTTCGGCGCCGCGCCGGAGCCGTACGCGGCCGAGGCGTACGACGTCGCCCGGATGACCGTACGCACCCTCAGTGGTCTGCCCGCCGGGCGCCGTACCCGCAAGGAGCTGACGACGGCGCTCCGCTCGGCCACGTACAAGGGGATCACCAAGAACTTCGCGTTCGACAAGGAGAAGGGGACCCTGGTCATCGACGGCACCGGGGTCTATCTGTGGAAGGTCTCGGGCGGCCGGTTCACGTACCAGGGGGCGGCGCCGTTCCAGGTGGCCACGTGATGAGGCGCTGATGGAGCCGTTGCGCGGCGCCGACCCGGCCAAGGTGGCGGACTACCGGCTGCTGCGCCGGCTGGGCGCGGGCGGCATGGGTGTGGTGTACCTGGCGCGCTCCACCGCGGGTGCGCTCGCCGCGGTCAAGGTCATCCGTGCCGCGTACGCGGACGACGGGGGCTTCCGCGCCCGTTTCCGCCGTGAGGTGGAGACCGCCGGCAGGGTCACGAGCCCGTGGGTGGTGCCGCTGCTCGACGCCGATCCGGAGGCCGTGTCGCCGTGGCTGGCCACGGCGTTCGTGCCCGGCCCCTCACTGGACGAGGCCGTGGAGGAGTGCGGGCCGCTGCCGCGCGGTTCGGTCCGCTTCCTGGGGGCCCGGCTCGCCGAGGCGCTTCAGGCCGTGCACGGGGCCGGTCTCGTGCACCGGGACGTCAAGCCCGGCAACGTACTGCTCGCGCACGACGGGCCACGGATGATCGACTTCGGTATCGCCCGGGCCCCGGAGGACACCGCGCTCACGGCCAGCGGGACGGTGGTCGGCTCGCCCGGGTTCCTCTCCCCCGAGCAGGCCCAGGGCCGAGGCAGGGAGATCGGGACGCCCAGCGATGTCTTTTCGCTGGGGTGTCTGCTGGCGTTCGCCGTGACGGGCGTGCGCCCGTTCGGCTGGGGCTCCGCGGCCGCCGTGCTGATGCGGACGGTCTACGACGATCCGGACCTCGACGGCGTACCGGCGGAGCTGCTGCCGCTGCTGCGGGCCTGTCTGGAGAAGGCCCCGGACTCCCGCCCCACCGTGGCGGAGGTACGGCGGGCCCTGGACGGGGCGGAGCCGGACAGAGGGGCGTCGCCGGAAGCGCTGCCCGTCGGTTCGCTCGCCCCGCTCGTCCCGCTCGTCCCGCTCGTCCCGCTCACCTCGGTCGCTTCGACGGAGGGCAGGGCGAGTACGGCGG
>NZ_VJZE01000818.1 GCF_009377205.1 Streptomyces phyllanthi
GGGCGGGGGTGCGCCGGACGAGGTGGCGCGGGCGTGGGACGAGCTCGTCGCGACGGCTCGCCGGACCGTGGCCGACGGCCTCGTCGTGGGGACGTCGGGCAACGTCTCGGTGCGCGTCGGCGACACGGTGCTGGTCACGCCGACAGGAGTGCCGTACGACCGGCTCGCGCCCGGGGACGTCGTGGGCGTCGACCTCGCAGGCCGCCAGGTCCTCGGCTCCCTCCGCCCGACGAGCGAACTCCCCATGCATCTCGCGGTCTACGACGCCACCGACGCCCGCGCCGTCGTCCACACACACGCCGTCCACGCGACGGCCGTCTCCACGCTCGTCCGGGAATTGCCGCTGATCCACTACATGGCCGCCGCCCTCGGCGGACAGGTTCTGGTCGCCCCGTACGCGACCTACGGCACACAGGAGCTGGCCGAGAACGTGCTGCGGGCTCTGGAGGGCCGCACCGGCTGTCTCCTCCAGAACCACGGCACGCTCACCCACGGTTCCTCCCTCTCCCAGGCGTACGACCGCACGGCCCAGCTCGAATGGATGTGCCGCGTCTGGCTCGCGGCGTCCTCCGTGCCCGGGACGGCGCCGACGCTCCTGAGCCGCGAGCAGGTGGCGGAAGTGGGGGAGCGGTTGCGGGGGTACGGGCAGCCAGGGTGAGGGGCGGTGTGTGGACCGCGTCACTCCGAGCCGTCCGCCCGCTGGCCCGTCGGCTGGTCCGTCTGGACACTGGAGGGGTGCGCACAGTCAAAGCCGCGGCCGCGGCCGCAACCGTCGCCCTCGCAGCCGGAGCGGCGAGCATCGCCGCCGGCCGGTTCGCCAGTGATGCCGCGCTGAAGGCGGCGCCGGGCCGACCGCTTCCGACGGAGCCCCGGCTGACCGTCCACGCGACGGCCGCCGGACAGATCACGCTCACCCGGGACCTCGCCTCACAGCGCCCCGGCCGGTACGGCCTCGTGGGCAACGGCTCGCACGCGGTCGTCGGCCCTGTCCTGGACACCGTCGGCCACACCGCCGACACCGTCGTACGCCGCCTGGAACGTGTCGTCCACGGCACCCTCGAACCCGGCGACAAGGTCTGGCTCACCCCGAACCTGCACGTCGGCGACCCGACCACCGCACTCGGACTCGACCACACCGACCTCGACGTCCCCGGCGAGCTCGGCACCCTGCCCGCCTGGTCCGTGCCCGCGGCCCGCGACATCTGGGTGATCGCCGTGCACGGACTGGGCGCCACGCGCGAACACCCCATGAACGTCCTGGAGTTCCTGCACCGCTGCCACCTCCCGGTTCTCGTCCCCGCCTACCGCGGCGACCCCGGCGCGCCCCGCTCCCCGGACGGCCTGAACCACCTCGGCGAGACCGAGTGGCACGACCTGGACGCGGCCATCCGTCACGCCGTGCGCCACGGTGCCGAGCAGGTGGTCCTGTACGGCTGGTCCACCGGCGCCACGATGGCCCTGCACGCCGCCGCGTACTCGGCGCTGCGCAGCCGTGTCGCCGGGCTCGTACTGGACTCGCCCGTCCTCGACTGGGAGGCCACGCTGCGCGCCCTCGCCGCGGCCCGCCGCACCCCGGGCGCCCTGCTGCCGCTGGCCGTCCGCGCCGCCCAGGGCCGCACCGGTCTGCGCGGCGGCCCCCTCCAGGCGGCCCTCGCCCCCGGCCGGCTCAAGGCGCCCGTCCTGATCTTCCACGGCCCGGACGACACCGTCGCCCCCTGGGACCCTTCCCGCCGCCTCGCCGACCGCAGCCCGAACCAGGTCGCCCTCCACACGGTCCCGCACGCACCCCACGGAGCCATGTGGAACGCCGACCCCGCGGGCTACGAAGAGGCCCTCCGCCGGTTCCTGACCCCGCTGATGTAGACCGGACGACGCGGACACGCAGCGGACACGCCGCAGGCAGGACGCGGGCAGGACCCAGGCAGGACACGGACAGGGAGAGCGGCGGCGCACATTCCGCTTACCGCTCGGGCATCGCCGGGCTCACACGTGTCGAGCGCCCCGTGAACCCCCTGCGTTGGCCATCCCTGTAGCCCCCTGTGACATTCCGTTTGGGTTTTCGGACCGTCAACCGCAAGACTGCCCTCGTGACGTCCCGTAATCCGCGCGACTCCAGGCTCCGACTCGTCCGTCCCCGAACCCTGGCCGCCGCTCCCCGAGCAGCAGTGACCC
>NZ_VJZE01000819.1 GCF_009377205.1 Streptomyces phyllanthi
GGTACGGGGTGAGCCGGGGTACGGGGTGAGCCCGTGAGTCGAGGTCAGCCCGCCTCCCGCGTGGGCACCTTCGCGGTGAACTGCTCCGCCTGCAGCGAGTACAGCTCCGCGTAGACGCCGCCCGTGGCGAGGAGCTCCTCCGGTGTGCCGGACTCCACGAGGCGGCCCTGGTCCAGGACATGCACCAGGTCGGCGTGGCGCACCGAGGCCAGGCGGTGGGTGATGAGGACGACCGTCTGGCCGGTGCCCGCCAGAGCGCGGATCTTCTCGAAGACCTCCAGCTCGGCACGGGCGTCGAGGGCCGCCGTCGGCTCGTCCACGATCAGGATGCGCCCGCGCCGGTAGGCGGCCCGCGCGATGCCCAGCCGCTGCCACTGGCCCCCCGAGAGCTCGTGCCCGCCGCTGAACCCGCGGGCCAGCAACGTGTCGAGGCCGCGCGGCAGATCGGCCACCACGTCCTGGGCCCCCGCCTCGGCGACCGACGAGGTGACGCGCTCGTCGGTGAGGGCCACGGACGGGCGGCCGACCGCGACGTTCACCCGGGCCGTGAACGGCCACCGCTTGAAGTCCTGCGCCACCATCGCGATGCGCCCGGCGATCTGCTGCCGGTCGGCGGTCGCCGCGTCCACGTCGTCCCACAGGATCCGGCCCCGGTCCGGCGCGTACAGTCCGGCGAGCAGCTTGACCAGGGTTGTCTTGCCCGAGCCGTTCTCGCCCACGAGCGCCACGATCTTCCCCAGCGGCACGGTCAGCGTCACGTCGCACAGAGCGGGGCGGGTCGCCTTCCCGGGGTAGGTGAAGGTGACGTTCTCCACGCGTATCTCGCGCGGGCTCTCGGGCAGCGGCTCCCCGCCCACCGGGATCGCCCGCTTGGCGGCCTCCACGTACAGACGCTGCATGTCCCCCACGAACAGGGCTTCCTCGTGCAGGGAGTTGACCTCCAGGACGAGGGTGTCGAGGCTCGCGGAGCCGGTGCGGATCGCGATGACCGCCGTACCCGCGACCGAGAGGGCCATGGCCCCGGCGAGCAGCAGGCCACCGAGCGTCGCGTACGTCGCGACGGTGGCGAGGCCCGTCCACGCGGCGGCGAACAGGCCCGTACGCGCCGCCAGGCGGGCCAGGCGCTCCTGCTCGGCCTCCGCCGTCTCCGACATCGAGCGGAAGTGACGCAGCAGGAACGGGCCCACACCGTGCACACGGATCTCCGGGGCCGCCTCCGGCTCGGTCAGCAGTGAGGCGATCAGGTGCCCGGCCCGCGCGTGCTGCACCCAGGCGTGGAAGGACTCGTAGCGGCGCCGGGCGATCGTCAGGGCGCTCCAGGCGCTCGGCAGCGTCATCGTGACCAGCAACGGAAGCAGGGCCGGGTGCAGCACGGTCAGTACGCCCGCCGCCGCGACCAGCGAGATCATGGAGTTCACCACGCGCGCGGAGTACGCGATCATGCGACGGGCCGACTGGGCGCCGTACTTCGCGGTGTCGAGCAGCTTGTGGAAGGCGTCGTCCTCGATCGCGGCCAGCTCCACGGCCGCCGCGCGCTCCAGATACAACTCGGTCGCCACACGCTCCACCTTGGGCTCCAGGCGACCCGTGGCGTAGGTCGAGGCCGCCCGCAGCAGTGCGCCCAGCAGCATGACGGCGGCGACCGTGACGAGGGCCGGGGCGGCGCCCCGCAACCGGTCCTCGATGGGGCCGCCGGCCATCAGCCGGGCCAGCACGGTGTTGACCGCCAGCAGGCCCACCGCCTGGGCCATGCCCTGGCCGACCTCGGCCGCCAGTACGGTCCGGGCGGCGCGGCGGTCGGCCTGCCAGGCCAGCCGGAAGCTGGAGGCGAGCAGCGACGGCAGCCGTCTCACCATCGCGCGGAAGTTCAGCTCCAGGAACGCGTCCGCGTGCTGGGACCAGCCCATGTCGTACCGCAACGGCCCGCCGAAAAGGAGCACCTCCGACTCGGAGGGCTCAGGTTTCCCGTTCTTGCCACCCACTTCGGTCCTCCCCCGGTTCGTCGACGAAGGGCCACTATCGCGGGGCGGACGGCGGGGAACCAGGGCGCGTGACCGTCTCCCGGCGGCTCGTACGGGGCGCGACGGGCGCGAGTGCCGTACGGCTGTGCGCTGGGGTGGAGGAGGACTGATGGCTGTGCGCTGGGGAGAGCTGTCGGCC
>NZ_VJZE01000081.1 GCF_009377205.1 Streptomyces phyllanthi
CCCTGCAACTCCCGGAGCTGGCACCGCAGACCCCCGTCCGCTACGTGCCGTTCAACGGCAGCGGCGCCCTGCCGGACTGGCTGCGGCGCGACTGGGGCACGCCCTCGTCCGACACCCGCCGGGTCCTGGTCTCCCTGGGGCGGCGCACCCTCACCTATCACGGCGTGCCCTTCGTCCGGGCCCTGCTGCACGCCTTCGGCTCACTGGCCGGCGTCGAGATCGTGGCCACCGTCGACGCCGGGCACCGGGCCGTCATCGGGGAGGTCCCCCCCAACGTCCGGATGACCGACCCCTTCCCGCTGCACGCCGCGCTCGACTCCTGCGACGCCATCGTCACCCACGGCGGCTCGGCCACCACCATGACGGCCACCCTGCACGGCGTACCGCAGCTCGCCCTGCCGCAGATGGCCGACTGCTTCGCCCACGGCGACCGGCTCGCCGCCTGCGGCGCCGGCATCACCCTCGACACCGTCGGGAAACAGGACGACCCCGAGCTGCTGCGCGCGTCACTGCGCCGGCTGCTGGACGACCCCGGATACACGGCGTCCGCGGCCAAGCTGCGCGCCGAGATGGAGAGCATGCCCACCCCCGCCGCGACGGTCGCCGTCCTGGAAGGCCTCGTCCGACAGAACCAGCGAAAGGTGTGAAGTGACCGCAACCGGCACCCGGAGTGCCTTCCACAAGGACCAGTTCTGGATGCGCGGCGAGCAGCCGCCCGGCCGTGTCGTCCGCGACGAGGGCAAGGGCGTGTGGAACGTCTACGGCTGGGAGGAGTGCCGACAGGTGCTCGGGGATCCCGAGGTCTTCTCGTCCGACCTCAGCGTCCTCGTCCCCGAGGACAAGCGCCAGGTCCTGCCCGGCAACCTCACCACGACGGACCCGCCCGAACACACCCAGCTGCGCCGGCTCGTCAGCGGTGTCTTCACCCGCGGTGTCGTCGCCGCCCTGGAGCCCCGCATCAAGGAGCTCACCCACGAACTCCTCCGGGACGTCGAACCGGGCGGGACCTTCGACCTCGTGGACACGCTCGCGCACCCGCTGCCCGTCATCGTGATCGCCGAACTCCTCGGCGTGCCCGCCGAGGACCGCGGACTGTTCCGCGAGTGGGTCGGCAAGCTGCTGGAGAACAACCAGGCGTTCTCCACCGGCGAGGAGACCCCCGAACTGATCGCCCAGCGTGAGGAGACGATGCGGCAGATCGGCAACCTCTCCGGCTACCTGCGCGAGCACGTCGAGAGCCGCCGTACGGCCCCGCGCGAGGACCTGCTGACCCGGCTGGTGGAAGCCGAGGTGGACGGCACCCGGCTGAGCACCACCGAGGCCGTCAACTTCGCCTTCGTGCTGCTGGTGGCCGGACACATCACCACGACCATGCTGCTCGGCAACACCATGCTCTGCCTCGACGCCAACCCGGACGCGATGCGCGCCGTACGCGAGGACCGCGGCCGGATCCCCACGGCCATCGAGGAGTCCCTGCGGCTGTACAGCCCCCTCACCGTCCTGCGCCGGGTCACCACCCGGCCGACCCGCCTCGGGGACGCCCAGCTGGACACCCACCAGGTCGTGATGGCGTGGACGGCCGCCGCGAGCCGGGACGAGCGGCGGTTCACCGCCCCGCACGTCTTCGACCTGGACCGGGAGAACCCCGCCCACCTCGCGTTCGGCCGCGGCGCCCACTTCTGCATGGGAGCACCCCTGGCCCGGCTGGAGGGCCGGCTCGCCCTGGAGATCCTCCTCGACCGCTTCCCCGGGCTGCGCCGTGACCCCGACCGCGAGCCGGAGTTCATGCCGGCGGGCCACGTCATGGGGGTGGAAACCCTCCACCTGCTGACCTGACCCCCACCCGTCATCGAAAGGCGAGTCCCCCATGAGGCTGCTGTTCGTGGCCGGGCCCACCCCGTCCAACATCTTCGCCCTCGCCCCGCTCGCCACCGCGGCGCGGGACGCGGGCCACCAGGTCTTCATGTCGACCATCAGGGAACGTACCTCCGTCGTCACGGGCATCGGCCTCCCGGCCCTCGCCGCGACCACGACACCGATCGCCGACCTCAAGGCGACCCGGCGCTCGGGCGAGCGGGAGGTCGTCCCGGACGACGTGGACCACCCCGAGTTCATCCGCTACACCGGCCGCTGGTTCGGACGCGTGGCGGCCGAGAGCCTGGTGCGGCTGCGGGAGGTGGCGGCGGCCTGGCGCCCCGACACCGTGATCGGCGGACCCCACGCCTACGCGGCCGCCCTGCTCGCCCACGAGCTGTCCGTGCCGTGGGTCCGGCACACCTGGACGGCCCTGGACACCAACGGAATCCACCTCTGCAGCGAGGACGAACTGCAGCCGGAGCTGAGGAGGCTCGGCCTCGACCGGATCGAGCCCCCCGCCCTGCTCGTCGACAACTGCCCGCCCTCGATCCGTCCCGCCGACGCGGCCCCCGCCCAGCAGATCCGCTACATCCCCGTCAACTCGCAGACGGTGAGCGAGCCGTGGATGTACACCCGCCCCGAAGGGCGCCGCCGGGTCTGTGTCACCGGTGGCAGCATGGCCGCCCTCGACAACAACTTCGAGCTGATCCGCACCACCCTCGCGGCCCTGGCCGAACTGGGCGCCGAACTCGTCGTGCCCGCGCCCGACGACGTCGCCGCCCGGCTTCGCGAGGAGTTCCCGCAGATCAGGGCCGGCTGGTTCCCACTGGACGTCGTGATGCCGACCTGCGACCTGGTCGTCCACCACGCGGGCGGCCTCACCGGCCTCACCGCGGCCCTCGGCGGCGTACCCCAGCTGCTGCTCCCGCAGGAGGCCAAGGTCAGGGAGTCGGCCCGGCTGGTCGCCGAGTACGGCGCCGCCGTACGCCTCCTGCCCGACGAGGCCACCGGCGAGGCGATCACCCAGGCGCTGAAGGAACTGCTCACGGACCCGTCGTACGCCGGGCGGGCCCGTGACCTCGCCCGGGAGGTCGAGAGCATGCCACTGCCGACCGAGGTGCTCGACGCGGTGACGTCGTCGGCCTGACCTGACACCTGAGGAGCGCCCCATGAGAACCCTCTTCGTCACCGGCGGCGGACCGGCCACCGTGTTCGCGCTCGCCCCGCTCGCCACCGCCGCCCGGGCCGCAGGCCATCAGGTCTTCATGGCCGCCAACCACGAGATCATGCCGGCCGTCACCGCCTCCGGACTGCCCGCACTGCCGGTCACCGAGCAGCCCCTCGGCCACTTCATCTCCCGGGACCGCGCGGGCCGTGCCGTGCCGCTGCCGCTCGGCCGGCCCGTCGCCGAACAGGGCCTGTTCACCGGCCGCTGGTTCGCCCGGATGGCGGCGGCGAGCCTGCCCCCGCTGCTCCGGTTCGGCGAGCGATGGCGCCCCGACCTCGTCGTGGGCGGCACCACCACCTACGCCGCCGCGCTGCTCGCCCGGCACCTGGCTGTGCCGTACGTCCGGGCCACCTGGGACGCCATCGACGCCCGCCACATCCACCCGGGCGCCGATGAGGAACTGGCCCCGGAACTCGCCGAGCTGGGCCTCGAACGGGTTCCGGAACCCGACCTGTTCGTCGATGTCTGCCCACCCAGCCTGAGGCCCGGGGGCGCGGCCCCCGCCCTGCCGATGCGGTTCGCCCTCGGCAACCGGCACCGTGAACTCGAACCCTGGATGTACACCCGCCCCGAGGGACGCCGACGGATCTGCCTCACGGCCGGCAGCCAGGTGACCCGGGAAGGCGCGCACAAGCTCTTCGAGTTCCTCGCCCGCGCCGTACTCGAACTGAAGCCGCTCGACGCCGAGGTGCTGGTCGCGTGCCCCGACGCCCTCGCGCCCGGCCTGCGGGAGGCGTGCGGGGACGCGCTCGGCAACGCCGGGTGGATGCCGCTCGACGTGGTGGCACGCACCTGCGACCTGCTCGTCCACCACGGCGGTGGCGTCACCACCCTGACCGGCATGACCGCCGGAGTGCCCCAGGTCATCGTGCCCGGCGCCGAGATGCTCGCCGACACGGCCCGCCGCCTCGCCGGGTACGGCGCCGCGGTGACCCTGCCGACCTGCGACGAGACCCCGGACGCGGTCGGCGCGGCCTGCCACCAGGTCCTGTCGGACACCGGCTTCACCGAGCTCGCCCGGCGCCTGAGCGCCGAGATCGCCGCCCTGCCGACCCCGCACGACGTCGTCGGCCGGATGACCGAACTGACCCACGGCTGAACGCCGTCGGAGGCAGGGGCGGCCGGCCCCCGGCCCCCGGGCGGAGGCGGCCGGCCCGGCGGGCCGCACAGCAGACACGGGGCCGGCGCGCACATCGGCCCCGGCGCGCCGGCCGCCGACGCACCGCGTCCCCCTCCGCCCCGTGCGGACCAGGGACGCCACGGCTCCACTCCGGGCCGATCCGCCGGACGGGCCCCAGCCGCCCTCTGCCCAACTGCCCGAATCCCGTGGAGCTCCGGGACCTCACACGGCCTCCCACGGACTCCCCGGCATTCCGCCTTCTCTTCCCCCGCCAGGAGGGACGCATGGAATCGCGCAAACTCGCCGTGACCGGCGCGGTGGCCTTCACCCCACGGACGTTCCGCGACGAGCGCGGGGTGTTCTCCGCTCCGTTTCAGCAGCCGGCCTTCGAAGCCGCCCGCGGCGGCCCGCTGTTCGCGGTCGCCCAGAGCAACCACAGTGTGTCCCGCCGCGGTGTCGTCCGGGGCATCCACTACACCGGCGCGCCACCCGGCGCCGCCAAGTACGTGTCCTGCGTGAGCGGCCGGGCGCTGGACATCGTGGTCGACATCCGGCCCGGCTCGCCCACCTACGGCCGCTGGGACGCCGTCCAGCTCGACGGCTCCGCCCCCGGCGCGGTCTACCTGCCGGTCGGCGTGGGCCACGCGTTCGTCGCCCTCACCGACGACACGGTGATGTCGTACCTGGTCTCGGCGCCGTACGTGCCGGAGAACGAGTACGCCCTCTCCCCGCTGGACCCCGCCCTCGCCCTGCCCATCCCCAAGGACCTGGAGCCGCTGCTGTCCGAGCGCGACACCCGCGCCCTCACCCTCGAGGAGGCCGAGCGCAGCGGTCTGCTGCCGCCCTACGAACTCTGCCGGGAACTGGAGGAGCGCCTCGGCACCCCCGCCGCGGTCCGGGACCGAGCGGTGGGGACACGGGTATGAAGGGCATCATCCTCGCCGGCGGCAGCGGAACCCGGCTCCGGCCGCTGACCGGGGTCGTCTCCAAGCAGATCCTGCCGGTCTACAACAAGCCGATGATCTACTACCCGCTGTCGGTCCTCATGCTCGCCGGGATCCGCGAGACCCTGATCATCTCCACCCCGCAGCACCTGGAGATGTTCCGCAGCCTGCTCGGCGACGGCTCCCACCTCGGCCTCGACATCCGGTACACCGAGCAGAAGGAGCCCAACGGCATCGCCGAGGCGTTCACGCTGGGCGCCGACCACATCGGCGACGACGAGGTCACCCTGATCCTCGGCGACAACGTCTTCCACGGCCACGGCTTCTCCGAACTCCTGCGGACCACCGCCGAACGGCTTGACGGCTGCGCCCTGTTCGGCTACCCCGTCCACGACCCCTGGCGGTACGGCATCGCCGAACTCGACGCCGAGCGCAGGCTCGTGGGACTCACGGAGAAGCCGCGCGACCCCCGCTCCAACATCGCCGTCACCGGCCTCTACATGTACGACAACGACGTGGTCGCCATCGCGCGCGACCTGGTCCCCTCCGACCGGGGCGAGCTGGAGATCACCGACGTCAACCGGGTCTACCTCGACCAGGGCCGCGCCCGTCTCGCCGAGCTCGGACGCGGCTTCGTCTGGCTCGACACCGGCACCCACGACGCGCTCCTGGAGGCGGGGCAGTACGTGCAGATCCTCGAGCAGCGTCAGGGCGTACGCATCGGCTGTGTCGAGGAGGTGGCCTACCGCAAGGGATTCATCACCGCCGAGCAGTGCCACCGGCTCGGTCTGCAACAGGCGGGCACCGACTACGGGTCGTACCTCCTCGACCTCGTCGAGACCGAACCCAGCCCAGTCCGGAGGATCCATGCAGAACCCTTCGCCGTCCAGGCCCCCGTCGGCCCCCGCTGAACCGTCCGGCCCCCCGCGCACCGTCATCGTGCTGGGCGGCACCGGCTGCGTGGGCCGGCATGTCTGTGCCGCCTTCGCCCGGCGCGGGCACCGGGCGGTCGTCGTGGCCCGGCGGCCCGCGGCGCATCTGGCCGACCACCCGTTCCGGTCCCTGGACCTGAGCACGGCCTCGCCGGCCGACCTGCGTGCCCTGTTCACCGAAGAGGGCGCCCACGCGGTAGTCAACGCCACCGACATGGGCGGAGCGACCGATGTCACCAGTGCTGCCGACGGCGGTGAAGCACGCGCCGCGGAACTGCTCGACGCCTCCGAGGGGCTCGCCCGCCGGCTCGTCCGGGCGCTGGCCGGCATCCCGTCCCGGCCCGTGCTGGTGCACATCGGCACCATCCACGAGTACGGCCCCGGCAACCCCGGCACCCCCCTCGACGAGACCGTCCCGCCGGCCCCGTCGGGCGCCTACGCCCGCGCCAAACTCGCCGCGAGCCGGACCGTCCAGTCGGCCGCGGACGCCGGCGAGATCAGCGCGGTCGTGCTCCGCCTCGTCAACACCTGCGGCCCCTACCCGACCCCGGCCGGCTTCGTGGGCAAGCTCCTGCCCACCCTGCGCACCGCGGCCGAGACCGGCGCCGCCCCCGAGGTCACCGTGGGCGACGCCGTACGCGACTGGATCGACGTCCGGGACGTCGCCGAGGCCGTGGTCCTCGCCGCACTCCGGCCGGCCGGCAACGGCACCTTCAACATCGGCAGCGGCGTCGGCGTCCCGGTGCGCGAGCTGGTGTCCCAGGCACTCACGGTGGCGGGCCTGCCCGACACCGGCGTCCGCGAGGCGCCCACGCGCGGTCTCGGCGCCGACTGGATCCAGGCCGACATCGGACGGGCCCGCTCCCTGCTCGGCTGGGCGCCCCGCATCCCGCTGCGGCAGTCCCTGAGCGACATGTGGGACAGCAAGGCCACCAGCCGCTGAGCAGGCCACCGCCCCCACCCAGAGAGGAAGACATGACGGAGAACGAGTTCCGAGACCCGCGCACCGTGCCGCACGAGTCGGAAGGGGAGCGCGATTCCCGGTTGCGCCTGACCAGGCTGCTGGCCCAGACCCCGATCCCGCCCGAGTACCTCATCGACAACCTGCCGGTCTATCTGCGCCGCCCCCAGCTGGCCGACCTGCTCGCCATGGACGCGCTGTACCGGCGGATCCTCGACGTACCGGGCACCATCATGGAGTTCGGGGTCCTGCACGGCCGCCACCTCGCCGCCTTCACCGCCCTGCGCAGCATCTACGAGCCGTACAACTCGCTCCGCCGGATCGTCGGCTTCGACACCTTCACGGGCTTCCCCGACGTCTCCGACGTCGACCGCGCCACCCCCAGCGCCGTGGCCGGCCGCTTCGCCGTCCCCGAGGACGAGGTCGAGCACCTGCGCCAGGTCCTCGCCGCCCACGAGGCCAACGAGCCCTACGGACACACCAGGCGGAGCTTCGTGGTGCAGGGCGACGTCCGCAAGACCGTCCCGCAGTACCTCCAGGAGAACCCCGAAACCATCATCGCGCTCGCCTACATCGACCTCGACCTGTACGAGCCGACCCGGGAGACGCTCCAGGCCATCCGCCCCTATCTGGCCAAGGGCAGCATCATCGCCTTCGACGAGCTGGCCCACCCCAAGTGGCCGGGCGAGACCAAGGCCCTCACCGAGTTCCTGGACCTGGGGAGCGTCACGCTCCACCACTTGCCCCAGCGCGAGAACCCGATCATCTACCTGGTCTGGGGCGAGAACTGACCACGGCAGCCCGGTACCACCGCCCGAGCCCGACTTGGAGAAGCCATGATCATTGACGAGTGCCGTGTGTGCGGCAACAGGGAACTGCTGCCGGTGCTCGACCTGGGCCCCCAGGCCCTGACGGGGGTCTTCCCCCGGGACCGCGCCGAGAACGTCCCCCAGGTCCCGCTCGACCTGGTGAGGTGCTCACCCGCAGGCTGCGGCCTGGTCCAGCTGCGCCACACGGCCGACCCGTCGCTCATGTACGGCGCGGGCTACGGCTACCGGTCCGGCATCCGCGAGTTCATGATCAACCACCTGCGCGGCAAGGTCGATCAGCTCACCGCCCTCATGGACCCGGGCCCCGGTGACCTCGTGGTCGACATCGGCAGCAACGACGGGACCCTGCTGCGCGGTTACGCCGAGGGCCCCACCCTCGTCGGCATCGACCCGGCAGCGGACAAGTTCCGTGCCCACTACCCGGCGGGCGCCGAGCTGCTGTCGGACTTCTTCTCCCGCGAGAGCTTCCAGGCGCGCTACGGCTCACGCCGCGCCAAGGTCGTCACCTCCGTCGCGATGTTCTACGACCTGCCGCAGCCCCTGGAGTTCATGCAGGACGTCCACGACATCCTCGACGACGACGGCGTCTGGCTGATGGAGCAGAGCTATCTGCCGGCCATGCTCGACGCCACGGCGTACGACGTCATCTGCCACGAGCACCTGGAGTACTACGCCCTCCAGCAGATCGAGTGGATGGCCGAGCGCGTCGGACTGCGCGTCATCAGGGCCGAACTCACCCCGGTCTACGGCGGCAGCCTCAGCGCCGTCCTCGCCCGGCGCTCCAGCCGGCACACCGTCGACGAGGCCGGCCTCGCCCGGATCCGCACCGCCGAACGCGCCCTGGACCTCGGCACGGCCGCCCCGTACGAGGCGTTCGCCAAGCGCGCCCACGCCTCCCGCGACCAGCTCCGGGACTTCCTGGCGGACTCCCGCCGCCAGGGCCTGACGACCCTCGGCTACGGCGCCTCCACCAAGGGCAACGTCATCCTCCAGTTCTGCGGCCTCACCACGGACGACCTGCCCTGCATCGGCGAGGTCAGCCCCGAGAAGCACGGCTGCTTCACCCCCGGCACGGGCATCCCCATCGTCTCCGAGGAGGAGGCCAAGGACCGGCGGCCCGACCAGCTGCTGGTGCTGCCCTGGATCTACCGGGACGGATTCCTCGACCGGGAGCAGGAGTTCAGGGCGGGGGGCGGACGACTCGTCTTCCCCCTCCCGGAGCTGAGCGCGGTGTGAAGCCGAAGCCCCCTCGCCCGTACCCGGCCCGCCCGACCTCTCATGGAGCCTCATGATCGTCCTCGGCTACAACGGCTTCTCCCGCGCCGCCGAACTCTACGGCAGCCTCTACGGCCACACGCCGGACAGCGTCGACCGGCACCAGCTCATCGGCCATGACGCCGCTGCCGCGCTGATCGTCGACGGCCGGCTCGTGGCCGCCGTGGAGGAGGAGCGCCTCAACCGGCAGAAGAAGACCAGCGCGTTCCCGGTCAACGCCATCCGCTGGGTGCTGGACGAGGCCGGTCTCACCTTCGACGACGTCGACCGCTTCGCCTTCGGCTGGAACCACTCCGACGCCTACGCCCAGGCCCTCATCGGCGACGTGGCCGGCGCCCCGATGGCCGCGGAGGACAAGCTTCGCGTCCTGCGCACCTTCGGCGAGCTCTACCTGGGGGCCCTGGGCCGCGGGGCGCTCATCGAGGACTTCACGCGCCACACCGGGTACGCCCTGCCGGACGAGAAGCTGGTCACCGTCCCGCACCACCGGGCCCATCTGGCCTGCGGCCGGATGTTCTCCGGCCTCGGCGACACCGCCTTCCTCATCAACGACGGAACCGCCGAACGCGACAGCACCATCATGGGCGAGATCCGCGACGGCGAGGTGACCGTCTTCGACCGCTTCACCGTCGACGCCAACAACTCCGTCGCGCAGCTCTTCGGGGCCATCACGCGCTACCTGGGCTTCGTCCCCAACAACGACGAGTACAAGGTCATGGGCCTCGCCGGGTTCGGCCCGGCGCCCGCGGACAACCCGCTGCTCGGTGAGATCGTCACCCTGGAACCCGACGGCCGCTACTCCCTGCGCAACCCCGGCCGGCGCGGCCCGGACGCCTACGACCAGCTGCTCGACAAGCTGTTCGGGGGCACCGACGACAACCGTCACACCTTCGAGCACCGGGTACGGGTGGCCTGCGCCGCCCAGCACATGGTGGAGACCGTCACCGCCCACCAGCTGGCCGCCCTCGCCGAGGCCACCGCGCTGCGGCACCTGGTCTTCGAGGGCGGGCTCGCGCTGAACTGCGTCAACAACACCAAACTGCTGGAGGGTTCGCCCTTCCAGCGCCTGGAGGTCAGCTTCGGCGCCAGCGACCCGGGCGTCTCCATCGGCGCCGCCGCCCATGTCGCGTACCGGGAACACCGGACCGTCGAGCCCGGCAACGCCCCCTACACCGGCCCGGAGTACGGCACCGACGCGATACGGGAGGTGCTGGAGCGGCACTCCGCGGAACTCACCTGGGAGGAGCTGCCGACTCGGGAGACGGTCGCCAGGACCGCCGAACTGCTGGCCCGGCGCGCGGTCGTCGGCTGGTTCCAGGGCCGGACGGAGTTCGGGCCGAGGGCGCTGGGCAACCGCAGCATCCTCGCCGACCCGAGCTGTGCGGAGATGAAGGACATCATCAACGAACGGGTCAAGCACCGCGAGCAGTTCCGCCCCTTCGCCCCGATCGTGCTGGAGGAGGACGCAGCCCGGGTCTTCGCACTGGGCAAGAAGCGGACCTCCCCGTACATGACCTTCGTCTTCCCGGTGCGGCAGGAGTACGTCGACACCATCGCGGCGGCCACGCACGTGGACGCCACCTCCCGCGTCCAGACGGTCACCGACGAGGGCAACCCGCTCCTGGCCGGCCTGCTGCGGGAGTTCAAGGCCCGTACCGGGGTGCCCTGCCTGGTCAACACGTCGTTCAACGTGGCCGGCGAACCGATCGTCTGCTCGCCCCAGGACGCCGTGGCCTGCTTCCTCGGCACGGACATCGACCATCTGGTCATCGGCGACTTCGTGGTTTCCAAGAGACAGTGACGACAGAGAAGCGGCCCACCGGGACACTCCCGGTGGGCCGCCTTTCGTGTTCCTGTGCGGACCAGGCCGTCAGGCTCAGGCCTCGAACACCTCACGCACCAGCTGTTCCTGCTCCGCCTGGTGCCGCTTGGCCGAGCCCACGGCCGGGGACGACCCGTGCGGGCGGGAGATACGACGCAGACGCTCGCCGTGCGGCACGTCGGCGCCGACCGCCAGGTCCAGGTGGTCGATCAGGTTCAGGGCGATGAACGGCCAGGCGCCCTGGTTGGCCGGCTCCTCCTGGGCCCACAGGTACTTCTCGGCGTTCGGGTACTTGGCGATCTCCGCCTGGACCTCGGCACCCGGGAGCGGGTACAGCCGCTCGAGACGGATGATCGCCGTGTCCGTGACGCCGCGCTTCTTCCGCTCGGCGTCCAGGTCGTAGTAGACCTTGCCCGCGGTGAACACGACCTTCTTGACCGCCGCCGGGTCCACCGAGTCGTCGCCGATGACCGGGCGGAACTGGCCGCTCGTGAACTCCTCCGCCTTCGACGCCGCGGCCTTCAGACGCAGCATCGACTTCGGGGTGAAGACGACCAGCGGCTTGTGGTGCGGGTTGTGGACCTGCCAGCGCAGCAGGTGGAAGTAGTTCGACGGGAGCGTCGGCATGGCCACCGTCATGTTGTTCTGCGCGCACAGCTGGAGGAACCGCTCCGGGCGGGCGGACGAGTGGTCCGGGCCCTGGCCCTCGTAGCCGTGCGGGAGGAGCAGGGTGACGCCGGACGTCTGGCCCCACTTCTGCTCCGCCGAGGAGATGAACTCGTCCACGACCGTCTGGGCGCCGTTGACGAAGTCGCCGAACTGGGCCTCCCACATCACCAGCGCGTCGGGACGCGCCAGCGAGTAGCCGTACTCGAAGCCCATCACCGCGTACTCGGAGAGGAGGGAGTTGTAGACGTTGTAACGCGCCTGGTCCTCCGCGAGGTACATCAGCGGCGTGAACTCCTCGCCCGTCTCACGGTCGATGATCACCGCGTGGCGCTGACCGAACGTACCGCGCTGCGAGTCCTGGCCGGACAGCCGGATCGGAACGCCCTCCAGGAGGAGGGAGCCGACGGCGAGGGTCTCGCCCATGCCCCAGTCGATCGTGCCGTCCTCGACCATCGACGCCCGGCGCTGCAGCTGGGGCAGCAGACGCGGGTGGGCGGTGATGCGATCGGGGACGTTGACCTGGGACTCGGCGATGCGCTTGACGACCTCGGCGGAGATGGCCGTGGGAACCGCGACCGGGAAGCCGGCCTGCGGGTCGCCGGACTCCGACGCGGCCGGCTGCGAGGCGGCCTCGCGGACCTCCGTGAAGACCTTCTCCAGCTGGCCCTGGTAGTCCTGGAGGGCCTGCTCGGCCTCTTCCAGGGTGATGTCGCCGCGACCGATCAGGGACTCGGTGTACAGCTTGCGCACCGAGCGCTTCTTGTCGATCAGGTCGTACATCAGCGGCTGGGTGAAGGCCGGGTTGTCGGTCTCGTTGTGACCGCGGCGGCGGTAGCAGATGAGGTCGATCACCACGTCCTTGTTGAACGCCTGGCGGAACTCGAAGGCCAGGCGCGCGACGCGCACGACGGCCTCGGGGTCGTCGCCGTTCACGTGGAAGATCGGGGCCTCGATCATGCGGGCCACGTCCGTGGCGTACATCGAGGACCGGGACGACTCCGGGGCGGCGGTGAAGCCGACCTGGTTGTTGATGACCACGTGGACCGTGCCGCCGGTGCGGTAGCCGCGCAGCTGCGACATGTTCAGGGTCTCGGCCACCACGCCCTGGCCCGCGAAGGCCGCGTCGCCGTGGAGGGCCACCGGCAGGACCGTGAAGTCCGTGCCGCCCTTGTTGATGATGTCCTGCTTGGCGCGGGCGACGCCCTCCAGGACCGGGTCGACCGCCTCCAGGTGCGAGGGGTTGGCGGTGAGCGAGACCTTGATCTGCTCGCCGTCCAGGCCCGTGAAGACGCCCTCGGCGCCCAGGTGGTACTTCACGTCACCGGAGCCGTGCATCGACTTCGGGTCGAGGTTGCCCTCGAACTCGCGGAAGATCTGCGCGTACGACTTGCCGACGATGTTCGCCAGGACGTTCAGACGGCCGCGGTGGGCCATGCCGATGACGACCTCGTCCAGGCGGGACTCGGCCGCCGAGTCCAGCACCGCGTCGAGCAGCGGGATGACGGACTCGCCGCCCTCCAGGGAGAAGCGCTTCTGGCCGACGTACTTCGTCTGCAGGAAGGTCTCGAAGGCCTCCGCCGCGTTCAGCCGGCGCAGGATGCGCAGCTGCTCCTCACGCTCCGGCTTGGTGTGCGGGCGCTCGATGCGGTCCTGGATCCACTTGCGCTGCTTCGGGTCCTGGATGTGCATGAACTCGATGCCGGTGGTGCGGCAGTACGAGTCGCGCAGCACGCCCAGGATGTCGCGCAGCTTCATCAGGGACTTGCCGGAGAAGCCGCCGACCGCGAACTCGCGCTCCAGGTCCCACAGCGTGAGCCCGTGCTCGGTGATGTCCAGGTCGGGGTGCTTGCGCTGGCGGTACTCCAGCGGGTCGGTGTCGGCCATGACGTGGCCGCGGACCCGGTAGGAGTGGATCAGCTCGAAGACACGGGCGGCCTTGGTGACGTCGTCGTCGTGCGAGGCGTCGATGTCCTTGAGCCAGCGGACCGGCTCGTACGGGATGCGCAGGGCCTCGAAGATGTCGTCGTAGAAGCCGCTCTCACCGAGAAGCAGGTTCGCGACGATCCGCAGGAACTCGCCGGAGGCGGCGCCCTGGATGACCCGGTGGTCGTACGTCGACGTCAGGGTCATGACCTTGGAGATGCCCAGCTTGTTGAGCGTGTCCTGGGACGTGCCCTGGAACTCGGCCGGGTAGTCCATGGAGCCGACGCCCATGATCACGGACTGGCCGGGCATCAGACGCGGCACCGAGTGCACGGTGCCGAGGCCGCCCGGGTTGGTCAGGGAGACCGTGACACCCGAGAAGTCGTCCATCGTGAGCTTGCCGTCACGGGCGCGGCGGACGATGTCCTCGTAGGCCTGCCAGAACTCGAAGAAGTTCAGCGTCTCGGCCTTCTTGATGCCCGCGACGACCAGCTGGCGGTCACCGTTGGACTTCACCAGGTCGATGGCCAGACCGAAGTTGACGTGCGGCGGCTTGACCAGGACCGGCTTGCCGTCCTTCTCGCCGTACGACCAGTTCATCGACGGCATCGCCTTGATGGCCTGCACCATCGCGTAGCCGATCAGGTGCGTGAAGGAGATCTTCCCGCCCCGGGCGCGCTTCAGGTGGTTGTTGATCACGATGCGGTTGTCGAAGAGCAGCTTCACCGGGACCGCGCGCACGGACGTGGCCGTGGGCAGCTCCAGGGAGGCGTTCATGTTCTTCGCGACGGCGGCGGACGGGCCGCGCAGCGGCACGTACTCCGGGCCGTCGGCGGACACGGCGACGGGCTTCGCAGCGGCAGCCGCGGGCTTCGGAGCGGCCGCCGCGGGCTTCGGGACCACGGGGGCCGGGGCGGCCGGCGCGGGAGCGGCGGCCCGGGCCGGAGCCGAGGGGGCCGCCGGCGCGGCGGGCGCGGGCTTCGGGGCCTCCGTGGTGGTCCTCGCGGCCGCCGGGGCCGCGGTATCCGCCGGAGCCGAGGTGGCGGGCGCCCCTGGCTTGTAGTCGGCGAAGAAGTCCCACCAGGCGCGGTCTACCGAATTCGGGTCCTGGAGGTACTGCTGATAGATCTCGTCGACGAGCCACTCGTTGGGACCGAAGGCCGCGGCGGGGTTCTTACCCGCTTGGTCTGCGTCGGTCGAGATGCTCGAGTTACTGGGGGACTGTGGCGACACGGCGGCAACCGCCCTCTTCCGCTTCACAAGGTGATGGACAGCGGGAATAAAGGCTACGCCTCCGTGGCCGGGTGAGTCAGGCCGGGCCGGTTCATCGTCGTGTAAGTCACATCCGAAAGCGCGTTTCGAGCCCGGAAATGGCGGGAAGCAGACGGGGTTCCGGTTTCTCATGCATGCAGCGGCCCGGGCCTGCGGCGACATACACGCGGCCCTCTCCCGCACTACGGCCGGATCACACGTGTCCGCCAGCGCGGAAGCACGCGGATCTTGTGGCTCCACATCGCACTTTACGTCAACTTGGCACAGATGGAAGGCCCGGAAGAGGTGACGTATATCCCGCCAACTCGCGGTTTTCCGGCCAGGATGAGGCTGCCGCGCGCTTTCCCGCGCCCCGGGAAAGCCGCAGCCGCTCCTGTGAAGCTCCGGCGGACGGACCGGCCCCGCGCCCGCCGCGGCGGCCGATGCCCTACGACTGTGCGGCGCGCTGGTTCGGCAGGGACGGGAGGCCGGGCAGGGTGACCTGGATGCGGCAGCCGCGGCGGGACTCGGCCACGCCGATACGGCCGCCGTGGAGGTCGACGGCCCAGCGGGCGATCGCGAGGCCCAGACCGGTGCCGCCGTCGCTGCCGGGACCGTGGGGGGAGCTGACGGAACCGCGGTTGAACCGCTCGAAGACACGGTGCCACTCCGACTCGGGGATGCCAGGACCCTCGTCCAGCACCTCCAGGGTCAGGGACTCGGGCGTCGCGCCGCGCCGGGCCCTGACCGTCACACGGCCGTGCGGCGGGCTGTGCTTGACCGCGTTGTCGATGAGGTTGGCGACGACCTGGTGGATGCGCTCGGGATCCGCGTGCGCGGTCAGCTCCGGAGGGTGCACGTCGAGGTGCAGATGGACATCCGTACGCGTGTGCTTCCCGGAGTCCGAGGCGATGCCCCCGCGCGCGGAGGCCACCATGTTGGCCTCCTTCAGGACGCCGGACAGGTACGGCCACACCTCGAAACGGCGCTTGCGCAGGGGGACGACGCCGTTGTCCAGACGGGAGAGGTCCAGAAGGGTCTCCACCAGGCGCCCGAGCCGCTCCGTCTGCTTCAGGGCCGTACGCATCGTCTCGGTGTCGGCGGCCGAGACGCCGTCCACGACGTTCTCCAGGACCGCGCGCAGCGCCGCGATGGGCGTGCGCAGCTCGTGCGAGACATTGGCGACGAGCTCCTTGCGCTGGCGGTCCTGGGCCTCCAGCTCGTCGGCCATCAGGTTGATCGTCTGGGCCAGGTCGCCCAGCTCGTCCCGGCGGCTGTCGTTCACCCGGCGCGTGTAGTCGCCGTGCGAGATGGACCGGGCGACCGCGTTCATCTCGTCCAGCGGCGAGGTGAGCGAATGCGCCACGAACTGCGTGATGAGCAGCGTGGCGATCATGGAGAACACCGTGATGAAGCGCAGCTCCGTCTCGGTGCGCACCGCGATCATCGACAGACCGGTGGTGATCAGGACCGAGACGACGACGAGCGTGCCCAGCTTCGTCTTGATCGAGAAGGGGCGCACACCACCCCAGGGCGTCGCGCTCCTGCGTGACTGCGACTCACCCGCACCGCTCATACCGCCACCAGCCCCCTACGCAAGCACCGGTCTACGGTGTCGGGGTCTCCAGCGCGTATCCCACACCGTGCACCGTGCGGATCCGCTCCGCGCCGATCTTCCGCCGCAGCGCCTTGATGTGGCTGTCCACGGTCCGCGTCCCGGACGCGTCCGCCCAGTCCCACACCTCGGCGAGCAGCTGCTCGCGCGAGAGTACGGCACGCGGGGTGTTCGCGAGGCATACGAGGAGGTCGAACTCGGTGGGCGTGAGGTGGACGTCCTCGCTGCGCACCCGCACCCGCCGCTGCGCGTGGTCGATCTCCAGCTCGCCGAGGCGCAGGATGCCCGAGCGCGGGGTGGTGGCGGCCAGCGCGGCGCGCTCCACGCGGCGCAGCAGTACATGCACGCGCGCGGCCAGCTCCCGCATGGAGAAGGGTTTCGTCATGTAGTCGTCGGCGCCCACGCCGAGCCCGACCAGCATGTCCGTCTCGTCGTCCCGCGCGGTGAGCATCAGCACCGGCACCGGCCGCTGCGCCTGCACCCGGCGGCAGACCTCCAGGCCGTCGAAGCCCGGCAGCATGATGTCGAGGATCAGCAGGTCGGGCTGCCATGCCTCGGCGGTGTCGACGGCGGCCGGACCGTCACTCGCTGTTTGCACGAGGAATCCCTCGGCGCGCAGCCGGGCCGCGATGGCGTCGACGATCGTCGCGTCGTCCTCGACCACCAGCACCCGGCGCTGAGCGCCCGGGGTCGCCGTCGTGCCGGTCTGGGAGGTGTGTGTCTGCTCCATCGCCCGCCCCTGTATTGCTTTCCGGGATCCGTGGGGTGATCCCTTGATTGCGCATGACTGCGGTTGCCGCGTGAATGATCGGCGTCAGGGGAGCAGCGTACGGGCAGTTACCGTGCCTCGGCTATCCAGGTCGGACCCCGAGGTGCACGACGTCCGGAACGCCTCGGGCAACCGGGATCTCTTCGGTACGCACCTGTTGGAACCCGGCATTCCGCAAGGTTTCCTCGAATTCCGAGGACGGCTGGGCCGACCACACCGCCAGGACCCCGCCCGGCTTCAACACCCTTGCGCAGCTTGTCAGTCCGGATGGTGAGTACAGACCGCCGTTGCCCTCGGTAACGGTCCAGTCGGGCCCGTTGTCGATGTCCAGGCACAGGGCGTCATATGTGGCGGACATCTCATTGACGAATTCGAGGAGATCGGCTTCGGCGATCTCGGTACGAGGGTCGGACAGCGCGTCGGAGGACACCTCGGCCAGCGGTCCGCGCCGGTGCCATTCGATGACGGCCGGCTCGCGTTCCACCACCGTGATGCGCCCCCAGCGCGGGTCGGCGGCGGCGTGCGCGAGTGAGAAGCCGACGCCCAGACCGCCGATCAGTACATGGGGCTCCGGCCGCCCGCCCAGGACGTCCAGGGCCGCGTCGACGAGCAGCCGCTCCGAACGCCCGTCGGAGGTGTCCATCAGGAAGCACCCGTTCGCGATGATCTGCAGCCGCTCCCCGTGGCGCCGCAGCACGACCTCGCCGTACGGGCCCTCGCGACGATCGATGACTTCCGGGGCGTCCGGGACATCCGGCATGTCGTACGAGGTGCTCATGGGGCCATCCTGGCAGTTCCGGCAGCCCGCGCACCGTGAATTTCCGCGCGGGGGCGGGGAGTTGCAGCCGTGAGGGTGACCTTGTTCGAGCTGCCGGGACCTGTCGTACTGCTGTGAATCCGGGTTCACAGTGGCGCCGGTCACAGACAGCGCCGTACAGGATGTCGAGGGTGAGGGCCCACAAGGAAGGAGCGCCTCACCGTGGACACCGGGGACCGGGCTGCGACACCTGGCGCGCCGAGGGGCGTATCGGCGGCGGACGCACTGGCGGCGGACGCACTGGCGACGGATTCACCGGCGGCTCGTGTGTCCGCGTCCGCGACGGGTGTGCCGGCGGACGGCGAGATCCCGCTGGACGGAATTCCGCAGCAGCGGCAGGCGGTGTTCGTGCCGACCGCAGCTGATGGCGAGGCCCCCGTGAGGCAGGGCGTCGCGGTTCGGGCGGCCCGTCCTCCATGGTGGCGGTCCGTGCGGGCCAGGTGTTCCCGGAGCTCCCTGGCCCTGCTCCCCACCCCGACCGGCACCCCCTTCACCTGCGCGTACGCGGCCGTCCTCGTCCTCACCTCGCTGATCGCCGAGTACGCCGACCCGTCCCTCGTACACGCCCTCCACCAGGGCTCCAGCACGGACGTGGCGCACCTCCTTCAGAATCCCGTGCTCGTGCTGTTCGCGAGTGCGCTGTGGGTGGCGGGCGGGGTGTCATCGCCGTACGCGGCCGGGCTCCTGCTGGTGCTGACCGCGCTGGAGCGGAGGATCGGCGGGCCGCGCACGGCGGGTGTCTTTCTGCTGGGGCATGTCGGGGCCACTCTCGCCACCGAGGTTCCGATCGGCCTCTCCGTCCTCGTCGGCCATCTCCCCGGGACCTCGCTCCACCGGCTCGACTACGGCATCAGCTTCGGCGTGGCGGCGGCCGTGGGAGCGCTGGCGGGGGTGCTCCGCCCCTGGCTCGGGTGGCCGCTGCTGGTCGCCTTCGGCGGGATGCTGGTCGACGATCTGATCGCCTTCCGGGACCCGATGACGAACTGGGGCCATCTGATCGCGCTGGCGATCGGGGTCGCGGCGTGGCCGGTGGTACGGCGATGGTGCGGACGGCCGAAGAGTGTTCCCGCCCGGCCGGCGTGCCGGGCGGTCACCGGTTCCCGGTGAACTTCGCACTGGTCAGCGGTGCCTCGACCCGCCAGCCCAGCGACTCGTACAACGCCCGGCCCTCCGGGGTCCCCGCCAGTACACCTGTCTCCACGCCCTGTTCCGCCGCGACGCGGGTGAGCGTGCGCATCACGAGTGTGCCGAGGCCGCGGCGGCGGTGGGCGGGAGACGTCTCTATCTGGTCGACGACGGCCGTCCAGCCGGTCGGGGCGAGCTGGCCGCGTGCCGCCCAGGACCCGTCCGGCGCGGCGACGGCGACTCGGGTCACGCCGCCCCGTGACCAGGTGCGGAGCCGGTAGCCGGGAGGTGCGGGCGCGGGCTCCGGGGTGGCCGTCATGTGCACCGACATCAAGTACCCCGGCTCCGGATCGATCCACCAGCCCTCGCCCAGCCACGGTCCGACCCTCTCCGGTGCCGCGAAGACCTTGAGCCACACCCCCGCGCCCGTCACGGAGTCCGCCACCTTCCGGACCGCGGCCTCCTCGACCGCGTCGTTCGTCGCGGCGAACACATGGCGCGTCATGTGCTCGGCCCCGCCCACGTCGATCGTGTATCCCCAGGGCTCGGCCATGGGCGGCGCCGCGCCCCGCGACACGACCCAGCCGTCGATCCACGCCCGCACGATGCTGTCCAACGCGACCTCCCGTAATAGGTGAATCAGGCTTAAGGCTATTACCTCCCCGGGGTGGTACCTCCTTGATCGCTCAGAGCGAACAGCATCGGGGGAACATTTGAAGGCTCACATGCATTGAGTCGGCATAGCTCAACTTGACTGCCGAGGGAGAGACAATGACTTCGACGTCCACACCGCTCACCCTGCCCGTGCTGCCCCTCGACGACGAGGTCGTGCTCCCGGGGATGGTGGTGCCGCTGGACCTGAACGACGCCGATGTACGGGCCGCGGTGGAGGCCGCGCAGGCTGCCGCGCGATCGGAGCCGGGGAAGCCCAGGGTGCTTCTGGTGCCGCGGATCGACGGGACGTACGCGGGCACGGGCGTACTGGGGACCGTCGAACAGGTGGGACGGCTGGCCGACGGAGATCCCGGGGCGCTCATCCGCGGGCGCGGCCGTGTGAAGATCGGCGCCGGGACCACCGGGCCGGGTGCCGCGCTCTGGGTCGAGGGGACCCGGGTCGAGGAGCAGGTGCCCGAGCCGCTGCCCGGGAATGTCGCCGAGCTGGTCAAGGAGTACAAGGCCCTCGCCACCAGCTGGCTCAGGAAGCGCGCCGCCTGGCAGGTCGTCGACCGGGTGCAGGCCATCGACGACGTCTCCGCCCTCGCCGACAACTCCGGGTACTCGCCGTTCCTCACCACCGCCCAGAAGGTGGAGCTGCTGGAGACGGAGGACCCCGTCGCCCGGCTGAAGCTCGCCACCGAGCAGTTGCGGGAGCACCTCGCCGAGCAGGACGTCGCCGAGTCCATCGCCAAGGACGTCCAGGAGGGCGTCGACAAGCAGCAGCGCGAGTTCCTGCTGCGGCGTCAGCTCGAGGCCGTCCGCAAGGAGCTGCGTGAGCTGAACGGTGAGAAGGACGGCGAGGAGTCCGACGACTACCGGGCCCGCGTCGAGGCCGCCGACCTTCCCGAGAAGGTGCGCGAGGCCGCCCTGAAGGAGGTCGACAAGCTGGAGCGGTCCTCCGACCAGTCGCCCGAGGGGTCCTGGATCCGCACCTGGCTCGACACCGTGCTGGAGCTTCCCTGGAGCGAGCGGACGCAGGACGCGTACGACATCCAGGGCGCCAAGGCCGTACTGGACGCCGAGCACTCCGGGCTCGAGGACGTGAAGGAGCGGATCACCGAGTACCTCGCCGTGCGCAAGAGGCGTGCGGACCGGGGGCTGGGTGTCGTCGGCGGGCGGCGTGGAGGCGCCGTTCTCGCGCTCGTGGGCCCGCCCGGCGTCGGCAAGACCAGCCTCGGTGAGTCCGTGGCGCACGCCATGGGGCGGAAGTTCGTACGTGTCGCGCTCGGCGGTGTGCGGGACGAGGCCGAGATCCGCGGGCACCGGCGGACGTACGTGGGCGCCCTGCCCGGCCGTATCGTCCGGGCCATCAAGGAGGCCGGGTCCATGAACCCCGTCGTCCTGCTCGACGAGATCGACAAGGTCGGCTCCGACTTCCGCGGTGACCCCGCCGCGGCGCTCCTGGAGGTGCTCGACCCCGCGCAGAACCACACGTTCCGGGACCACTACCTGGAGGTGGAGCTGGACCTGAGCGATGTCGTCTTCCTCGCCACCGCGAACGTGCTGGAGGCCATCCCGGAGGCGCTGCTCGACCGTATGGAGCTGGTCCGGCTCGACGGGTACACCGAGGACGAGAAGGTCGTCATCGCGCGGGACCACCTGCTGCCGCGCCAGCTGGAGCGCGCGGGTCTCGACGGGAACGAGGTCACCCTCGACGAGAGCGCCCTGCGCAAGCTCGCCGGTGAGTACACGCGCGAGGCCGGCGTACGCAACCTGGAGCGGTCCATCGCCCGGCTGCTGCGCAAGGTCGCGGCCCAGCACGAACTCGGCGAGCGGGAGCTGCCGTCCACGGTCGCCGAGGGCGACCTGCGCGGGCTCATCGGGCGGCCGCACCACGTGCCCGAGTCCGCCCAGGACCCCGCCGAGCGGCGCACGGCCGTACCCGGTGTGGCCACCGGTCTCGCGGTGACCGGCGCGGGCGGCGACGTGCTGTACGTCGAGGCGTCGCTGGCCGACCCGGAGACGGGCGCGGCCGGGCTGACCCTCACCGGCCAGCTGGGCGACGTGATGAAGGAGTCGGCGCAGATCGCGCTGTCCTTCCTGCGCTCGCACGGCGCCGAACTGGAGCTGCCCGTGGGCGATCTGAAGGACCGGGGGGCGCACATCCACTTCCCGGCGGGGGCCGTGCCCAAGGACGGTCCGAGCGCGGGCATCACGATGACGACTGCCCTCGCCTCGCTGCTGTCGGGTCGGCTGGTCCGTACGGACGTGGCGATGACCGGCGAGGTCTCGCTGACCGGCCGTGTCCTGCCGATCGGCGGCGTCAAGCAGAAGCTGCTGGCCGCGCACCGGGCCGGGATCACCACGGTGATCATCCCCAAGCGCAACGAGCCCGACCTGGACGACGTGCCCGCCGAGGTCCTGGACAAGCTCGACGTCCACGCCGTCACGGATGTCCGCCAGGTCCTCGAACTGGCCCTGTCCCCGGCGGAGGTGAGCATCCCGGCCGCCGCTTGATCCGCCCGGGGCCCCGCCCTGGGCCCGGCGGCTCCGGCCGGTTCCGGTCGCGCTGTGAGGGACGCGACCGGTGAAGGGAGGCCCGGTTCCCCGGCGAAGGGGACCGGGCCTCCCGTACGCGTACGCCCGTGGGCGTGCCGGACTCGGGGGACACCCGCTGCGACGAGGGGCCGGAGGCAGCCGTTGATCCGTCCCTGCGAAATACTTGCGGAGCTGCGGCAGTACGCGGCCTTTGGCGGAGACTTCCAGCAACGCGGAACCGGATCGGGAGCGCTGACGTGCACGAGGGCGGAAACGGCGAGGGGCATCGGATCGGGTCCGGCGCGGCGGAGCGGGGGATGGACCCCGCCTTCCTGGAGCTGGAGCGGGAGCTGACGGTCCTCCTGCGGCGTGCCCGCGCCAAGTCCGGCGAGATGGCCCGCGCGGTCCACCCCGATCTGGAGTCCGCCGCGTACGGGCTCCTGGCCCGTCTCGACGAGACGGGGCCCCTGCGCGCCACCGACCTGGCCGCCTACATCGGCGTCGGCAAGGCCACGATGTCCCGCCAGCTCCGTGCCCTGGAGCACCTCGGCCTGGTGGCCCGCGAGCCCGACCCCGCGGACGGCCGCGCCTGGCTCGTCCACCTCACGGACGAGGGCCGGGCCCGGTTCCGCAGGGTGCGCGACGCGCGGCGGGAGCGCTACGTACGGCAGATGGGCGGCTGGGACCGCCAGGAGGTCGCCGAACTCGCCCGGCTGCTGCACCAGCTGAACCAGACGAGCGAGGGCTGACCCCCGGAGCCGTCCGGGAGCGCTGATCCCGGGCGGCCCGCGCCCGCGTCACGGCTTTCCCCGCACCGCTTCCCGGTGTCACAGCTCCACGTACCCCACCGTCGCGTCGTCGTGCCGCTTGCCCCGGCCCAGGTGCGCCCGCTCGGTGTCGGCCGCCTCCAGGGCCCGTACGCGCTGCACGAGCGCCCGCGCTCCCTCCTTCCGCACGACGGTGAGGCAGTCGGCCCAGTCGCCCTCCCGGAACGCCTCCACCCAGCGCGTGGCGCCGTCCGTCAGGGCGGCCAGGGCGTGGACCGAGGAGCGCGGCAGCACCCCCGTCACGGCGCGGGAGGCGACCGACGGGTCGGCCGCGGCCGTGAAGAAGCCGCCCTCCCTGTTCCGCAGCGTCGTGTCGGTGAACTCGACGCTGGTCAGAGCGGACCGCGGGATACGGGACAGGCGGTCGTCGAGGACCGTGGTCACCCTTCCGTCCGGTGCCGTGAGCAGGAGCGTGGCGTCGGACAGCACCAGGTACTCGACGGATTCATCGGACCAGCGGGCGAGGGCCACGGTGGCCTGCGGGGTACGCGGGTGAGAAAGGTCACAGGTTTGCGCATGGGACGCGGCGGTACGAGAGATGGCCTGGGACAGAACCTCGGCCGACGTCAAATCCCGTGCGGAAACGGATATTTCGAGCAGGGCGCCACCGAGGCGGGAGGAGAACCAGGCGACCGAATGTCGACAGCCATACGCACTCCGCGGCGGCGTCACGCCGTCCAGGACCACCAGCGCGCCGCCCTGTCCCGAAGCGGGCAGCGCGACCGCGGCGAAGTCCTCGTTGGGGCGGGCCGGGTCACCGGGCTCGGAGACGAGTTCCGTACGCATTCGGCCAGTCTGCACGAGCCCTTCACACGGCTCGCGAAAGGCCGGCATTGGTCGCCGAACGGTCGCGGCCGGACTGGTCAGGCGTCTGGTTTAGTGCGGAATGAACGGGTCCGGTGAAGCGTGGTGGCGAATCCTGCCAAAGGGCGTCGCCCACGTCCAACCCGTCCGCCGGACAGGCCCCTCGCGTGCGCCAGAGGAACTTGCCCGCCAACTCCCCTCCGATGTTCACTCCTTCGGGTGGCGGGTCTGATGATGCTGGATCACCGTCCACCGGCACTGGGAGGGTCGGGAGCCGTACCGGGAAGACGCCAGAGTTGACGGCACGTCACCCGGGCCCATGGGTACACGAGTCAGGAATGCGAGCACCGGTGCAGAAAATGCGGCCTCGGCGCACAGGCAAGCAGTCGGCCTCCAAGGCCGCCCCCGACCAGGGCGGGCAGACGGGCGACCAGCCCGCCGTCGGTACCGGTCGCCCCGCGCATGTCCGCAACCGGCTGATCGGCGCCGTCGCCGTGGTCGCCGCCGCCATCGCCGGTGCCGGAGCCCCCTCGGTCCTCGCCGCCTCCGGCGAGCTGAACGACGCGCAGAACCTGGTGACGCTCGCCGAGCGGACCCAGCAGGCGCTCACCCTCGCCCACGCCCTGGCCGACGAGCGGGACGAGGTCACGGTGTACGTCGCCGCCGGGCGCCCCGAGTCCGAGGCACCCAGCGAGGAGCGCAGCGCCCGCGTCGACCGGCAGGTCCAGGAGCTCAAGGCCGACGCGCCCACCGGGCTCCGCACGGACCTCGACGAGATCGCCTCCGTCCGCAGGACGGCGCTCACCGGCAAGAGCACCGCCCTGGAGGCGCACGAGGCCTACTCCGCCACCATCGCCGAGCTGCACGCCCTCGCCGAGGAGCTCGCCGCGCAACTGCCGCCCGGCGCGAACGACGGTGCCCACGCGCTCGCCGAGCTCGACACCGCCGTCCAGCAGTCCGCCGCCGCCCGCGGACTGCTCCTCGCGGCGCTGAACGTGCCGAAGTCCGAACAGTCCGCCATCGACCCCGTCACGGGCCTGCCGACGACCGAGATCACCACCTCGGCCGCGGACAGGAAGCAGCGCGACGAGCTCGCCGCCGCCGCCCAGCGCGCCCGTGTCCGCTCCGACGCGGCCCTCGCCGACTTCCGCGAGACGGCCCCCGAGGTCGCCCGCTCCTCCTACGACTCCACGGTCAACGGCCCCGAGGTCACCTCCGCCGACGACTACCTCGACAAGCTCACCGACCAGCCGACGCTCTCCGACTCGGAGCTGAACACCGGCACCAGGAAGCTGGACGCCGCGCTGTCCGCCCGTGTCGAGCTGATGCGCGGCGTCGAGGCCTCCCTCAACGACCGGCGCACCAAGGACCTCGCCCAGCAGCGCGACGACGCCGTCACCACGCTGGAGATCCGTATCGCCGTCCTCGGCGTCATCTTCCTGGTCACCACCGGTGTCGCCACCGCGATGGCCCGCACCCTCACCCGCCCGCTGGCCGTGCTGCGCATCGGCTCGGCCCGGGTCGCCGGCGACCCGGCGAACGAGGAACCGGTCAAGTTCACCGGCCGCAACGACGAGTTCGCCCAGGTCGTCCGCTCCGTCAACGCGCTCCACGCGCACGCCCTCGCCCTCCACGAGCGGCTCGCGCCCCTGGAGGGCGACCGCAAGCACCTCATCGGCCAGCGCGCGACCATGGCCGACGAACGCGACCGGCTGCGCGCCGAACTCGCCGACGCCGCCGCCCATCTGGAGCAGGTCCGGCACAGCATCCACGGCACCTTCGTCAACCTCGCCCTGCGCACTCTCGGCCTCGTCGAGCGGCAGCTCGCCGTCATCGAGGGCCTGGAGGAGCGCGAGCAGGACCCGGACCGGCTCGCCACGCTCTTCAAGCTCGACCACTTCGCGACCGTCATGCGCCGCCACAGCGAGAACCTCCTCGTCCTCGCCGGTGCCGAGCACGGTCAGCAGCACGCAGGGCCGGTCCCGCTCGTCGACGTCGTCCGGGCCGCCGTCAGCGAGATCGAGCGGTACGACCGCGTCCGGATCGCCGCGCTGCCGCCGCACGCGCACATCGCCGGGTTCGCCGCCGACGACCTCAGCCATCTGCTCGCCGAACTCCTGGAGAACGCCACCTCGTTCACCCCGCCCGACCTGCCCGTCGAGATCTCCGGCTGGCTGCTGGAGAACGGCGAGGTGATGCTCTCCGTGCAGGACGAGGGCATCGGTGTCACCGCCGACCGGCTGGAGCGGCTCAACGCCCGCCTCAAGCACTTCGACCCGGAGGAGCCGTACGACCAGGAGGGCGGCGACGGACTCGGGCTCGGCCTGTACGTCGTGGCCCGCCTCGCCCACCGGCACGGTGTACGGGTCCGGCTGCGCGAGCAGAAGCAGGGCGGAGTCGCGGCCGTCGTGGTCGTCCCGAAGCCGCTGCTGGCCACCGCGCCCGCGACCGCCGTCCCCACCTCCGGGCCGGTGGCCGCCGAGGCCCCCACGACCTCCCTGCCGGGTGCCGACGCCGAGGTCAACTCCAATGTGCTGCGCGGCCGTTCGACGATCGTGGTCCGCGAGCCGGAGGGCGACGGAGACCCGCTGATCGAGGCGGCCGAGCGGGCCCTGAAGGAGCAGGTCACCGCCGGGGAGCCGCAGGAGGCCGTACGGGACTCCGAGGCCGTACGGGACGACGCCGCCGTACGACCGGACGCGCCCGCCGGGGCCGAGGAGCCCGCCGGGGCCGAGGAGGCCGCCGGGACGCCTCAGCCGGTTGAGACGGTCTCCGAGACCACGATGGAGCTGTTCGTCCCGGAGCCCCGGTCGGAGACGGCCCCCGGCGCCGAGCCCGCCGCCGACCCGTACGCCATCGGCCCCGACCGGCACGAGCGCTCCGCCGACGAGGGCAAGGCGGCGCCCGCCCCGCAGGACCCGCACGCCACCGGCACCGCGCCCGACTCCGACGGCGCGCCCGCCGAGGCCCCCGCGTTCACCGACAAGGGCCTCCCCAAGCGCACGCCCAGGATCACCGCCCCCGCGGCGGCTCCCAGGCCGCGCACCGGGGGCGTCAACGCCGAGGAACTGCGCCGTCGGCTCGGCGGGTTCCACCAGGGCGCCAAGGACGGCCGCCGAGACGTCGAGGCGGAGATAGCCGAGACAGCCGAGACAGCCGAGAGGACAACAGGGGAGGCGGGGGCGCCCGAGGCGCGCCGGAAAGAGCACGACCCAGTGGAAGCATCGGGGGGCACATCCGAGGAGGCAAGCAGTTGACCGCGCCCAGTACCTTCGGACTGAGCAACGAAGCCCGCAACCTGCACTGG
Source organism: Streptomyces phyllanthi (assembly GCF_009377205.1). Classification (GTDB taxonomy): domain Bacteria; phylum Actinomycetota; class Actinomycetes; order Streptomycetales; family Streptomycetaceae; genus Streptomyces; species Streptomyces phyllanthi. The sequence continues at coordinate 27,272 of NZ_VJZE01000081.1, forward strand.
CTGCTGACCAACCTCGTCGAGGAGGTGCCGGGCCTGCTGTCGGTCGCGGTGGTCTCCTCCGACGGCCTGCTCCTGCTCTCCTCCGACCCCTGGAGGAACGCCCAGGCGCGGGAGGGACGCACCGGCGGCCCCGCCGGTCCCAGGGGCTCCGCCGCCGATCTGGCCACCATCGTCTCCGGTATCGGCAGCCTCACCATCGGCGCCGCCAAGCTGATGGACGGCGGCGGGGTCAAGCAGACGATGGTCGCGATGGAGCAGGGCAGCCTGTTCATCATGTCGATCAGCGACGGCTCGCTGCTCGGTGTGCACGGCTCCCCGGACTGCGACATGAGCGTGGTGGCGTACCACATGGCGCTGTTCGTCGGCCGCGCCGGACACGTCCTGACCCCCGAACTCCGCAGTGAGCTGCGGAAGTCACTCGAGGCGGATACGGCGGGGAGCGCGCGATGAGTACCTCGGAAAAAGCGTCCAGGACGTCATCCGGATCCCAAGGGTCCGCCGCACCGGGCGCTTCGAGGTCGAGCGCTCAGCAGAAGCTCCCCGTCCGCGGCGGTGACCGCAAACCCGCCCGGGTCCGCCCGTACTCCCTCACCGGCGGCCGCACCCGCTTCGGCCACGTGCTGCTCGTGGAGACGTTCGTGGCGAGCAGTGCCCCCGCTCTCGAAGCCCCCGATGAGCGGCGGGAACTGACGAATGGTTCACTCGACACCAAGGTGATGCCCGAGATGCGGGCCATCGTCGAACTCTGCCGCCGCATGCGGACGGTGGCGGAGATCGCCGCGCTGCTGAGAATGCCGCTCGGTGTGGTTCGCGTCCTCCTCAGCGATCTCGCGGACCAGGGAAAGATCCGTGTGTACGGAACAGGTCACGGACCGGGACAGCCGGACCGCGCTCTGCTGGAAAGGGTGCTGAGTGGACTCCGTCGTCTCTGACGCCTCCTCCCCGGGTGTCACGCAAGATCCCGCCTCCCGGAGTGCCACCCGGCACGCCGCCTCCCCCC
>NZ_VJZE01000820.1 GCF_009377205.1 Streptomyces phyllanthi
GGGGCGACGGGGGTGGAGGGGATGACTAGCAGGTCGTGCTCATGACCTTGCCTCGCCCGGTCTGACCAGTCCCGTCTCGTACGCGAGTACGACCGCCTGGGCGCGGTCGTGGAGGGTCAGCTTGGCGAAGACGCGGGCCACGTGGGACTTCACCGTGGCCTCGCTGAGGGTCAGCCGGGCGGCCAGTTCCGTGTTGGACAGGCCTCGGCCCAACAGGGTCAGGACCTCCCGTTCGCGGGGTGTCAGGGCCGCGAGGTCGGTGTGGACGGCGGGTGGGCGGGTGGCGGCTGCCCGGCCGTGCTCAGCGGTGGTGAGCGGCAGCGGGTGGCCGTGGCCCGCGCGCTCATGAACCGTCCCGCGCTGCTGCTGGCCGACGAGCCGACCGGCGCCCTGGACAGCCGCTCCGGCGAGCAGGTGATGGACCTGCTGCTCGACCTCAACCAGATCGGCCAGACGCTGGTCCTGGTGACCCAGGACGAGCATCTCGCCCGGCGCTGCGCCAGCAGACTGGTCGACTTCGCCGACGGCCGCGTGACCGGTGAGCACACCCTGGAGCCGTCCGCGTGAGGGCGGTGTGGCGGGCCGCGCGCGCGGCGGTACGGCGGCGCAGGCTCCAGACGCTCGTCATCGCACTGGTCACGCTGACCTCGACGGCGGCGATGGTCGTGGCGCTCGGCCTGGTCGACGCGGCCTCCGCCCCGTTCGACAAGGCGTTCGGCGAGCAGCGCGGTCCGCATGTCGTCGCCGCGTTCGATCCCGGCAGGGTCTCGGAAGCGCAGCTGGCGCGGGCGGCCCGGCAGCCCGGAGTGGAGGCCGCCGCCGGGCCCTTCGCCCAGGCCGCGGTCGAACTGTCGGACGAAGCCATGAATTCGGCCTCGGCACCGCGATCACGGTCGTGGGCCGGTCCGGCCCCGGCGGCGAGGTGGACCGCCTCGACCTGTGGGCGGGCCGCTGGGCCACCCGGCCCGGCGAGGTCGTCCTGAACCGGGACCCGGACTGGACCGCGGACGACCTCGGCAAGAAGATCCACGTGCCCTCCGGCCCGGCCCTCACCGTCGTCGGGTTCGCCTTCGACCTGAGCCACACCGCGGACGCCTGGGTCGCGCCCGGGCAGATCGCGGACCTGAACCCCACGGCGACCCAGATGCTCCTCCGCTTCACGGACGCGTCCACGTCCTCGGAGGAACGGCTCCGCGCGCAGCTGGGTACGGTGACGGAAGGGTTTCCGGCGGACGCGCTGACCGCCTCCCGGTCGTACCTCACCCTCAAGGAGCAGGTGGGCAGTTCGGCCCGGGCGTACAGCCCCTACCTGATGGCCTTCGGCATCCTCGGTATCGCGGTGGCGGTGCTCATCATCGCCAACGTCGTCAGCGGCGCGGTGATCTCCGGCTTCCGGCACATCGGCGTTCTCAAGGCCCTGGGGTTCACGCCGGGGCAGGTGGTCGCCGTCCACCTCACGATGATCTCCGTCCCCGCGGTCCTCGGCTGTGCGCTCGGCACCGTCGTCGGCAACCTGCTGGCGCGCCCGTTCTTCGGGTTCGTGTTCTCGGGGCCGCAAGCGGGGGTGCTCCACGGTGACGTCTCCGTCGCGGCCTGGGTGAACGCCGTCGCCCTCCTCGGCATGCCCGCCGTGTGCGTCCTCGCCGCGCTCGCCCCAGCGATCCGCCGCACCGGCTGTCCGCGGCGCGGGCGATCAGTGCGGGCAGCGCCCCGCGCGCAGGGCGGGCACTCGGCATCCAGCGCCGGCTCGCGGGCAGCCGGCTGCCGCGTTCGGTGAGCCTGGGGGCGGGCCTGCCGTTCGCCCGGCCGGGCCGTAGCGCCCTCACGCTCGCCGCGGTGGTCCTCGGGGTGACCACCGTGACGTTCGCGACCGGTCTGGCCACGACCATGACCCGGTTCGGGAACGCGGGCCGGGACGCGTACGAGGTCACGGTGTACGCCTCCAACTTCAAGCACGGCAAGGAGATCGCACCGGAGCACTCCGACCGCGAACTCCACGCACTGCTGCGCTCGCTGCCCGGCGCGCGGGAGGTCACCGCCAGGACGGACACCGAGGCGCGCCTCGCGGGCTCCACCGACCAGGTGTGGCTGGAGAGCCGTCGGGGCGACCGGCCGCGGATGGACAGCGTGCTCACCGGGGGGGGGGGGGGGGGGG
>NZ_VJZE01000821.1 GCF_009377205.1 Streptomyces phyllanthi
CGAGGGGGCGGTGCGGGCGTGACGCCGGACGAGCCCCGGGGGCCGGCCGCCGTCGACGACATGCGGCTTGCCGTCATCGACATGCAGCGCGTGTTCGCCGAACCCGGCAGTCCTTGGGCGACTCCCCGCTTCGAGGAGGCCGCCGAGGGCGTACGGCGCCTGCTGCCGGTGTTCGGCGACCGTGTCACCTTCACCCGCTTCCTCGCGCCCGAAGAGCCGCTGGGCGCCTGGCGGGCGTACTACGACCGGTGGCCCTTCGCCCTCCAGCCGCCGCGGGCCCGGGCCTGGGAGCTCACGGACGAGTTCGCGGGCCGCGCGCTGGACGTGGTGGACGCCACCACCTTCGGCAAGTGGGGCCCGGACCTGGCCGCCCGCGTCGGCGCCGGCGGGCGGCTGGTCCTGGCGGGAGTCAGTACGGACTGCTGCGTGCTGTCCACCGCGCTCGCCGCCGCAGACGCGGGCGTCGAGGTGCTGGTCGTCGCCGACGCCTGCGCGGGCGCGGGCGACGACTCGCACGCCAGGGCCCTGGACATGATGGACCTGTACCGGCCGCTGATCCGGATCGTGACCGTGGAGGACGTGCTCGGTCAGTCCCGTCCCGTACCCCGGTAGAGGTCCAGCTCCCCGTCCAGCTCGACGGCCAGTACGGTCGCGTACGGGTCGAGGTCGGCCTCCGCGGGGGCATCGATCCAGGTCACGCCCGGGACCGCGTCCAGCCCGCCGGTCACGTGGTGACCCAGCTCGGCGCCCGTGCCCAGGACCGTGACCCGCGCGACGCGGTTGCGCAGCCCGCGCACCGAGACGGACTCGCGCGGCACGTCGAAGCAGACCAGGTACAGCGTGCGCCGGTCTGCGGACAGGGTGCTGGGCCCGTAGTGGTGCCCGGCGGGCAGCCCCGCGACCGTCCCGTACACGGCCTCGGAGTGGCGCCCGATCCACGCGCCGAGCGCCTCCAGCCGCTCGACCTGCTCGGCGGGGATCGTGCCGTCCTCCCTCGGGCCGACGTCCAGCAGCAGGTTGCCGCCCATGCCGATCGTCTCCGCGAAGTAACGCACCAGCTGACGCACCGACTTGTGGTTGTGGTCCTGGTGCTGGAAGCCCCACGAGTCGTTGACCGTCAGGCACAACTCCCAGGGGCCCTCGGGGGCTTGGAGCGGTATGCCCTGTTCGGGGGTGGCGTAGTCGCCGTGGCTGAGCATGCGGGCGTTGAGGACGGTCTCCGGGTTCCCCGCGCGGATCAGCTCGGCGAGCTCTCCCGTCCGCCACTGCTCCTCCGTGCGCTCCCACTCGCCGTCGAACCACAGCAGGTCCGGGCGGAACCGGTGGACGAGCTCGCCCACCTGGGCGTCGCGGTACGCGAGGAAGCGCGTCCAGGCCGCCGGGTCCTCCTTGCCCGCCTCGGCGTGGGAGTAGGGATTGGCGTCGTTGCCGCCCGGATAGGTGTCCGGCCACTCGTCGATCCCGGGGTGCCGGACGCTCGCGTAGTCGGGGTGGTTCCAGTCGGAGTGCGAGTAGTACAGGCCCACCTTGAGGCCCTGCTCGCGCAGCGCGTCCACGTATCCGGCGATCAGGTCGCGTCCGGCCGGGGTGTGCCGGACCACGTTCAGGTCGCCGTGGGCGGTGTCCCACAGGGCGACACCGTCGTGGTGCCGGGAGGTCAGTACGGCGTACCGGGCACCCGCACGGGCGAACAGCTCCGCCCAGGCCCGCGGGTCGTACGCGGACGCCGTGAAGCGGTCGAGCTGTTTCATGTACTGGTCGTGGGGGACCTCGCCCCAGTAGAAGGACCAGGACTCCGGCACTCCGTCCACGGCGTAGATGCCCCAGTGGATGAAGATGCCCAGCTTGGCGTCGGTGAACCAGGGTTGCATCGTCATGTGCCCACGCTAGGCGGGCCCGTGTGGCGGGCGCGTGGGTGCCGGTCACCACTACTGGTCCGTTTTCACCTCGCGATGATCCTCCGAACAGCTCGTGAGCACGTCGCCGGACCGCGCCGCACAGTGACGCCGGTGACTGTCGTGCACTCCTGGCACAGCAGGGGCCCGAGTGGGATGATGCGACACGGTCAGGCCTCAAGTCCCGGAACTTGCAGGTCTGTTGGGGCGTGGGGGGACGTCTCCCGGGGTGGGTT
>NZ_VJZE01000822.1 GCF_009377205.1 Streptomyces phyllanthi
GGATCCATCGGATGGTCCGGCCCGAAGTCATATCCCGTTACTGCCTCGTCCCACATCAGCTGTGCGCGGCCGCTCATGCCCGCCACCGTATCGGTCCGGTTGAGGATCGAACGACCGGGCGTACACCAGCGTCACCAGCACCAACACCATCGGCACAAGCATCGCCCCGCGATAGCTCCAGGCGTCCCCCAGCGCCCCCACCAACGGCGAGCCGATCAGGAACCCGACATAGTTGAAGATGTTCAGCCGCGCGACGGCCGTATCCGAAGCCCCGGGGAACAGCCTTCCGGCCGCCGCGAACGTCTGCGGCACGATCACACACAGCCCGAGCCCCAGCAGGGTGAACCCGAGCATCCCGACCCACGCCCCCGGCGCCCCGGCCACCACGGCGAACCCGAGCGCCGCCACGAGCGACCCAGCGCGCACCACGGCCACGGCCCCGAACCTCCGCACCCCGAAGTCCCCTATGGCCCGTCCGAGCAACGTGGTGACCATGTAGACGTTGTACGGAACGGTCGCGAGCTGCTCCGAGCTCCCCAGCACGTCCTGGAGGTACTTCGCGCTCCAGTTGGAGACGGTCGAGTCCCCGATGTACGCGAAGCACATCACGAGACAGAGTGGCAGCAGCAGCTTGAAGACGACGGGCCCGCTCTCCCCCACACTCTGGTCGGCGACGTCCTCGGGCCCGCCCCCGTCGACGTACCACCTGCTCCCCGCGAACGCCGCCGGCAGCAGAACGATCACCACGGGGAGGTACGACACGAAGAGCGCCAGGTCCCAGTGGGCCCCCACCCAGGCGAGCGAGGCTCCGACGATCCCGCCCAGGCTGTACACGGCGTGGAACCCGAGCATGATGCTCCGCCCGTACGCCCGTTGGAGGCTCACCCCGAGCATGTTCATGGACGCGTCCAGCGCCCCGACGGCCAGCCCGAAGGCGGCGAGCGAGAGCGCGAGCACGGCCATGTGCTCCCCTGCTCCCACGCCGAGGAGCCCGAGCAGGACGACGGGCTGGGACCACCGCAGCACCTGACTGGGCGGCACCTTCTTGACGAGCTTCTCGGTGCCCACGCTCCCGGCACCGGCCAGCACCGGCACCGCGGCGAGGAAGGCGGGCAGCAACGCGTCGGACACCCCGTACCGGTCCTGAATGGCCGGAATACGAGTCACCAGCAGAGCGAAGGCCACGCCCTGGGCGAAGAAACTGAACGCGAGCGAGGCCCGGCCACGCCGCAGCACATCTGTCATGGCGGCACAGTAGGGGGCACGACCTACTCATGGGTAGAGGAAGTTGAATACTGCTCAACTCAGCAGGCCGGGCAGCTCCCCCATGTCCGAGAAGTACCCCCTGGTTCCGGGAAGCTTGTCGGCGGGTGTCATCGCCGTGAACCCGTACACGTCCATCCCGGCCGCCATACCCGCCCGCACCCCAGCGGGACTGTCCTCGACGACCACACACCTCTCCGGAGCGACCCCCATCCGCTCGGCGGCGTACAGGAACAGGTCCGGCGCCGGCTTCCCTCTCCCCACGTCCTGCGCGCTGAAGACGAGCTCGTCCCCGAACCACCGGTCGAGCCCGGTCGCCCGATGCCCCACCCGGATCCGCTCATGACTTCCCGACGAGGCCACGCAGTACGGCACTTCGTCCGCGACGAGCTTCTCCAGCACACCGACCACACCGGGAACGGGCTCCAACTCCCTCTCGAACGCGGCGAAGACCCTCCCGTGGAAGACATCGTCGAAGTCTCCCGGCAACCGTCTCCCCGTCCGCTCCAGCACCAGCTCGTGGATCCGATGCATGGCCGACCCCATGTAGTCACGAATGGAGTCCTCGTAAGAGGTCGGGTGCCCCAACTCGGTGAGGTAGGCGGCCAGCAACCGGTTGGAGATGGACTCACTGTCGACGAGAACACCGTCATTGTCGAAGATCACGAGGTCATAGCGCATGACCCGACCCTAAACGCAGAAAACCCCCGCGCCGAATGGCACGGGGGTTTTCTCAAGAATTGTTCGGCGGTGTCCTACTCTCCCACAGGGTCCCCCCTGCAGTACCATCGGCGCTGTAAGGCTTAGCTTCCGGGTTCGGAATGTAACCGGGCGTTTCCCTCACGCTATGACCACCGAAACACTATG
>NZ_VJZE01000823.1 GCF_009377205.1 Streptomyces phyllanthi
GAGGTGGGGACTCCCTCGCCCGCCGTGACCAGGCAGGTCGCGGCGCCGGGGACCTGGGCGGTGCTCGTGCCCCGTAACTGCTTCACGCCCTCGTTGATGAGGTTGAAGCCGTGCACGTACGCCTCGCTCAGCCCGCCCCCGCCGGTGTTGAGGGGCAGCCGCCCGCCGATCTCCAGCGCGCCCCCCTCGGTGAACGCGCCGCCCTCACCGCGCCCGCAGAAGCCGTAGCCCTCCAGGGAGAGCGGTATGAGCGCGGTGAACGCGTCGTAGATCTGGGCGACGTCCACGTCCTCGGGACCGAAGTCGGCGTGCTTCCACAGGTGCCGGGCGGCGGTCCAGGCGGGGCCGGTCAGCGGGTCGTCGTTCCAGTAGTTGACCATGCCGTGGTGCTGGGCGGGCAGGCCCTGGGCCGCGGAGTGGACGTACACGGGCCGGTGCCGGCAGTCCCGCGCCCGCTCGGCGGAGACGACGACGCAGGCCAGCGCCCCGTCGGTCTCCAGGCAGTTGTCGAAGAGGCAGAGCGGCTCGCTGATCCAGCGGGAGGTCATGTACATCTCGCGGGTCAGGGGGCGTTCGTACATGATCGCCGCCGGGTTCTGGTTGGCGCGGTTGCGGCAGGCCAGGGCGACATTGAACAGGTGGTCCCGGGTGGTGCCGTACTCGTGCATGTGGCGGCGCGCGAGCATGGCGATCTCGTCGACCGGGCGGAGGAGCCCGAAGGGCCGGGTCCACTGGGCGGGTGTGGGCAGTTGGACGGTGGTGTTCTTCCAGGGGCGCGGGCCCGACCCTCTCTTCCGCGACCGCCAGGCGACACCGACGCTCGCCTGGCCCGTGGCGACGGCGGCGGCGAGATGCGCGACGGTGGCACAGGAACCACCCCCGCCGTAGCCGACCTTGCTGAAGAAGGTCAGGTCCCCGAGCCCGAGGGCCTTCGCCACCTCGACCTCGTCGGTCTCCTCCATGGTGTACGAGGCGAGCGCGTCGACCTCGCCGGGGTCGATCCCGGCGTCATGGAGGGCGGCGAGGATCGCACGGCACGCCAACGCCTTCTCGCTCTCGGGGAGTTGCCTGGCGAAGGCGGTCTGCCCGATCCCGACGACGGCGGTCGCGTCCTTGAGGGTGGCCATGCGCACGCACCTCCACGGGGAGTGTCCGGGTCGCTGTCTGCCGGGCCGACGGGTACGGGCATGAGGCCGGTCCCGTTGGCTGACAGGCCGTCAGGTTACAGCTAATCTGACGGACAGTCAGCTAGTGGGAGTGGCGGAGGGCCGAGGAGGCGTGCGATGCGTGGCGACCTGGAGTGGGGGAGCATCCCGGGGCTGGTCCGGTCGGCGGCCGAGCGCTACGGCGGGACCGAGGCGGTGGTCGAGGGCCGCACCCGGATCTCGTACGCGGAACTCGGCGCCCGGGTGGAGCGCGCGGCGGCGGCCTGTGTCGCGAACGGCGTGCGCGTGGGCGACCGGGTGGCCGTCTGGGCGCCCAACACCCTCGACTGGATCGTCTCGGCGCTGGGCGCGGTGTCCGCGGGCGCGGTCCTCGTGCCGCTGAACACGCGCTTCAAGGGCACGGAGGCGGCGTACGTGCTGGAGAGCAGCCGGGCGAAGCTGCTGTTCGTCACGGGGACCTTCCTGGGCACGTCGTACGTGGCCTCGCTGCGGCGGGCGGCCGGGCAGGGCTCCGGCGGGGCGGGGCCGCTCGCGGGACTCCCACACCTCGAACAGGTGGTCGTGCTGTCGGACGACGCCCCCCAGGACTTCCGCACCTGGAAGGACTTCCTGGCGAGCGGGGACGGCGTGGGGGCGGAGCGGGTACGGGCGCGGGAGGCGGAGCTCTCCGGGGACTCGCGCTCGGACATCGTCTACACCTCGGGCACGACCGGCCGCCCCAAGGGCGCGGTGATCACCCACGCCCAGACCCTGCGGGCGTACGAGGTGTGGAGCGACCTGGCGGGGCTGCGACAGGGCGACCGCTATCTGATCGTGAACCCCTTCTTCCACACCTTCGGCTACAAGGCGGGCGTACTGGCGTGCCTGATGCGGGGCGCCACGATGATCCCGCAGCCGGTGTTCAACGTGGACACGGCGCTGGCGAACATCGCCTCGGAGCGGATCTCGGTCCTTTCTCTTATA
>NZ_VJZE01000824.1 GCF_009377205.1 Streptomyces phyllanthi
CCCCCCGGCCCCATCTCTTCAACCCTCACCTGTCCCACCACGAAGAAGTGGAAGCATCTCCATGCGCAGAACGACCAGCCGCCTGCTGCGCGGCATAGCCCTCGTCTCCGCCCTCGCCCTGGGCGCGACCGCCTGCGGCGGCTCCGACGACGGGGGATCCGACCAGAAGCCGGTCTCCTCGGGGGACATCCAGGCGGCCCTGAAGAAGGGCGGCACGGTCACGGTCTGGGCCTGGGAGCCCACGCTCAAGACGGTCGCCGCCGACTTCCAGAAGAAGTACCCGAAGGTCAAGATCAATCTCGTCGGTGAGCGGTCCGGCGACAAGCACTACACCGCCCTGACGAACGCCATCGAAGCCGAGAAGGGCCTGCCCGACGTCGCACAGGTCGAGTACTTCGCCCTGAGCCAGTACGCCCTCACCAAGGGCCTCAGCGACCTGGCTCCCTTCGGCGCCGACAAGCTCAAGGACAAGTACACCCCCGGCCCGTGGAACGCCGTGAGCGAGGGTGACGCCGTCTACGGCCTGCCGATGGACTCCGGCCCCATGGCGATGTTCTACAACAAGAAGGTCTTCGACAAGCACAAGGTCGAGGTGCCCACCACCTGGGACGAGTACGTCGAGGCGGCCGCCAAGCTGCACAAGGCCGACCCCAAGGTCTACATCGCCAACGACGCCGGCGACGCGGGCTTCACCACCAGCATGCTGTGGCAGGCCGGTTCGCGTCCCTACAAGGTCGACGGCACCAACGTGAAGATCGACTTCTCCGACGCGGGCGCCAAGAAGTACACCGACACCTGGCAGAAGCTCATCGACGACAAGCTCGTCTCGCCCATCTCCGGCTGGACCGACGACTGGTACAAGGGCCTGGGCGACGGCACCATCGCCACCCTGACCACCGGCGCCTGGATGCCCGCCAACTTCGTCACCGGCGTGCCGAACGCCTCCGGTGACTGGCGCGCGGCCCCGATGCCGGCGTGGACCGAGGGCGACAAGGCGAGCGCGGAGAACGGCGGCAGCTCCCTGGCGCTGCCCACGCTGGGCAAGAACAAGGAACTCGCCTACGCCTTCGTCGAGTACGCGAACTCCGGCGACGGCGTGAAGACCCGCATCGACGAGGGCGCCTTCCCGGCGACCACCGCGGAGCTCGAGTCCACGGAGTTCCAGAGCAAGGAGTTCGAGTACTTCGGCGGCCAGAAGGCCAACGAGATCTTCGCCGACTCCGCCGCCAACGTCGCCGACGACTGGTCGTACCTGCCCTTCCAGCAGTACGCCAACTCGATCTTCAACGACACGGTCGGCAAGGCCTACGTGTCCGACACCAAGCTGTCCGACGGCCTGAAGTCCTGGCAGGACGCGTCCGTCAAGTACGGCAAGGAACAGGGCTTCACCGTCGAGTAGCGGGCACGGAGCCCCCGCCCGCCTGCCGCCCCGTGCGACACACCGGAAGGACCACCATGACCTCCACCCTCCCGACCCGCCTGCCGAGCGGGCCGGACGGTGACTCCCCCCGTCTCGGCTACGGCGCCGACTACAACCCCGAGCAGTGGCCTCGCGAGGTGTGGGAGGAGGACGTCCGGCTGATGCGCGAGGCCGGCGTCACCATCGTCTCCGTGGGGATCTTCTCCTGGGCCCGCATCCAGCCGGCCCGGGACGAGTGGGACTTCGCCTGGCTCGACGAGGTCATGGACCTGTTGCACGAGGGCGGCATCGGCGTCGACCTGGCCACCGCCACCGCCTCCCCGCCACCGTGGCTCACCACGGCCCACCCGGAGATCCTCCCGGTGACCGCCACCGGTGAGACCCTGTGGCCGGGGGCGCGGCAGCACTGGCGCCCCACCTCGCCCGTCTTCCGCGACCACGCCCTGCGCCTGGTACGGGAGATGGCGAACCGCTACGCGAACCACCCGGCCCTGGTGGCCTGGCACGTCTCCAACGAGCTGGGCTGCCACAACATCTACGACTACTCCGACGACGCGGCCCGCGCCTTCCGCGACTGGCTGCGCGCCCGCTACACCACGCTCGACGCCCTCAACCACGCCTGGGGCACGGCGTTCTGGTCCCAGCGCTACAGCGACTGGGAGCAGATCCTGCCGCCCCGGCTGGCCGCCTCCCACCCCAACCCCACCC
>NZ_VJZE01000825.1 GCF_009377205.1 Streptomyces phyllanthi
CCACGGGCCCGGCCCTCACCCTCCGCAACCCGGTCTACGCCACCGAGCGCGAGCTGCTCAAACTCGCCCTGCAGCGGCCGGAGCTGGTCTCCCCGGCGTTCGACGCGTACGGGGTCGACGAGTTCACCGCCGCTCCGTACGCGGCAGTGCGCCAGGCCGTCATGGACGCGGGCGGCGCCGAGTACGGGGTGCAGGACCCGCAGGAGTACCTGGTCCGGGTCCGCGAGGCGGCGCCGGACGACGTGGTGCGGGCCATGGTGACCGAGCTGGCGGTCGAGGCGATCATGCGCAAGAAGGTCGACGAGGTGTACGCGGGCGACCAGCTGGTCACCGTGCGCCGCCGGGCCGTCGAGCGCCGTGTCCGCGACATCCAGTCCAGTCTGGCCCGTCTCGGCCAGCACGCCGACCCGGCCCACTTCGCCGCCGTACAGAACGAGTTGTGGGTCCTCCAGCAGTACGACCAGGCACTGAGGGAGCGGGGCGCGGAGGCGCTCTGAGCGCCGGACGACCGTCTCGCACACCCTCAGCGACACTCCGGTACATCAGGGTAACCAAGCGGTCACGGACCGGACGCAAAAAGTCACCGCACGCCCCTCGTGGCGGCGATGTGTCGTACTCCACACTGGGTTCCGGTGCCTGAGTCCTCGGAGCGCGGCCGACCCGCCTTCAACGGGTCCGAGACCCCCGCGGTTCCGCTCAATGACTACGGGATGGACGGCGGCGAGGCCGTCGCCACCCCCGACGTACCGCTGCCGCATGCTTCAGCAGCGACATTCCTGGAGGTCGCCCCCGTGCAGACCCAGACCCTCGCACAGAACGAGATCAGTACGGACGGTACGGAGCCCGACGAGGAGACCGCCGTCATCGCGGCGGTGCCCCCGCAGAGCCGGGCCGCGCACCACCCCGAGGCGGAGCCGGAGGGCCCGCCGCCGGAGCTGGAGGAGCCGCCGGCAGGCGCGGTGGAGACAGCGGAAACGGCGGAATCGGCGGAATCGGCGGAGACGACGGAACCCGTGGAGCCCGCCGAGCCCGTGGAGCAGGTGGAACCGCCACGAGGCCGCACCGACAACAGCACCGGCCCCTCCTCGGACCTCTTCCGCCAGTATCTGCGGGAGATCGGCCGCATCCCCCTCCTCACGGCCGCGGAGGAAGTGGAGCTGGCACGCCGTGTCGAGGCCGGTCTGTTCGCCGAGGAGAAACTCGCCGGCGCGCCCGACCTGGACACCCAACTGGCCATGGACCTGGACAGGTTGGTGGTCATGGGCCGGATGGCCAAGCGCCGTCTGATCGAGGCGAACCTGCGGCTGGTGGTGTCGGTGGCGAAGCGTTACGTCGGGCGGGGCCTGACGATGCTGGACCTGGTGCAGGAGGGGAACCTGGGCCTGATCCGGGCAGTCGAGAAGTTCGACTACGCCAGGGGCTACAAGTTCTCCACCTACGCGACGTGGTGGATCCGCCAGGCCATGTCCCGGGCCCTGGCCGACCAGGCCCGCACGATCCGCGTCCCGGTCCACGTGGTCGAGCTCATCAACCGGGTGGTCCGCGTGCAGCGACGCATGCTCCAGGAACGCGGGTACGAACCCACCTCCGACGAGGTGGCCGCCCACCTCGACCTCCCCGGCGAGCGCGTCAGCGAGGTCCTCCGCCTGGCCCAGGAGCCCGTCTCCCTCCACGCCCCCGTGGGCGAGGAGGACGACGTCGCGCTCGGCGACCTGATAGAGGACGGCGACGCGACGAGCCCGGTGGAGTCGGCGGCGTTCCTGCTGCTGAGGGAACACCTGGAGGCGGTCCTCTCGACGCTGGGCGAACGCGAACGGAAGGTCGTCCAACTCCGCTACGGCCTGGCGGACGGCCGCCCGCGCACCCTGGAGGAGATAGGCCGCATCTTCGGCGTGACGCGCGAACGCATCCGCCAGATCGAGTCCAAGACGTTGAACAAACTCAGGGACCACGCGTTCGCAGACCAGCTGCGGGGCTACTTGGACTGACGACACGGTGTTTTCGGGCGCGGGCCGGTGGGGGCTGTCGCGCCCCGCACCATCCAGCCCCTCCGGCGTTTGAGGAGCGGGGGTCCGGGGGGCAGCCGCCCCTGGGATGGGA
>NZ_VJZE01000826.1 GCF_009377205.1 Streptomyces phyllanthi
CCGCCGGTCCCGATCCCCGCCCAGACGCAGCCGCTCCCCTCGACCACGTACGGGACGGGCGCCGAGGCCCGGATCCGTGCCGCCGGGTTTCCCTCCCGCAAGCTGCTGGAGGAGTTCGACGTGGACCACCCCCGCTCCTTCGACCGGGAGACCGTCGCCCGGCTCGGCAAGCTGGACTTCGTCGCCGCCCGGCGGAACGTGGTGTTCGTCGGGGCACCCGGCACCGGCAAGACACATCTGGCGATCGGCCTCGGCGTACGGGCCTGCCAGGCGGGACACCGGGTGCTGTTCGCGACCGCCGCCGAGTGGGCCGCGCGGCTGTCCGGCGCCCGCGCCGAGGGGCGCCTGGCCGAGGAACTGACCGCGCTCGACGACCATGCCGTGCTGATCGTCGACGAGGTCGGCTACCTCCCCTTCGACGCGGACACGGCCCAGCTGTTCTTCCACCTGGTCGCGCACCGCTACGAGCGGGCCTCGCTGATCGTGACCAGCGATCGCCCGCTCGGCCGCTGGGACGAGATCTTCGGCGGGGGAGCCGCACCGGCGATGACCGACCGGCTGGCCCACCACGCCGAGATCGTCCGGCTCGAAGGGGACAGCTACCGCATGCGGCGGGCTACTTCGTCATGGGCAGAGTGATGTTGTTGACCAGCGGCCCCTCCACGGTGACGCCCTCGGTGACCAGCGACTCGGCGGGCGGAACGGGCAGCGGCAACGCCGCCCGGTCCGCCCGGTTCACCCGTTCCGCCCGGTCCGCCGCGGCCTCGGGAGCGAGTGTCCCGAGGACGGCTGCGGCAGAGCCCAGGGCGACAGCGAGGACACGGGTGCGGGTGCGGGTGCGGCGCGGGGGGTTGCGAGGCATGGGCACGTACGGGCCTTTCGGTTCACGGAGATGTACCTGTTCACGGAGATGTACCTGACGGAGCGGGGAGCCTGCGCTGACTCCCCGCCAGGTGGCTGCCCAGCGGCTCACACCGGGATGCGGAGGGCCCCGCAAGGTCCCTCAAGGGTGGGAACCGCCCGTCGTGCGTGCATGAAGGCGCGCGTACCCCCGGGCGGGTGATCCCACGGTGGCCGTACTCGCCCTACGCCCCGTCGTCCGCCAACTCCGCCACTCCCGTCACCCTGTGCAGCGGATACGTGCGCACCTCGTCCGCCGTGTGGTCGTACGCCGTGACGAAGCCGCCCTCGACGCGGATGGGGGCGATGACACGCTGACTGGCGCTGCCCTCGGCGTTGACGTACCCGATCCACAGGGCCTCGCCGGTGAGGACGGCGGCCTGCATGGTGGCGAGGGTCTCGGCGGAACTGGTGCGCGGGAGCGTGCCGTCGGGTACGGGGGCCGAGGTCCTGCGGGGTGCCGTGGAGGCGAGGTCGCCCGCGCGGATGGCCCGGAGAGCCGCCGTGAGGAGGGTGTCGTCCGGGGGCGGAGGGCCGTCGGGGACGGGTTCCGGGGCGGTGCGCGGCGGGGTGCGGTACGCGTGGGCGCGGGTGATCAGGACGTCGCCCTCGGCGGACTCCGCGGCCGGGGCGTACCCCAGGGAGCGCAGACCGTCGAGGAGGGTCGCCGGGTCCGTCTGGGCGGCCAGGACCGTGGGCGCCAGCCGGCGCAGACGGAGCGGCTCGGACCGCTTGTCGGCGAGGATCTCGCCCAGGACAGTGTCGTCGTCGCAGCGCACGTAGGCGGAGGCCGCGCCGACCCGGAGGTGGCCGTGTCTGCGGGCCACGTCGTCGATCAGGTACGCGAGCGGCTGCGGGACCGGGGTGCGGGAGTGGGCCGAGAGGAACGCGTGCAGGTCGGAGGCGCTGCGGCCGGCGTCCAGGGCCCGGCGTACGGAGGCCGGGGTGAAGCGGTAGACGGTCGCACCGCCCTTCGACTCCACGTCCGCGAGTACGTCGAGGGTGTCGGCCAGCGGGCGTCGCAGCGGGCCGGGCGCCACCGCCGTCAGGTCCGCCTGGAGGAGGACGTGGTCCAGGGGCTCGGGGAGCAGCGGGGCGAGGAGGCGGGCGGCGTGGAGGGCGGCCGCGGACCGTTCGGCGGTGCCGAGGGGCTCGGCGGGGGCCGCGGGCGTGTGCTGGTGG
>NZ_VJZE01000827.1 GCF_009377205.1 Streptomyces phyllanthi
GTCCTGGGCGGGTCCTGGGGCCGGTCCCGGCGCGGGCCCCGGCGCGGGGAGCCCTCACACGCGGCTGCCGCCGGCTCCGTCCGCACCGGGCCCGAAAATCTTCGGAACAACGGCTGGACCGCTGAACCCCCTTTCCGTCACAGCCGTGTTGTCGGCAGCAGCGGAAGACCCGGTAACCGGAATGGGACGGGCGGCTGTTCAGCGTTCACGGAAATCCACGTAAACGGGGGCGCGATGAAGCGCGCCGAAAAACAGGAACGGAAGAGGGAAACAGTCATGCGGAAGTGGCAGAGCATTTCGGTTGCGGTCGCGGCGGCATCGATCATGTTGACGTCCGCGTGCGGAAACGCGCAGAACGAGAGCAAGCCCGCGGGCGCCGCTGTCAGCGCCGGCGCGAAGGAAGCCGCGAACGCTCCGGCCGGGGCGGGCGGCCTCGCACAGCTGCAGGCCTCCTCGCCGGGCAAGCTCAGCATCTGGGACAACGACAAGCTGGGGAAGGTCCTCACCGACAGCGCGGGCTTCACCCTCTACCGCTTCGACAAGGACACCGCCAAGCCCCCTCGATCCTCGTGCGACGGTGACTGCGCCAAGACCTGGCCGCCGGTCCCGGCCGGCGACGCCTCCGCGGCCGTGGGCATGGACGCCTCGCTCCTGGGCGAGGTCACCCGCGCCGACGGCACCCAGCAGCTCACCATCGCCGGCTGGCCGATGTACCGGTACGTCAAGGACACCCAGCCCCGCCAGGCCAACGGCCAGGGCGTGGGCGGCACGTGGTTCGCGGCCGCGCCCGACGGCACGAAGGCCGCCCCCGGTGCGGGTACGGATGCCGGTGCAGGTGCGGGTGCGGGTGCGGGTGCCGATACGGGTTCGGATTCGGGTGCTGGTGCCGGCGCTGGTACGGGCGCCGAGCCGAACGAGGCGCTCCCGGCGCTGTCCACCTTCGGCAACCCCGAGCTGGGCGAGATCATCCGCGACGGCAAGGGCCGTACGCTGTACCGCTTCACCAAGGACACCGCCTGGCCGATGAAGTCCAACTGCGTCGGCGCCTGCCTGGACAAGTGGAAGCCCGCCAAGCCGGTCGACCTGAAGAACGTCGAGGGCATCGATCCCAAGCTCCTGACCACCTACAACCGCCCCGACGGCACCAAGCAGCTGGCCATCGACTGCTGGCCGCTGTACTGGTTCACCGGCGACAAGGCTCCCGGCGACACCAACG
Source organism: Streptomyces phyllanthi (assembly GCF_009377205.1). GTDB lineage: Bacteria > Actinomycetota > Actinomycetes > Streptomycetales > Streptomycetaceae > Streptomyces > Streptomyces phyllanthi. The sequence goes on from NZ_VJZE01000827.1 coordinate 1,217, forward strand.
GCCAGGGCGTCGGCCGTACCTGGTTCGCGGTCAAGGCGGACGGTACCCTTTCCAAGTAGCTGCACCGCGCCACTCACCACCGCCTGAAACGGGGTGGTTCCCCTCAGGGAACCACCCCGCAGTCGTGTGTGCGGTCTGCGCGGGGCGGCTACTCCTGGTTCTCCGTCGTCGGCGCGGACCGGACGGTGAAGGTCCACGCGGCGGACTCCGGCTCGCCCAGGACGCCCAGGACGACCGGGACGACCCGGCCGGGGCCACGGAGCAGTTCCGCGAGCGCCGCGTGGTCCGCCTCGGTGTCCAGGCTGCCGAAGACGAACCCGGGCCGTGGAGCCGCCTCGTCCGCGCGGCGGTCGGCGACCTCGCCGAGGCCGGCGGCGCGCCCGATGCCGGACAGCCCTTCGGTCATCGCCGCCAAGGAGCCGGTCACGACCGCGGACAGCTGGTCGAGGGCCGGACTCACGGCGAGTTGCAGGACCAGTGACTCCAGCAGCCGCTTCGCCGCCTCCGGGTCGCCGCCCACCACCACCGGTCCGGGTGCCCGGGCCAAGTCGAGGAAGAGACAGCCGTCGGTGTCCGAGGCCCCGATGCAGAGGAACACGCCGTCGCCCTCGGGGATGTCGTACGGGACCGGCATCCACGCGACCGAGGCCGCCTCCTCCGAGCCGTCTCCCCCGGTGAGGGTGACGTCGACGAGGTCGTCACCGAAGGCCACGTGGAACGAGCGGGTGATCTCAGGGCGCGTGGCGGCGGCCTGCGGGCGCGAGGCGGACCCCCGTACGCCATAGCGCCGCGCGACCGCGGCGGACGCGACGGACGCGGCGGACGCCGTGGCCGGGGGCGGGGGCGCGGTCTGGGCC
>NZ_VJZE01000828.1 GCF_009377205.1 Streptomyces phyllanthi
GGGGCACCCCGCCCTGATCCGCCTCGCCCTGGTCGCCCGGAGGTGCGGCGGGTGGTGCTGTGCGGCGGAGGAAGGAGAGGGATTGCTCGGCGAAGTGGGGGCCGGCGTGGGAGTGACGCGGTAGTTCGACGACGGTCAGGCCCTGGTAGCCGGTCTCGGCGAGGGCGGCGAGGACGGGTGGGAAGTCGATCTCCCCGTCTCCGAGAGGGAGGTGTTCGTGGATGCCCCGGCGCATGTCCTCGATCTGGATGTGACGTAGCCACGGCGCGGCGGCGCGGACGCAGTCGGCGGGTGGCAGGGGTTCGAGGCACTGGCAGTGGCCGATGTCGAGGGTGACACCCAGCGCGTCCGGACTGCCGAGTGCTTCGCGCAGACGGTGGAAGTCGGCGAGGGTGGCGAGGAGGTGGCCGGGTTCGGGTTCCACGGCCAGGGGGATGCCGGTGTCGGTGGCGGCGTCCAGGACGGGGGCGAGGGCCTCGGACAGACGTTTCCAGGCGGTGTCCGTGTCGGTGCCGGGCGGGGTGACGCCGCTGAAGCAGTGCACGGCGTGGGCGCCGAGGTCGGCGGCGACCCGTACGGCACGGAGGAGCAGGTCGGCCCGTCTGGCGCGGTCGTCCGGGTCCGCGTCCAGGAGGGAGGGGCCGTGCTTGCGGCGCGGGTCGAGTACATAGCGGGCGCCGGTCTCCACGGTGACGCTCAACCCGAGCGACTCCAGTCTGCGGGCGACTCGCGCGGTGCGGGCCGGGAGGTCCGGGGCGAGCGGGTCGAGGTGCATGTGGTCGAGCGTCAGGCCGACGCCGTCGTAGCCGAGGTCGGCGAGCAGGGCGAGGGCGTCGTCGAGGCGGAGGTCGGCGAGGCCGTTGGTTCCGTAGCCGAAGCGGAGGGGGTGAGGCGCCGAGGTGGGAGCCGGTGGCTGCACCGGAGTCGGCCCGTGCCCGTGCCCGGAAACCGGGGGCTGGTTAGGAGCCGGGGGCTGACCCGTCAGGTGATGTTCGGGCGTGGTCATGTGACGTTCACCTTCCTCGCGAACCTGCGCGCGGCCGGGGCCAGGGCCACGGTGAGCAGAGCCGTGACGGGGGCGCCCGCACGGGCCGTGAGGGCGGCCTGCAGAGGGATGAGGGCACGGATGCCGGAGCCGACGGCGCGTTGGGTGAGCGGGGGTGACGGATTGAGGACGGCGTGGAACAGGGGGCGTGCGGTGGTAGCGGCGTAAGTGGCGGCGAGGGCGGTGTAGAGGGTGGCCGGCGGACCGACCGGGCCGTGCCGGAGAGCGTGGCTCCTGCCCGACGACAGCCGAGCCGACGCCACTTCGGCGAGCACCACCGGATCGGACAGCGGGCCGACGGTGGCGCCGGTGGAGTTGGCCGAGGCGACCGGGCCCGTGGGACCGGTCGAGGAGGCGGGGTCAGCCGTCGGGTGGCCTGTCGCCGGGAGGCCTGTCGCCGGGATGCCTGTCGCCGGGAGGCGAGTCAGCCGCCAGGCCAGGGCCGCGGTCGTTGCCAGGCCTGTCAGAGGGGCCAGAGCGGAACCGCCCCGTGCCTCATGGCGGGACACCGTGGTCACCGCGAGTGTGTGGGCGCCGAGGGTCAGTGCGGAGGGAAGGGCGGCCCGGGTGCTGCCGGTGGTGGTGGCCGCGCCCAGGAGGAGGTCGAGTGCGCGGGCGGCGGCCATGGCCAGGGGGCCGACCGGGGTGCGTTTCAGGGCAAGGTCGTACGACCAGACGGTGACCGTGAGGGGGACGGCAATGGTGAGGGCGGGGCGGCCCGCGCGGGCGGCCAGGGCGAGTCCGGCGGCGGTGAGTGCGCCCGCCGCGGCGAGAGCCGAGGTGGGGCGTACGCGGCCGGAGGGCAGAGGGCGGTGCGGGCGTTCCACGGCGTCCTCGTCGCGGTCGGCCCAGTCGTTCAAGGCCATGCCCGCCTCGTACAGGCAGAGGGAGGAGCCGATGGCGAGCAGAGTGCGTGGGCCGGGGCGGGCCCCGGCGGCGGCCGCGCCCGCGAGTGCGTCGCCGGGGACGGTGAACAGGGCGGGGAGGCGCAGGAGTTCGGCCCAGGCCCGGGG
>NZ_VJZE01000829.1 GCF_009377205.1 Streptomyces phyllanthi
GTGCGGGGGTGGTGGGAGCGGGGCCGGGCACTGGGAGCGGCCAACCCGCTGATCGTCGACATCGGGATCGCGCTCCTGGTCCAGGCGGCGATGACGATGCCGTTCGTGGTGCCGCGCCCGCCTGAGCTGGAGCCGGCGACCTGGCCCGCGTACGGGCTGTCCGCGCTCACCGTGGTCCCCCTGGTCTGGCGGCGGCGCGCTCCGGTCGCCGTGCTGCTCGCGATTCTGGCGGCCAACGCCCTGTACAGGCTCACCCTGGACGGGCCCGGGCAGCCGCTGCCGTACACCGGGCTCGTGATCGTCTACACGATCGCCGCGCTGTCATCGCCGCGCAAGCGGCTGGCCACGGGACTTCTGCTGCTGGTCGCCGTGCCTGTGGGGGTGTGGCTCAACACCCGGTCGGCGCGTGAACTGACCTTCTCCGTCTTCGTGTTCGCGGCCGCCTATGTCTTCGGACGGCTGACCGATGCCCGCCAGCGGGCGAACCGGGTCGAGGCCGAGCAGGCCGCGGCGCGCGAACGGGCCCGGATCGCACGGGAGATGCACGACATCCTCTCCCACGCGGTGAGCCTGATGATCGTGCAGGCGGAGGCCGGGCCGGTGGCGGTGCGTACGGCTCCGGAGAGGGCGGAGGCCGCGTTCGACGCGATCTCCGAGACGGGCCGGGACGCCATGACCCAGCTGCGCCGGATGCTGGGCGTGCTGCGCGAGGACGACGCGCCGGGAGGCGCCCCGCGCGAGCCGCAGCCGGGCCTCGCGGATCTGCCCGATCTCCTCGACCGGGTACGGGCCAGCGGTCTTGAGGTCGTGTACGGGACCGCGGGGCGCACACGGCCGCTGCCGGACGCGACCGGGGCGACCGTCTTCCGGATCGTCCAGGAGGCGCTGACGAACACGGTCAGGCACGCGGCCGCCCGCACCGTTTCCATACAACTCACCTATGGGGAGAGCGACTTGTGCATTGAGGTGGCGGACGACGGACGAGGCCCGCAGCCCGGCTCCGGCGGCGGCCACGGACTCGTCGGGATCCGCGAGCGCGCGGCGGCACACGGCGGTACAGCGGTCACCGGACAGGGCCCGGACGGCCGGGGCTTCCAGGTGCAGGTTCGTATCCCCGTACCGTCACCGTCCGTGGCGGAGGTGGCGCGTTGACGATCCGTGTGGTGGTGGCCGACGACCAGGAGCTGGTGCGCAGCGGCTTCGCGATGATCCTTGACGTCCAGCCGGACATGGAGGTGGTCGCGGAGGCGGGTGACGGGGCCGAGGCGGTCGAGGCGGTGCGGCGGCACAGGCCCGATGTGGCCCTGCTCGACATCCGGATGCCTCGCGTGGACGGCATCGAGGCCTGCCGCGCGATCAGTGCGGCAGGCGACTGCCGGACGGTGATGCTGACGACCTTCGACTCCGACGAGTACGTGTACGAGGCGCTGCACGCGGGCGCGAGCGGTTTCCTGCTGAAGGACGTCCGCCGGGACGATCTCGTCCACGCGGTACGGGTGGTGGCGCAGGGCGACTCGCTGCTCGCGCCGTCCGTGGCCCGGCGCCTGGTCGAGCAGTACGTCCGGCCCGCCGCCCGGCCACGGCGGTCCGATCCTCGCCTGGACGTGCTGACCGGGCGGGAACGGGAGACGCTGCTGCTGCTCGCGCGGGGCTTGTCGAACGCCGAGATCGCCGCCGAGCTGGTCGTCAGCGACCACACGGTCAAGACGCATGTCGGCAACGTGCTCGCCAAGCTGGGTCTCCGGGACCGGATCCAGGCTGTGATCTGCGCGTACGAGACGGGCCTCATCGCGGCTGGTGATCCGGCCGGTGATCCCCCGCCCGGGGGACCGTCCCGGCCCGGTTCCTCCCCCGCTCCGGTGAGGAACTGAGCGCGGGAGACCGCCTGCGCAGGCGATCCGCGAAGAATCAACGGTCACAAGGATGGGGCCATCAAGGACAACGGCTCACACCCACGGAGTTGACCATGAAGAGCACGACCCGCACGCTGCTGGCCGCCGCGCTCGTCCTGGGCGTCGCGACGGGGCCGGCCGTCCTGCCGGCCGTCGCGTCCGCCC
>NZ_VJZE01000082.1 GCF_009377205.1 Streptomyces phyllanthi
CACCGCACCCGAAGAACACCCACAGCGCCCCCAAGGACCCGCGCCGCGCCGCAGGCAATTGGCACTCCGCTTGACCGAGTGCTAATCGCGGTCATAGTCTCAGGTCTGGCACTCCCCCCTGGAGAGTGCCAACAACGCGACGGGCAGGTCCGGCACCCGCGACGACGGATCGACCTGGTCGCCACCTCAGACAGTTAACCCCGTGAGATCTCCGAAGGGGGAGGTCGGATCGTGACGACCGCCAGCTCCAAGGTTGCCATCAAGCCGCTCGAGGACCGCATCGTGGTCCAGCCGCTGGACGCCGAGCAGACCACGGCCTCTGGCCTGGTCATCCCGGACACCGCGAAGGAGAAGCCCCAGGAGGGCGTCGTCCTCGCCGTGGGCCCGGGCCGCATCGAGGACGCCAAGCGCGTCGAGCTCGACGTCAAGGTCGGCGATGTCGTGCTCTACAGCAAGTACGGCGGCACCGAGGTGAAGTACAACGGCGAGGAGTACCTCGTCCTCTCGGCTCGCGACGTGCTCGCGATCATCGAGAAGTAATTCACCCGGACACAACCGGTTTTGCTTACACAGCTGCGCCCCTGGCCCCCCGCGAGCATTCATCAGCCGGGCGCCGGGGGCGCGGCTCGTTCACCGATAGATCACCTCTAGATTTCCGAGAGGGCCAACGCTCCCATGGCGAAGATCCTGAAGTTCGACGAGGACGCCCGTCGCGCCCTCGAGCGCGGCGTCAACAAGCTTGCCGACACCGTCAAGGTGACGATCGGTCCCAAGGGCCGCAACGTCGTCATCGACAAGAAGTTCGGCGCCCCCACCATCACCAACGACGGTGTGACCATCGCCCGCGAGGTCGAGGTCGAGGACCCGTACGAGAACCTCGGCGCCCAGCTGGTGAAGGAGGTGGCGACCAAGACCAACGACATCGCGGGTGACGGCACCACCACCGCCACCGTGCTCGCCCAGGCGCTCGTGCGCGAGGGCCTGAAGAACGTCGCCGCCGGTGCCTCCCCGGCCGCCCTGAAGAAGGGCATCGACGCCGCCGTCGCCGCGGTCTCCGAGGACCTGCTCGCCTCGGCCCGCCCGATCGACGAGAAGTCCGACATCGCCGCCGTCGCCGCGCTGTCCGCCCAGGACCAGCAGGTCGGCGAGCTCATCGCCGAGGCGATGGACAAGGTCGGCAAGGACGGTGTCATCACCGTCGAGGAGTCCAACACCTTCGGTCTTGAGCTGGACTTCACCGAGGGCATGGCCTTCGACAAGGGCTACCTGTCGCCGTACTTCGTGACGGACCAGGAGCGCATGGAGGCCGTCCTGGAGGACCCGTACATCCTCATCCACCAGGGCAAGATCTCCGCGATCGCGGACCTGCTGCCGCTGCTGGAGAAGGTCATCCAGGCGGGCGCCTCGAAGCCGCTGCTGATCATCGCCGAGGACGTCGAGGGCGAGGCCCTGTCGACCCTCGTCGTCAACAAGATCCGCGGCACGTTCAACGCGGTGGCCGTCAAGGCCCCCGGCTTCGGTGACCGCCGCAAGGCCATGCTCGGCGACATCGCCACCCTCACCGGCGGCGAGGTCATCGCCGAGGAGGTCGGCCTCAAGCTCGACCAGGTCGGCCTGGACGTGCTCGGCACCGCCCGCCGCGTCACCGTCACCAAGGACGACACCACCATCGTCGACGGCGGTGGCAAGGCCGAGGCGGTCTCCGGCCGCGTCGCCCAGATCAAGGCCGAGATCGAGAACACCGACTCCGACTGGGACCGCGAGAAGCTCCAGGAGCGCCTCGCCAAGCTGGCCGGCGGCGTGTGCGTGATCAAGGTCGGCGCCGCCACCGAGGTGGAGCTGAAGGAGAAGAAGCACCGTCTGGAGGACGCCATCTCCGCGACCCGCGCCGCGGTCGAGGAGGGCATCGTCTCCGGTGGTGGCTCCGCGCTCGTCCACGCCGTCAAGGTCCTCGAGGGCAACCTCGACAAGTCCGGCGACGAGGCCACCGGTGTCGCGGTCGTCCGCAAGGCCGCCGTCGAGCCGCTGCGCTGGATCGCCGAGAACGCCGGCCTGGAGGGCTACGTCATCGTCTCCAAGGTCGCCGAGCTCGAGAAGGGCAACGGCTACAACGCCGCCACCGGCGAGTACGGCGACCTGGTCAAGGCCGGCGTCATCGACCCGGTGAAGGTCACCCGCTCCGCCCTGGAGAACGCCGCCTCCATCGCCTCCCTCCTCCTCACGACCGAGACCCTGGTCGTCGAGAAGAAGGAAGAGGAGGAGCCGGCCGCCGCTGGTCACGGCCACGGCCACGCCCACTGACGAACGTAGGCAGGCCATCCTGAGGCCCGGCTCCCCCGGTATCCGGGGGAGCCGGGCCTCGGTGCTGTCCAGCGTCTTCGCGCATCCGCACCGGTCTCGTGGGGCACGACGCACTGCCGCGCGAGTACCGGATGAAACGGCCCAGGATGCCGGTGTTCCTGTAGGTGATCGTGGCGGGCACGCTGAGCCCGCCCGGGACTGGACCGTGCCGGACGCCTGACGATCTGCCCCCTCGTTGTGAGGTCGAGACCCCCGTCCCCGTCGCCGGAAACGGGGGCTTCTCCCATACGGAGGTCAGGTCTCGTACGGGAGGTCGGGAAGTCCGGTTCTCGCGGTCAGGTCTCCAGCGCGTCGAGCGCTCCGAGCTGAGCCATCAGTCCCAGGCGGTCGTACTGCCACCAGCCCTCGACGATCTTCCCGTCCTCCTGGAACCGCCAGATCGTCGTGCCGGTCATGCGGACCTTCCTGCCCGTGGGCGCTATGCCCAGGAACTCGCCCTTGTGGGTCCCGCCCCACGTCCACCGCGTGCACACCCGGTCACCCTGGGAGATCTGGTCCTCGACGGTGAACTCGAAGTCGAAGCCGTTCCGCCACATCTCCATCTCGCGCCGGATCGCGTCCAGCCCGATGTTGTCCTGCTCATTTGCCGGATCGTGGTCGTGGTAGTTCTCCGCCATCAGGTCGTTGAGCGGAGGCAGATCGCCCTTCGTGGCTATCGTCTCCAGCAGTCTCCGGGCGTTCGCCGCGTACAGCTGTTCGTCCCGCACCACGTCGAGATCGGTGAACGTGGGCATCTCGTCGCACAGCGCGACCATCTCCCGGAAGACCCTGTCGGTCTCCGGAAGGTTCGAGTTCCGCATCGCCTCCTCGTACGACGGGAACTCCACGATCTCGATGAGGTGCGAGTCGTCGGACCGGTCCTTGCCGATGATGCTGTGCGTGGCGGTCCGCTTGCCTTTGGTCTGTTCGACCCATGTGTCCAGAAGCCTGTTCATCTCGTCGAACCGGCTGGTCTTGCAGTCGATGAGCTGCACGAACGTCATGACACCGCCTCCCGGCCCCCCTGGTCGGGCTGATATGCCCATTTTCCCACCGGGGGCGCGGCGCCACCTCCGCGCGCCACTCCCTCACCGAGGCCGTCTGCCCCGGCCTACTGAGGCCCGTACTTCCGCCCCGTCCTGGAGCTGATCCCACCGAGCAGCCCCCGCGGCAGCACCTTCACCACGCCCATCAGGGTCTTGTACCGGGGGTCGGGGACGGACAGCGACTTGCCGCGCGCCAGATCCGCAAGCGCCGTGGTGACCAGCTTGTCGGCGTCCAGCCACATCCATCCGGGGATGTTGTCCGTGCCCATGCCGGCCCGCTCGTGGAACTCGGTGCGGACGAACCCGGGGCACAGCGCCATCAACCGCACGCCGCTCCCCACCAGGTCCTTCGCCGCGCCCTGCGTGAACTGCACGACCCACGCCTTGGACGCGCCGTACGTGCCCCGCGGCAGGAACGCGGCCACCGACGCCACATTGACGACCCCGCCCCGGCCCCGCTCCCGCATCCCCTCCGTCGCCGCCGAGGTCAGCCGGAGCACCGCCTCGCAGTGCACCTTGAGCATCTTCAGCTCGTCGGCCATCGGTACGTCGAGATAACGGCCCTTGTTCCCGAAGCCCGCGTTGTTGACCAGCAGGTCGACCGGGTCCTTGCGATCGGCCAGGCGCTTCTCCACCGCCTCGATGCCGTCGTCCGTCGCCAGATCCGCCGTCAGCACCTCCGCCTCGATGCCGTGCCGATCGTGCAACTCGGTCGCCTGCTCGCGCAGCCGCTTCGTGTCACGCGCCACCAGGACGAGGTTGTGGCCGTCAGCCGCCAGCCGCCGAGCGAAGGCGGCACCGATACCCGCGGTCGATCCCGTAATCAGAGCCGTTGTCATGACGCAAGATTAGTGACCCGGACTGTGCGAACCCGCCCCCTGTACCGGCCTTCACCTGTCCTTTCCCCGCTCCGCACCGATCACGGCCGCCGACCGCCGAGCCCCGCCCCGGCCTTGGCCCGCTCAGTGGTGCTCCCGCCTCGCGTGATCCGACGGTGCGCCCGGCCGCTGCCCCTTCTCCACCACCACGAACTGGCCCATCATCGCCTGGTCTTCGTGGAACAGGAGGTGGCAGTGGTACATGTACGGCGTGTCGGGATCCGCCGGTCCGTCGAAGCGCAGGGCCAGCTTCATGGTGGTGCCGTTCGGTAGGAACACGGTGTCCTTCGGTCCGCGCAGCCCGGGCGGTGGGGCGGCGCCGTTCACCTCCATGACGCGGAACTGCACGTCGTGCACATGGAAGTTGTGCGGCATGCCGTTGCCGTTGCGGACCGTCCAGACCTCCGTGGTCCCCCGGGTGACCGTCTCGTCGACACGGCTCATCTCCATCGCCCGGCCGTTGATCCCGGACCTCTTCAGATCGAAGTGGCGACCGCGTACCGCGTCCTTGCCGTCGGGTGTCTCCGACTCGGCCAGCACGGACGGCAGTTCGGGTGACGGCCGCAGACGCTCGGCGGCCCGCAGCTCCAGTACGTCGAAGGAGTCGTCACCGCCGGCGAACCGCCGCTGCCAGGCGTCCCCGTAGTTGTCCTGCGGGAAGCTGCGCAGCACCACGCGCTCGCCCGCCCGTAAACGGACGACGATCTCGGCCCGCTCACCGGGGGAGAGCTGGACCCGGTCCATGGCGGCGGGGCGCTCCAGCAGGCCGCCGTCCGTCGCTATCAGGGAGAAGGCCCGGCCGTCCGGAAACCCGAAGTCGTACGTGCGTGCCGTCGAGGCGTTGAGCAACCGCAGCCGTATCAGCTCGTCGCGGACCTCCCGGTAGGGACTCAGGGTGCCGTTGACCATGGTGCGGTCGCCCAGGAAGCCCACGTCCTGCATGGTCCCGTGCCCCTCGGCGAACCGGGCGCCGTCGAAGCGCACGTCCTGCACGATGACGGGCAGGTCGTCCACGCCGTACCTCTCCGGCAGATCGAGCCGCTCCGACTTCTCGTCGTCGAGCAGGAACATGCCCGCCAGACCGCGCCGTACGTGCTGCTCGGTCGCTCCGTGCGGGTGTGGGTGGTACCAGAGCGTCGCGGCCGGCTGGTCCACCGTCCACCGCGGACTCCAGGTGGCGCCGGGGGCGATCATCTGGTGCGGTCCGCCGTCCATCCGCGCGGGCAGGTGCATGCCGTGCCAGTGGACGGTGGAGGCCTCGTCGAGCCCGTTGCCGATACGGACGCGGACCTTCTCACCGCGCTCCGCGCGCAGCGTCGGGCCGAGATAGGAGCCGTTGAACCCCCAGGTCGGCGTCGCGCGGCCCTTCTCGAACTCCGTCTCGCCCGCCTGCATACGCAGGTCGAAGACGCGCGTGCCGTCCTTGTCGACGTACGACTTCGCCAGCGGCGGTATCGACAACGCGTTGCCGAACGGCTCCTTGCCGACCGTGCTGACGTCGGCACCTGTCCACCACCAGGTGAACAGGCCGCCGACCGCCAGCGCCACGACCGTGACGACCGAGCCGAGAACGATGAGGACCCGCTTGAGCCGAGACATGATTCGAGAGTCCCGGTTCGCCGGCCTGCGAACATCGGGGAACGGCCCTGACCGGCCCCCGATCCTCCCCGGCCCTTCCACCGGGGTTTCCCCCTAGGAGTCGTGCGGGGACCGGGCTGCGGGAAGGAGGCGGAAGGATCCCTCCCACGCGCCCGGGCCGCTCACCCTCCCGTCTGTCTCTCCCCGCCCCCGTACTTCGCCACGTACTTCTCCGCCTCCTTCAGCGCCTCCGGATGCAGCGCGTCCCGCGCCGCCAGCAGCCGGGGCAGTAGTGCGCGCTCCGTCATGACGGCCCGGAACTGGAGGGCCACCGTCACCTCGTGGTCCGGGCGGTGGACGATCTCGACGGGGTCGCCGGCCCGGATCTCACCCGGCTCGACGACCCGCAGATACGCCCCGGGCGCACCCTTCCGTGTGAAGCGTTTGACCCAGCCCCGTTCGCCGAGGTGCACCTGGAAGTTCAGGCAGGGGATGCGGCCGCAGGTGACCTCCAGGACCACGTCGGCGCCGATCCGCCAGCGCTCCCCGATCAGCGCGCCGGACACGTCGAGGCCCTCGGTGGTGAGGTTCTCGCCGAAGGCGCCGTTGGGCAGGGTGCGGTCCAGTTCCCGCTCCCAGCCGTCGAGGTCCTCGCGCGCGACCGCGTACACGGCCTGGTCGTCGCCGCCGTGATGCTGCTTGTTGCAGACCGCGTCCCCGGCGACCCCGCTGCCGCCCACTCCCTTGGGGCCGGGTGCGGATATCCGCAGAGGCCCCTCCACCGGCTGCTTGTCGATACCGGTCACATGCCCTGGCAGGTCCGGGTGGTCCACGGTCCTGGGGCGGCCCACGTTCAAAGACAGAATCTTCATGACGGGCACGCTAGGCGAAGCCGGTCAAAGCGTCGACGTGATATCCGGCTCTGTACCCAAGGGTCACTTATGCTCGGAGGGTGATCGAGGCCCGTCATCTCCGCGTTCTGCGCGCCGTCGCCACCACCGGTTCCTTCTCGGCGGCGGGGCGCGAGCTCGGCTGCACCCAGCCCGCCGTCAGCCAGCAGATGAAGGCCCTGGAGGCTTCCGTGGGCACACCGCTGCTCATCCGGAGCGGTCGCGCGATGAGGCTGACGCAGGCCGGGGAGGCGCTGGTTCGGCACGCGGCCGGGATTCTCGCCGGGCTCACGGCCGCCGAGGAGGAGGTCGCCGCCATCGCCGGTCTCAGGGCCGGGCGAGTGCGCCTCGTCTCCTTCCCCAGTGGCAGTTCCGCTCTCGTCCCCACCGCGCTCGCGGCGCTGCGCGCAGCACACCCCGGGACCAGGGTCTCCCTGGAGGAGGCGGAACCGCCGAAGTCCGTCGAGATGCTCCGCGCGGGCGACTGCGATGTCGCGCTCGCGTTCCGGTACGAGGGGGCGGCGGGGGCCGACGAGTGGGACGACCTCGTCGTACGGCCCCTGCTGACCGACCGGCTCGTGGGGCTCGTACCCGAGGGGCACCGGCTGTCCCGTACGAAGGCCGTCGCCATCGGCGCGCTTGCCGGAGAGTCGTGGATCGCGGGCTGCCCGCGGTGCCGGGGACACCTGGTCGAAGTCTGCGAGGGAGTGGGCTTCACGCCGCGCATCGACTTCGCGACCGACGACTACCCGGCGGTCGTCGGCCTGGTCGGCGCGGGTCTCGGTGTGGCGGTTCTGCCGGAGCTGGCCATCGAGTCCGTACGGGCCAAAGGGGTGCGGATGATCGCGGTGGAGCCCGCCGTGCGCCGTGAGATCGTCGCGCTCACCCTGCCGGACCTGGCTCAGGTGCCGACGGTGGCCGCGACGCTGGAGCAGCTGGCGAGGGCGGCCGGGCGGTAGGGGCGTCCTGAGAGGACCGGGTAGGGCATTGGGGGGACGGAGAACAGAGGAACAAGGGCACGCGCGCGTGGCCGACGCGTGCGGTGTGGGGCCGTTGTGCGTTGCGGAGCGGAGTCCCCGCGGCTTGCAGAAACGTTCCTTCAGGTGCTCGGAGTGGTCTCGTTCCCCGTCGTCGACGCTGACACCAGCCGGTGACGCGCCCGCCCCATGAGCTCTTCGCGCTCGTCCTCGGTCAGTCCTCCCCACACGCCGTAAGGCTCGCGCACCGCCAGGGCGTGGGCCGCGCACTCCGCGCGGACGGGGCATCTCATGCAGACCTCTTTGGCCGAGTTCTCGCGAGCGCTCCGTGCGGCACCGCGCTCGCCCTCCGGATGGAAGAAGAGCGAGCTGTCGACCCCGCGGCAGGCCGCGAGGAGCTGCCAGTCCCACAGATCCGCGTTGGGCCCGGGAAGGCGGGAGAAATCTGCCATTGCGTTGTCCCCTTGTTGCCGTTCTGGGCGGAGAGGTGGTGGCCACGGCCATGCATCCGCGGTCTAAGGAGATGAAAATATGACTCATTACGAATCTAGCCAAAGACGCTACTAAACGGGAAGAAATCGGCCCGAATGGGGCATAGGTTGTGATGAAACGTTGAGGGTCCGCTGCGCATGTCTGCACCGTGTCCGGGCCCTCACGTAGAGTGCCGAAGGTGGCTCAGTGTCCCGTAACTCTTTCGAGTGACCGTCGTTGAGAGTGCGGAGGCGGTTGAAGGACCAAGCGCTCGGGCAAGGCGTCTCGAGTCCGCTCGCGAGTGTCGACCGCACAGGTGACGATTCGTACCAGCCTGGAGGCTCAAGGTGACGCGCATCAGCTGCGGAGGGCGGCCATGACATCCGTCCTCGTCTGCGACGACTCCCCGCTTGCCCGAGAGGCGCTCCGCCGCGCGGTCGCGACCGTGCCCGGCGTCGAGCGCGTGACGACGGCGGCCAACGGCGAGGAAGTCCTCCGCCGCTGGGGCGCCGACCGCTCGGACCTGATTCTGATGGACGTACGCATGCCCGGTCTGGGCGGCGTCGAGACCGTACGGCGGCTGCTGTCCGCCGACCCCGGTGCGCGCATCATCATGCTCACCGTCGCCGAGGACCTGGACGGTGTGGCCCTCGCGGTCGCCGCCGGGGCCCGCGGCTATCTGCACAAGGACGCCTCGCGCGCGGAACTGCGCGCCACGGTGACGCAGGCGCTCGCCGATCCCACCTGGCGGCTCGCCCCGCGCAGACTGCGCTCGGCCGAGATGGGGGCCGCCCCGACGCTCACGGCGCGTGAGATCCAGGTCCTCGAGGGCATGAGCCACGGCCGGTCGAACGCGGAGATCGGCCGCGAGCTGTTCCTCTCCGAGGACACGGTCAAGACGCACGCCCGGCGGCTGTTCAAGAAGCTCGGCGCCTCCGACCGCGCGCACGCCGTGGCGCTCGGCTTCCGGTGGGGCCTGGTTCGCTAGGTGGGCCGTAGCGGGGGTACGAGAATCCCCGCCTGCCGCCAGGCGGGCGGGGTTGCTGTCCGAAAGTCGAGCGGAAGCGCTTACCGCGAGGTGAGCGGGGGTGTGTACCGCGCGATGGACGGCAGCGGCAAACCGACCCGCCGGGTGCCCGCTGCTCGTTTCGCCGCCGATGCCGCATCCTTGAGGTGTGGAGTTCCTCGGGGACGAGTCGGACGAGCGGAAGGGGAGGGCGCAGGAGATGAGTTCCGGCGCACCTGCTCATAACGCTTCGGTGCACAACATCGGGCACGGTGCCACGGGGCGGACAGCCTCAGGGCACCATGGACCGATGCGCGATGACGAGACGACGGTGATCGGTGCGCTCGTTCATCGCGCTGTCGACGGAGACGAGCAGGCCACGCACGATCTGCTCGCTCATGTCCATCCATTGGCCCTGCGCTACTGCCGTACGCGGCTCTCCCGCCTGCCGGGTGATGCCCGTCACTTCGTCGAGGACCTCGCGCAGGAGGTCTGCGTCGCCGTCCTCCTCGCGCTGCCGCGCTACAAGGACACGGGACGGCCCTTCGAGGCGTTCGTCTTCGCCATCGCCGCCCACAAGGTCGCCGATCTGCAGCGGGCCGCGATGCGCCATCCGGGCTCGACGGCCGTTCCCTCGGACGAGATGCCCGAACGGCCGGACGACTCGCTGGGCCCGGAGGAGCGGGCGCTGTTGAGCAGCGACGCAGAGTGGGCCAAGAAGCTCCTGGCCAACCTTCCGGAGAACCAGCGGGAGCTGCTCCTGCTGAGGATCGCGGTGGGCCTCACGGCCGAGGAGACGGGGCAGATGCTGGGCATGTCACCGGGCGCCGTCCGGGTGGCACAGCACCGGGCGCTGAGCCGGCTGCGGGCGCTGGCGGAGCAGTAGGCGGGCTCTCACGGAGGCTTTCCCCCGGCCTCCTGGAGGGGCTTTCCCGACCGCTTCCGGTGCGCTTGTGAACGGGGGCGACGCCTGGACCGTACGAACTTACGAAGCCAAAGGGTGCTCTCCGTCATGGAATGAGACACCTCCGCTTCCCGTTAGCATGGACATCCGCACCGATCAAGGCCATTTGGAGAAGGTGTCATGACTGCCAACGTCGACGGAGTGCCCGAGAAATTCGCGACACTCGGGCTGACCTACGACGACGTGCTGCTGCTTCCGGGCGCATCCGAGGTGCTGCCCAACGCGGTCGACACCTCGTCCCGTGTGTCGCGCAACGTGCGTGTGAACATCCCGCTGCTCTCGGCGGCGATGGACAAGGTGACCGAGTCCCGCATGGCGATCGCGATGGCCAGGCAGGGCGGCGTCGGCGTGCTGCACCGCAACCTCTCCATCGAGGACCAGGTCAACCAGGTCGACCTGGTGAAGCGCTCCGAGTCCGGCATGGTCACCGACCCGATCACGGTGAACCCGGACGCCACGCTGGCCGAGGCCGACGCCCTGTGCGCCAAGTTCCGCATCAGCGGTGTCCCGGTCACCGACGGCAACAGCAAGCTGCTCGGCATCGTCACCAACCGCGACATGGCCTTCGAGACGGACCGGTCGCGCCAGGTCCGCGAGGTCATGACGCCGATGCCCCTGGTCACCGGCAAGGTCGGGATCTCCGGCCACGACGCCATGGACCTGCTGCGCCGTCACAAGATCGAGAAGCTTCCCCTGGTCGACGACGCGGGCGTCCTCAAGGGCCTCATCACGGTCAAGGACTTCGTGAAGGCCGAGAAGTACCCGAACGCCGCGAAGGACGCCGAGGGCCGACTGCTCGTGGGTGCCGCCGTCGGCGCCAGCCCCGAGGCACTGGAGCGGGCCCAGGCGCTGGCCGAGGCCGGCGTGGACTTCCTCGTCGTCGACACCTCGCACGGCCACAACAGCAACGCGCTCAGCTGGATGTCGAAGATCAAGTCGAGCGTGGCCGTGGACGTGATCGGCGGCAACGTCGCCACGCGTGACGGCGCCCAGGCGCTGATCGACGCCGGTGTGGACGGCATCAAGGTGGGCGTCGGCCCCGGCTCGATCTGTACCACCCGTGTGGTGGCCGGCATCGGCGTCCCGCAGGTCACGGCCATCTACGAGGCGGGCCTCGCGGCCCGTGCCGCCGGCGTTCCCGTGATCGGCGACGGTGGCCTGCAGTACTCCGGGGACATCGGCAAGGCCCTGGCCGCCGGTGCCGACACCGTGATGCTCGGCAGCCTCCTCGCGGGCTGCGAGGAGTCGCCCGGTGAGCTGCTCTTCATCAACGGCAAGCAGTTCAAGTCGTACCGCGGCATGGGCTCCCTCGGCGCCATGCAGTCCCGCGGTCAGGGCAGGTCGTACTCGAAGGACCGCTACTTCCAGGCCGAGGTGGCCTCGGACGACAAGCTGGTGCCCGAGGGCATCGAGGGCCAGGTGCCCTACCGCGGTCCGCTGGCCAACGTCCTGCACCAGCTCGTGGGCGGTCTGCGCCAGACCATGGGTTACGTCGGCGCCGCCACCATCGACGAGATGGAGTCCAAGGGCCGCTTCGTGCGGATCACCTCGGCGGGCCTCAAGGAGAGCCACCCGCACGACATCCAGATGACGGTCGAGGCGCCGAACTACACCAGCCGGGGCTGAGACCGGCCTCCACGCGTACGCGTGCCGCACGTCCAAGGGCGGTCCCGAAAGGCTCCGGGACCGCCCTTGTCGTAGGCGTCGGGGATACTGGGAGGCGCTGAAACGCAGAGGGAAAGGCCACACAGTGACTGAGATCGAGATCGGGCGGGGCAAGCGCGGCCGCCGGGCGTACGCCTTCGACGACATCGCCGTCGTCCCCAGCCGCCGTACCCGGGACCCGAAGGAGGTCTCGATCGCCTGGCAGATCGACGCCTACCGCTTCGAGCTGCCCTTCCTGGCCGCCCCCATGGACTCGGTCGTCTCCCCGGCCACGGCCATCCGCATCGGCGAGCTGGGCGGCCTCGGCGTACTGAACCTCGAGGGCCTCTGGACGCGGCACGAGGACCCGCAGCCGCTGCTCGACGAGATCGCCGGACTGGACCCGGAGACCGCGACCCGCCGCCTCCAGGAGATCTACGCGGCTCCGATCAAGGAGGAGCTGATCGGCGCGCGCATCAAGGAGGTGCGCGACTCGGGCGTGGTCACCGCCGCCGCGCTCTCCCCGCAGCGCACGGCCCAGTTCTCCAAGGCGGTCGTCGACGCCGGCGTGGACATCTTCGTCATCCGCGGTACGACGGTGTCGGCGGAGCACGTCTCGGGCTCGCACGAGCCGCTGAACCTGAAGCAGTTCATCTACGAGCTGGACGTCCCCGTGATCGTGGGCGGCTGCGCCACGTACACGGCGGCCCTGCACCTGATGCGCACGGGCGCGGCCGGTGTCCTCGTCGGCTTCGGCGGCGGCGCCGCGCACACCACGCGCAACGTGCTGGGCATCCAGGTGCCCATGGCGACCGCGGTCGCCGATGTCGCCGCCGCCCGGCGCGACTACATGGACGAGTCCGGCGGCAGGTATGTGCACGTCATCGCGGACGGCGGCGTCGGCTGGTCCGGTGACCTCCCCAAGGCGATCGCCTGCGGTGCCGACGCCGTGATGATGGGCTCCCCGCTCGCGCGCGCGACGGACGCGCCCGGCAAGGGCCACCACTGGGGCATGGAGGCCGTCAACGAGGAGCTGCCGCGCGGCAAGAAGGTCGACCTCGGCACCGTCGGCACGATCGAGGAGGTCCTGACGGGCCCCTCGCACACCCCGGACGGCTCGATGAACTTCTTCGGTGCCCTCCGCCGCGCCATGGCCACGACCGGCTACAGCGAGCTCAAGGAGTTCCAGCGGGTCGAGGTGACGGTGGCGGACTCGGTGCACAGGCGCTGACCGCCCCGCCCGCGGGACGAAGGGGCCCGGCCCACCGTTCGTGGTGGGCCGGGCCCCTTCGCCGTACGACGGTGTCGTCCGCGGGGTCGTCAGTCGGCGGCCTTCTTGGCGCCCGAGAAGGCAGCGAAGGCGCCGATGGCCAGGAAGAGGAAGGTCATGGCGTCGGCCCCTTCCTTCCAGACGTCGGTCAGCACGCTGAACTGCTCGGTGAAGATCGTCGTGACGGAGGTGCCGGTCTCGTCGGCGGCCCACACCGCGTACCCCGTGAGCTGGCCCGCGTAGATCGCGCCCAGGGATATCACGGCGCTCACGACGGGCAGGACGGGGTTGCTGCCGCCGAGCTTGCCCGCGGCGAAGCCGACGACGAAGCCGACGCCGATCGCGGCGTAACCGATCTCGTGCTCGGTCTTGCCGATGATGACGCCGTAGATGACGGCGGTGACCAGGGCCGCGACGACCGCGGCCACGATGCCGACGGTGACGTTGCCACGGCGCGGCGCGGGCGGGGCCGGGGGCACGAAGCCGGGCTGCTGGCCCGCGAACGGGTTGCCCCCGGCGGGCTGCTGTGCGAACGGGTTGCCGCCCGTGGGCTGCTGTGCCGCGTAAGGGTTGCCGTCGGTGGGCTGCCCGGCGTACGGGTTGCCCTCGGCGGGCTGGGACGGCGGCGTGGACTGGCTCATGCTGGATCCCCCGATGATGTGTGAATGCCGACCGCATCCGGGTGCGGCGGACGTGGCCGCACTCGTGTACGACAACGGCCCCGCACACTAGCAGCCGCCACCGACAACGGGGTGTCGGTTTTTCCGGCTCCCCGGAGCCGGACGCGGCCTCAGAGCCGGTGAGCCGAACCGGTGGGTGTCGCTCCGCGTGTGTCCAGCAGGAGTTGTGCCTTGGCGGACAGGCCCTGGAGGTCGTACGTGCGGTGCTGCTGGAGCAGGATCGTCAGATCGGCGTCCGCGGCGGCCTCGTAGAGCGAGTCGGCGCGCGGGACGGGGCGGTCCAGGACGCTCCAGGCGGGGACATACGGGTCGTGGTAGCCGAGTGAGGCGCCGAGCTCCATCAGGCGATGGGCGATCTCGCGCGCGGGGGTGCCCTGTTGGTCGGCCACATCGGGCTTGTAGGTGACCCCCAGGAGCAGTACGTGCGCACCGCGGGCCGACTTGCCGTGCTCGTTGAGGAGTGTGGCGGCGCGCTGGACGACGTACTGGGGCATGCGGTCGTTGACCCGCTGGGCCAGTTCGACCATTCGCAGGGACCGGGGCGCGCGGCTCGCCAGGTCCTGGGGGACGCCGTGGCCGCCGACGCCGGGGCCCGGGCGGAAGGCCTGGAAGCCGAACGGCTTGGTCTCGGCGCAGCGGATGACGTCCCACAGGTCGACGCCCAAGTCGTGGCACAGGACGGCCATCTCGTTGACGAGGGCGATGTTGACGTGCCGGTAGTTCGTCTCCAGGAGCTGCACGGTCTCCGCCTCGCGCGGCCCACGCGCGCGTACCACCTTGTCGGTGAGGCGCCCGTAGAAGGCGGCGGCCGACTCGGTGCATGCGGGAGTGAGGCCGCCGATCACCTTGGGGGTGTTGGCGGGGCCGAAGTCGCGGTTGCCCGGGTCGGCCCTGCCCGGTGAGTACGCGAGGTGGAAGTCGCTGCCCGCGCGCAGTCCTGAGCCCTCTTCGAGGAGCGGGCGCAGGAATTCCTCCGTGGTGCCGGGGTACACGGGGGACTCCAGGATCACCGTGGTGTGCGGGCGCAGGCGTGCGGCGAGGACGCGGGCGGCTTCGGCCACGTGGGTGAGGTCGAGCGTGCCGTCGGCGCCGCACGAGGTCGGGGCGCAGATGACCGCCGTACGGACGCGGCCCAGTTCGGCGGAGCCGGGGGCGGGCCGGAAGCCCTGGGCGAGCATACGGCGGAGTTCGGCCGGGGCGAGGGAGCCGCTCTCGGGGCCGGCCCGATACCCGAGTGTGGGGATGCCGGCGGCGACGGCGGCCCGGGCCAGCGGAAGGCCGAGATGACCGAGTCCGATGACGGCGAGATCTGCGGGCATGGAAATGAGCCGTCCTTCCCAGTAACCGAAGCGGGACAGTCGCGCAAGCCCTGTGGACAGGATGGGCGAGCGCAATGTCAGACTAGGAGTAAATATGACCGATTTGCGGGATTGACTGGCTCTCTTTCTCCGCGCGTCCCCGAGAGTTGTCCACAGGCGGACGGCGGGTGGTGGCCGGAGTTGGGCAAGGCCGTCAGAATTCTGGGCATGGGGGATGTGAGCAAGGTCTTGCCCGACGGGTGAGACCAGCGCGACACAACAGCGGGAGGCAGCGGTGAGGACAGCGACACTCGGGCCGGCACAGCGCGCCGAGTCACTGGCGGCAATGGCCGAGCGCGAGCTGGACGTGCTGGTCGTGGGCGCGGGCGTGGTCGGTGCGGGCACGGCGCTCGACGCGGTGACGCGAGGTCTGTCCACGGGACTGGTCGAGGCGCGCGACTGGGCGTCGGGCACCTCCAGCAGGTCCAGCAAGCTGATACACGGCGGCCTGCGCTATCTGGAGATGCTCGACTTCGCGCTCGTACGCGAGGCGTTGAAGGAACGCGGTCTGCTGCTGGAGCGGCTGGCACCCCACCTGGTGAAGCCTGTCCCGTTCCTCTACCCGCTGCAGCGCAAGGGCTGGGAGCGGCTGTACGCGGGCTCGGGCGTCGCGCTGTACGACGGCATGTCGATGGCGCGCGGACACGGTCGGGGCCTTCCCGTGCACCGCCACCTGACACGCCGCCACGCCCTGCGCGTCGCCCCCTGTCTGAAGAAGGACTCCCTGGTCGGCGCCCTGCAGTACTACGACGCCCAGATGGACGACGCCCGTTATGTGGCCACCCTGGTGCGCACGGCGGCGTCGTACGGCGCGAAGACCGCCAACCGCGCGCGTGTGACCGGGTTCCTGCGCGAGGGCGAGCGCGTCGTCGGGGCCAGGGTGCAGGACGTCGAAGGGGGCGGGGAGTACGAGATCCGCGCCAAGCAGGTCGTCAACGCCACCGGCGTGTGGACCGACGACACACAGGCGATGGTGGGCGAGCGGGGCCAGTTCCACGTACGGGCCTCCAAGGGCATCCATCTGGTCGTGCCCAAGGACCGGATCCACTCGACGACCGGTCTGATCCTGCGGACCGAGAAGTCCGTGCTGTTCGTCATTCCCTGGGGGCGGCACTGGATCGTCGGCACCACGGACACCGACTGGGACCTGGACAAGGCCCATCCGGCGGCCTCCAGCGCGGACATCGACTACCTGCTGGAGCATGTGAACTCGGTGCTGGCGGTGCCGCTCACCCGCGACGACGTACAGGGTGTGTACGCGGGACTGCGGCCGCTGCTCGCCGGCGAGTCGGACGCCACCAGCAAGCTGTCGCGCGAGCACACCGTGGCCCATCCGGTGCCGGGGCTCGTGGTGGTGGCGGGCGGCAAGTACACGACGTACCGGGTCATGGCCAAGGACGCCGTGGACGCGGCCGTGCACGGGCTCGACCAGCGGGTCGCCGAGTGCGTCACCGAGGACGTGCCGCTGCTCGGGGCCGAGGGATACCGGGCGCTGTGGAACGCGCGGGCGCGGATAGCGGCGCGGGCCGGGCTCCACGTGGCGCGCGTGGAGCATCTGCTGAACCGGTACGGGGCGATGGCCGAGGAGGTGCTCGACCTGATCGTGGCCGATCCCTCACTGGGGGCGCCCCTGCCCGCGGCCGAGGACTATCTGCGGGCCGAGGTCGTCTACGCGGCCTCGCACGAGGGGGCGCGGCATCTGGACGACGTGCTCACGCGGCGGACGCGGATCTCGATCGAGACGTTCGACCGGGGGACGAGGAGCGCACGCGAGGCCGCGGAGTTGATGGCTCCCGTGCTCGGCTGGGACGAGGACCAGATCGAGCGCGAGGTCGAGCACTACCGGAAGCGGGTGGAGGCCGAGCGGGAGTCGCAGCGCCAGCCCGACGACCTGACCGCCGACGCGGCTCGGCTGGGGGCGCCGGACATAGTGCCGTTGTAGCGGGACCGCGCGGGTGCACCGAGGCCTGTCCGGGTGCATTGAGGCCTGTCCGCGGGCGGGTCGAGGCTTGTCCGCGGGTGGGTCGAGGCCTGTTCGCGGGTGGGTCGAGGCCTGTCGAGCTGCGGGTCGAGGCGCCGTCGGGAACCGTCGATATCACTCGAACGGGTGTCGTGGGCTGGGATCTCTGCTCGGAACCCGGCCGTTCTACGAGATGCGGGGGCAGAACTCGGCGGAGAGCAGGGCGGCTTCGAGTCCGGGATCTGCGACCGCGTCCGTGTTCACGCGGAACGTGAGGACGTGACGGCCGTCGACGGTGGCTGCGGTGCGCACGTAGCTGCCGGAGATATGGCCGTTGTGTCCCCACACCGTGGTGCCGCACGGGAGTTCCACGGGGTAGAGCCCCAGGCCGTACTCGCCATGTGCGGCATGGGTGTCGAGCATCTCGCGCAGTTGGCGGGGCGGAAGCAGGTCGCCGTGCAACAGGGCCGCGTAGAAGCGGTTCAGGTCGGTGAGCGTGGTGACCAGCTCGCCCGCCGCTCCGGCCACGCGCGGGTCGAGATCGGTGACGTCGGTGCCGTCGGCGGCGTACGCACGACCGTGCGGGTCGGGCAGCGAGGAGCGGGCACCGGGGAACGAGGTGCCTGTGAGTCGGAGGGGAGCGAGGATGCGGCGCTCGGCCTCGGTGGCGTACGAGTGGCCGGTGACCTGCTGGATGACCATGCCGAGCAGGACGTAGTTGGTGTTCGAGTACGAGAAGCGGCCGAGGGCCGCCGGAGGGTGGGTGAGGGCGGTGCGTACGGCCTGACGTGGGGTCACGGGGACGGTGCCCCCGGTGTCGGCGGTGTAGTCGGCGAGGCCACTGGTGTGGGTGAGCAGGGCGCGCAGGGTGACGGTACGGCCGTCGTTGCCCGCGCCGTGCACCAGGCCCGGCAGGTGCTCGTCGACGGTGTCCGACAGGGACAGCCGGTGCTCGGCGGCCAGTTGCAGCACGACCGTGGCGATGAACGTCTTGGTGATGCTGCCCGCCCTGAAGTGGTCGGCCCGGCGGATGGCCGGGGCGGTGGTGGCGTCGCTGCGGGTGCGGGTTCCGCTGAGAGTGAGGGTGAGGGGTCCGGCGCCAGGGCGGTCCTCGCCGGTGGGTGTGGTGTGCGGCGTGCTCGTGGACTCGGCGTGGGTGAACCGGGTGCGGCCCTCCTCCTGTGCGAGAAGGGCTGCGGCGGGAGCTCCGCCCTTGGTGACGAGGAGCGGAAGGAGTGCGTCCGAGGGCGGGGCGACGTGGGCCTGTGAGCCGACGGACGTCAGACAGAGGAGGGCCAGGGACACGGGTACGGCCAGGAGTGTCCTGCGCGACGGTGCCATCACGGTCCTCTCTTTCGCGGGCCATCATGCGGGACGGCCCTGAGCTGCGTGAAGTGGGCTTGGGGGAGTGAGGGTGAGGGGTTGGTGGTGACCGAGGGGAGGTGAGGTGCCTGGTCCGGGTCGCCCCGGGCGGCGGTGGTGCCGCCGCAAGGGACACCCTGGGCGTGGGGCGGTTGTCGGGTGAGGGACAATGGAGGCTCTGTCAGGGCGGGTTGCATGAGGGGACGCATGTCGGAGGCGGAGCGGGGCGGGGCATCCCGTCGGGACGAGAGCGGACGTCTCCTCGCCGGGCGGTACCGGCTGGGAGGGGTCCTCGGCCGCGGCGGCATGGGCACGGTGTGGCGGGCCAAGGACGAGACACTGGGCCGGACGGTCGCCGTGAAGGAGCTGCGGTTCCCGTCGAGCATCGACGAGGACGAGAAGCGGCGGCTGATCACGCGCACGCTGCGTGAGGCCAAGGCGATCGCCCGGATCCGCAACAACGGTGCGGTGACGGTCTTCGACGTGGTCGACGAGGACGACCGGCCATGGATCGTGATGGAGCTCATCGAGGGCAAGTCCCTCGCCGAGGTCATCCGCGAGGACGGGCTCCTCGAACCGAAGCGCGCCGCCGAGGTGGGCCTCGCGATCCTCGACGTACTGCGCGCCGCCCATCGCGAGGGCATCCTGCACCGCGACGTGAAGCCGTCCAACGTGCTGATCTCCAAGGAGGACGGCCGGGTCGTCCTCACCGACTTCGGCATCGCCCAGGTCGAGGGCGACCCGTCCATCACCTCGACCGGCATGCTCGTCGGCGCCCCCTCGTACATCTCGCCGGAGCGGGCACGCGGTCACAAGCCCGGCCCCGCGGCGGACCTCTGGTCGCTCGGCGGCCTGCTGTACGCGGCGGTCGAGGGCGTGCCGCCGTACGACAAGGGCTCGGCCATAGCGACACTGACGGCCGTGATGACCGAGCCGGTCCCCGAGCCGAAGAGCGCGGGGCCGCTGAAGGACGTGATTTACGGGCTGCTCGCCAAGGACCCCCAGCAGCGGCTGGACGAGGCGGGGGCGCGGGCGCTGCTCAACAAGGTCATCCACGCACCCGAACCCAAGCCGGCCGAGCCGGAGCCCATGGACGCCACGCGGGTCGTGGCGTTGCCGCCGGCGCCGGAGGAGCGGTCGGGGAAGGCAGGTTCGGGCGGCTCCGGTTCCGGGACCAAGCCGGGTGAGGTGGCGGAGCGGTGGCGCGGTGCGCTGCGTTCCATGCGGAAGGCCGCGACGGGAGCCGCGGCGGGCACGGCGGCGGCCGGAACCCGGGGCAGGGCCGATGCGGAGGAAGCCTCAGGGGCGGCGACGGCCGGAGCCGAGGCCGCTTCCGAGCGGGGTTCCGGGGCTGGGCCCGAGCGAGGGTCCGGGACCGGTGCCAAGACTGGTTCCGAGCGCGGGGCCGGGCCTGGTTCCGAGCGGGGTTCCGGGGGCCGTTCCGATGCCGGGTCTGACACCGGGGCCGGATCGGGTTCGGAAGCGAGGGCCGGATCGGGCGCCGGAGCCGGTGCCGGGGCCGGGACTGCTGTGGCCGGCAAGGCCGGTAGCCGGTCCGGGTCTGCTGCGTCCGGGTCTGTCGGGTCCGGGTCTGTCGCGTCCGGGGCGGCTGCGACCGGGCAGGCCGGTGGGTCCGGGGGCCAGGCGTCCCGTGGTCAGGCCGCCGGGGCCCATGATGCCGCCACGCAGGTGGCCGGCTCGACTGCCGGTGGCCGGACTTCGGGCTGGCCGGAGGTTCCGCCGCCGGACCTGCCGCCGCGGCCCGTCCCCAGAGCACCGATCACCGATGTGGTGCCGCGGCGGACACTGATCATCATCGCGGTCGCCGTGGCGGTGGTCGTGCTCGGGACCGTGCTCGCGCTGACCTTCGGTGACGACAGCGGGTCGGACTCATCCAGCCGTGACACCAGGTCGGCCGCGTCCAGCGGGGTGTCCGCGAGCAGCAGCACGGACGAGGACTCCGGCACCCGTACGGAGGCCGACAAGACGGAGCCCGCCTCGAGCTCGGGTGCATCGGCGAGCGGTTCGGCGAGCGCGGAGAGCGGTGCGGGCACGTCGAGTGGTTCCGGGAGCGGCGGGAACAGCGGGAGCGGTGGCGGCTCGGGTTCGGACGACATCGCGGAGAAGACGTACAAGAGCACGCAGGGCTTCTCCATAGGGCTGCCGAAGGGGTGGAAGTACCAGTCGACGGATGCCGCGGGCGCCCGGTTCACCGGTCCCGACGGGCAGAAGCTGCTGGTCGCCTGGACGTCCACGCCCCCGAACGACCCGGTGGCGGACTGGAAGAGCCAGGAGCGCTACATGACGCGCTCGCAGTACCAGCGGATCCGCATAGAGGAGGTGGACTTCCGCGACTGGAAGACGGCCGACTGGGAGTTCACCTATGTGGAGGGCGGCACGAAGTACCGGACGATCGACCGGGGCTTCATCGTCAACTCACACCAGGGGCACGCGCTGATGTACACGGCCAAGGCCTCCAAGTGGGGCAGCGAGCTGCGCAAGGACACGTGGCGGACCTTCACGAAGACGTTCAAGCCGAAGTCCTGAGGGGCTGCTGAGGCTCCTTGAGGGGGGCGAGATCTCGAATCCCCTCAATGCGGGTTGCCTCCGGCACGTATCGTGAGTGGTTGCGGACCGTACGCATCCAGCACGGAACCGCACGCGGGACGAACGGATTTGACCGACCGAAGGCCGGCCGGGGGAGGCATCGTGGACGACTATGCGGGGCGGGTGCTCGCCGACCGCTACCGCCTGCCGCTGCCGCCGTCGGACGAGTACGAGCTCGCCGAGACCCGGGCCTTCGACACGTACAGCGGGCAGGAAGTCCTCATACGGCAGGTGCCGTTGCCCGAGGTCGTCGAGGCGGAGGTGCTCGACGCGGACGGGTTGCCCGAGGGGTATGTCGCCCGCGACGGCGGGCCGCGCCGGGCCGCCGGGCGGACCACCCGCCGGCCCACGGACCCGGCCGTGCGCAGGGCGATCGAGGCCGCCCAGGCCGCCGCGCAGATCCCCGACCACCCGCGGCTCGACCAGGTCTTCGACGTGTTCGCCGAGGGCGGGTCGCTGTGGATAGTGAGTGAGCTGGTGTCCGCACGGCCGCTGGCGGCGCTGCTGGCCGACAAGCCGCTGACGCCGTACCGGGCGGCCGAGGTCGCCGCCGACGTGCTCACCGCGCTCCGCGCGCTGCACGCCCACGGCTGGGTGCACCGGAACATCACCGTCCGCACCGTGCTGGTCTGCGACGACGGACGCGTGATGCTCACGGGGCTGGCGTCCGGCGCCGCTGAGGAGGCGCTGTGCGGGTACGACCCGGTGCCGGTGCGTGAGTTCGAGGGCGAGGGAGCGCCCGGCGGGCCGGGTGGGCCTGAGGGGCCGAGTGCGCCTGAGAGGGCGCGGGTTCCCGGTCGGACGGGTATGTCCGTGGACGACGGGCGTGCGGGCGCGTACGGCCGTGGAGACGGTCGCGGGGGCGCTTACGGCGCCGGCCGCCCGGCGGTGGCCGGTGGGCCTGCCGGTTCTGCCGGTCCTGCAGGGCCTGCGGGATCGGCTGGGCCGGTTGGGCCCGGTGGCCGCGTGGAGCCCGGTGGCCGCGTGGAGCCCGGTGGTTCGCGTGCCGTCGAGCTCCGGGGGGCCCAGGGTGGAGCGCCCGGCGCAGGGGCCGCGGATCCCGAGGCCGCACGGCGCGCCGCCATCGAGGCGCGGGCGACCGGGGGTGCGCGGCCGGTCACGGACCCGTCGGGCGGGCAGCGCGCGCTGGAGTCCGGCGATGACGTCCGGGCGGCCAGGGCCGGTGCGATCGCGGCCTACCGGGCCGGTGCGAGGGCCGCGGCACGGGTGACAGAGGAACAGCGGGGCGGCCAGAACACGGGGCTGCCCGCGCAGCTACCGCGGCCCGGAGCGCCGGCCGCCGGCGACGAGGTGACGTCGGCCTCCGGTCAGGAGACGGCGCCGCACATGCCACCCGGGCAGATCGTCGACCCCTACGGCGTGGCACGGCCGAACCCCTGGCACGGAGCACTGCCCCGTACGGGGGCACCCGCGGCCGACGACACCGGCCGGGGCGCTCCCGGCGATGGCGCATACGGCGACGGTGGCTCCGGCGACGGCACGCCCGCGAGCTCTCCGTACGGCAAGGGCTCACCCGCGCCCAGTCCCTACGGCAGCAGCAACGCGCCCGCGCCCAGTCCCTACGGCAGCAGCAACGCGCCCGGGCCCAGCCCCTACGGCCACAGCGCGCCCGTACCCGTCGCAGTCCCCGCAGGTTCCGCAGTCCCCGCAGGCCCTGCGGGCCCCACCGGGCACTGGGACCCCCCGGGCCCCACCGGTGCCTTCCGGCGGGGGCCCACCACCGCACTGGCCGCCGAGCGGGCGCGGCAGGCGCGGATGGCGGTCGTCGGACCCGTCACCGAGCGATGGGCGCCCGAGCAGGCCGGATCGGTGCACGAGAACTGGCAGCTGGCGCCGCCCATCGGTCCGGCGACCGACCTGTGGGCGCTCGGCGCGCTGCTGTTCCGGGCCGTGCAGGGCCACGCGCCCTACCCGGAGGAGAACACCGCCGAGCTGGTGCAGATGGTGTGCTCGGAGCCGCCCGCGTTCGCGGAGGAGTGCGGACCGCTGCGGCCGGTCGTGGAGTCGCTGCTGCGCCAGGACCCCACCGAGCGGCTGGACTTCGAGGAACTGCGTGGCTGGCTGCGCTCGCTGGTGCGCTCGGCGCCGGAGCCCGAAGCCGGTGCGCATGTGATAGCGGCACCACCCGTGGACCCGAGCCGGCTGCCGATCGTGCGGCGCCGGGGCGAGATGGTCCGCAGGCGCCGCGCCGGGCTGCCCGCCCGGCACCGGCGCGCCAAGCAGGAACGCCCGTCCAAGCCGCGCCGGCTCGGCCGGAACCTGCTCCTGGTGATTCTGCTCGCGCTGGCCGCGGCGATCGCGTACGCCATGGTGTTCATGCCGAAGGCCGATACGACCGACACCAGTACGGGCAGCGGTACCGGCAGCGAGCGGACCGGTGCCGCCGGGGGCACCGGCTCCGAGCCGGAGGCCAGCAGTGAGCCGCGGCCGGACCAGACCTCGCCCGCCGACGACGGTGATGGCGATGACGACAAGAGTCCGTCCCAATCGTCCAGTTCGACCCGGGCGCAGAGCAACGATCCGGAGGTCGCCCAGGGATTCACCCTGCGCAAGGACTCCGAGGGCTTCCGGGTCGCCGTCGCCAACGGCTGGGACCGCACCGCCAAGAACGGGCGCGGCCAGGTGGTGTACGCGCACGGGAGCTTCGAGCTCATCGTCGTACCGGGCCGCGACAGTGCGGAGACCTTCGGCAGCGATCCGCTGGAGTACCAGCGGGAGGACGAGCGGGAGCTGCAGCCGTTCCGCGACTCGACCTGGGCCACCTCCAGCGGGATGCGGCTCATCGAGGTCGGCGGACGGCGCATGGCCGAGGGGCAGTTCACCTGGCAGGACTCCCAGGGGCGCGAGATCTACGTACGGAACCTCGCGATTCTGGTCGGCGGGCGGTACCACGTGGTGCAGGTCCGCGGTCCGGAGGCCGAACGCGACGAGGTGACGCGGCTGTACGAGCAGGCGTCGGCGACGTACCAGGTGACGGACTGAGCCGTACCCGTTGACGGACGGAGCCGTACCCGTTGACGGACTGAGCCGTACCAGGTGACGGACTGAGCCGGGGCCGGCGGCCGGCCCTGAATGTCTCTGCCCCGAGTGGTTCCCGTGCGTAACCGAAAGCGAGAACCGTCACAGTGAGGTCTCTGTGGCGCCCCTGCCGTTCCCTGCGCGCAAGCCCCTCTCTACTCTGATGTTGTCAAGACCATTGCGGGGCAACGTGAACCAGATGCAGGGCCTTCTTCTTGCGGGCCGCTACCGGCTTGTCGACACGATCGGCAGCGGCGGCATGGGCCGTGTGTGGCGTGCGCGTGACGAGGTGTTGCACCGGGCGGTCGCGATCAAGGAGCTGACAGCCGCGCTGTATGTCACGGACAGTGACCGGGCCCGGCTCTTCGCCCGGACCGACGCCGAGGCGCGGGCGGCCGCGCGGATCAACCACTCGGCCGTCGTCACCGTGCACGACGTGCTGGACCACGACAGCCGCCCCTGGATCGTGATGGAGCTGGTCGAGGGCGGCTCGCTCGCCGACGCGGTCAAGGAGCGGGGACGCGTCGAGCCGGCGGAGGCGGCGCGGATCGGGCTGTGGGTGCTGCGCGCGCTCAGTGCCGCCCACCAGGCCGGGGTGCTGCACCGCGATGTGAAGCCGGGGAACGTACTGCTCGCCGAGGACGGGCGGGTGCTGCTGACCGACTTCGGGATCGCGCAGGTCGACGGTGACACGACCATCACGAGGACCGGGGAGATCGTCGGTTCGGTCGACTACATCGCACCCGAGCGGGTCCGCGGCCAGGACCCCGGGCCCGCCTCCGACCTGTGGGCGCTCGGGGCCACGCTGTACACGGCGGTGGAGGGGAGGTCGCCGTTCCGGCGCACGACTCCGCTGACCACCATGCAGGCCGTCGTCGAGGAGGAGCCCGTCCAGCCCGTCCACGCCGGTCCCCTGGGGCCGGTGATCACGGCCCTGCTGCGCAAGGATCCCGCCGAGCGGCCCGGCGCGGCGGAGGCGGAGCGGATGTTCGCCGAGGCCGCGGAGGGGCGACAGCCGCACGTGGCGCAGGCGTTCGTGCCGACACAGCGTATGGGCGCCCACCAGGAGGTCCACAGCGGTACGACCGGCCTCGGACCGGAGCACACCGCCACGCCGTACCCTCCGGTGACCGGGCCGACGAGCACCGGTTCCTCGACCTACACCCCGGCCGGCGCCCCCGCAACGCGGCGGTCGAAGCGCCGACTGCGCACCCTGGCCCTCGTGCTGGCCCTGGCCACGATCGTCGGCGGGGGCACGGCGGTGGCGCTGCGGCAGTGGGACGTGTGGCAGGCGAACAGCGCGTCATCGGCGCCCTCGCCCTCGTCCAGCCCCACGCCGACGAACACGGGCACCCCGGCTCCGCGGGGCGGCATTCCCGACGACTGGGTCTCCGTCACCGACCCGCTGGGCTTCAGCCTCTATCTGCCCGAAGGCTGGGAGCGGAGCGTGCACACCGACGAGGGCGACCTCAAGCAGATCGACTACAGCCCCGACAGCGGCAAGCACCTGGTCCGCATCGCGGTGGACAGCTCACCGGACTTCGCCGACCCGTACCGGCACCAGCTCGATCTGGAGGTACAGATCGAAAAGCGGCTGGTCGACTACACCCGGGTGTCCCTGGAGGCCAACGTCTACCGTGACCTCAGGGGCTCCCTGTGGGACTACACATGGACGGCACTGCCGAAGGACACGGACTTCCCGGGGCCGTACCGCGCCATCGAGGAGACGTACATCGCCCGTGACGGTGTCGAGTACGTGATCTACATGGCCGGGCCCGAGAAGGGCTGGGACGCCACGCGCAAGCAGTTCGACGCGGTACTGCGCGGCTGGCAGCCGCCCGAGCGCTAGGGCCTGTCCGGTCACGGGCCGGGCCCCGGCCCGCGCGGCGAGGCGCTCGTACGAAGTCGGCGGTACGAAGTCGGCGGTACGAAGTCGGCGGTACGAAGTCGGCGGTACGAAGTCGGCGGTACGAAGCTGCCGGTCAGGGTCCATACACCCGTACGAAGCCGCCGGTAAGGCGCCCGTACGCCGCGTGTACGTCGCTTGTCGGCCACCCCGTCGCGCGGGCCGGAGCGTCTCCGTCCGGGTGCGGCATGATGGGGCGCATGGGGACCGAGGGGGAGAACTTACGAGTCATAGCGGGCCGTTACCGCCTGGAGTCCACGCTCGGCCGGGGCGGCATGGGGATCGTCTGGCGGGCGACCGACCAGCTCCTCGGCAGGCAGGTGGCGGTCAAGGAACTCGTCCTCGACCCCTCGCTCTCCGCGGAGGAATCCCGGCGGCAGCGCGACCGCACCCTGCGCGAGGCCCGCGCGGTGGCGCAGCTGAGCCATCCGCACATCATCGTCGTCCACGACGTCGTCGAGCATGACGAACGCCCGTACATCGTCATGGAGCTGGTCGACGGAGGCTCGCTCGCGGAGCGCGTCAACGCGGGCGGCCCGGTGGACGCGCGTGAGGCCGCCCGGATCGGCATCGCCCTGCTGGGCGCGCTGCGAAGGGCGCACGACGCCGGGGTCCTGCACCGCGACCTCAAGCCCGCGAACGTCCTCATGGAGGCGGGCACCGACCGCGTCGTCCTCACCGACTTCGGCGTCGCCCGGGTCGCGGGCGCGACCACGCTCACCGAGAGCGGGTCGTTCGTGGGCTCCCCCGAGTACACCGCACCCGAGCGGATGGCCGGGCTCAGGACCGGTCCGAAGTCGGATCTGTGGTCGCTGGGCGCGTTGCTGTGCGCCGTGGTGAGCGGTGAATCGCCGTTCCGGCGCGACTCGCTGGGCGGCATCCTGCACGCGGTCGTCGTCGACGAGATACGTCCGCCCGTGCAGGCCGGGCCGATCCTGCCCGTCGTACGAGGACTGCTCGAGCGGGACCCTGAGCGGAGGCTGGACGCGGCGGAGGCGGAGCGGCTGCTGCGGGCGTACCGGGAGACGGGGCGTACGCCGCAGGTGTCCGCGGGACACACACCGGCGCGAGGGGACGGGCCGGGGTCCTCCGCGTCCCGGGCCCGGGAGCCCGGGGACCCACCGGGGGCCCAGCCCCAGGACACGCCGGAGACACTGCCGAACCCCGCGCCCTTCGGCCTGCTGCGCGGACTGATCCACGGGCTGCCCGCCCGGGAGTCCGGGCAGCCCGTACGGCAGCCGACGCGGGGCGCGCTGGTCGCGGCCGCGCTGGTGGCCGCGATGGCCGGGGCCGGGGTGTCGGCGGCCGCGCTGCTCATGCGGGACGGCGGCGGAGACGACGGAGGCGGTACGCCGTCGAGTTCGGCGCCCCGCACGCCCGGAAGCCCGTCGGCGGGCACGTCCTCGCCCTCGCCCACGGGCACGGCGCACTCGAACACGTCCGGGCCCTCGGCGGCGGCCACGCCCGGAGCGTCCCGCTCCGGTGCGGCCACCGCGCCGACCGTGCCCTCGGGCTACCGGCTCGCGAACGACCCACGGGGGTTCGCGCTGGCCGTACCGGAGGGCTTCACACGCAGACCGCAGGGCGAGCGGGTCTTCTACCTGTCGCCCGGAGAGACGTTCCGCCTCGGCATCAGGATCGCCGCTCCCGAGAAGGGCGGCCCGCTCGCGGTGATGCGGCGCGCCCACGCCGGGGGGCCGTCCGCGCAGCCCGGTTATCGCGACGGCCGCGTCACCTCGACCAGGCACGACGGACGGCCCGCCGCCCTCTGGGAGTTCACCCGGGACGGGTTCACCGCGAGGGAGGGGCCGCGCCACACCTACGACCTGTGCTGGGAACAGGGCGGGCAGTTGTACGACGTGTCGGTGTCGGCGCCGGTCGGGAAGGTCAGCGAGGCGAAGGAGTACTTCGACGTGGCGGTGGACACCTTCGTGTGGACCCGTTCACCCAGAAAAGGGAGATAAGCCGCGACCCGCGTCACGGCTCTGTGACCGGAAAGCGACGAGGGTGGAAGCCGGAGCGCCCGGCGCGGTAGAGATGGACCCATGAGCGACAACGGGGGAGCCCCTCACCGGGCCGACGAGCCCACGAGTTTCGGACTGCAACCGCCGCGCCCGGGTGTGCCGTACCCCGGGAACCCGTACGCGCAGCCGACATCGCCCGCGCCCGCGGGCGTACCCGGTCAGCCCGCCGCAGCCC
>NZ_VJZE01000830.1 GCF_009377205.1 Streptomyces phyllanthi
AAGTCGGGGTGGGAGGGGTGACGGCGGCGGGCCGCGGCCAGCTCGGGCGAGTCACCGGAGTACTCCTCGCCCTCCGTGCCCGGCTCGGTCACCGGCTCCAGGTGGTCCAGGCCCGCGAAGTCCGACTGGCGCGGCAGGTACACGTCGCCCTCGGAGAGGCCCAGCAGGGAGGAGGGCGCGTCGGAGCCGTCACGCGCCTCCTGGGCGGCCCAGAACGCCCGTGCCTCGGCCAGCTCCCGCTCCCGCTCCTCCGCGAGCGCCTCGGCCACGGCAGCGCGTATCTCGTCCGTGTCGGAGGCCGCGCGGGCGGCGGGTACGACGGCACGTGTGCCCGCCGGTCGGCCCCCGGCGAGCTCGGCGTGCAGCGCCGCCACCTGTCGGCGCAGTCCCCGCAGGGTGTGCAGCACGGCGACGCCCACGACCGTGGTGGCGGCCGTGGTGAGCAGCAGAGCAATCGGCATGGCGCTCACTGACGTACTCCCGGTTCAAAGTCGACCCCCGACTTCCTACATCAGCTTGAAGGGCGGACTAACCAGCTGTCAGTGCGTAACGTCACGAAACGGACAGGAATCCCTGTCTGATGTTTGACGGTGAAACGGCGCTGACCTGGTGAATCCCTCTTCGGAGGGAGATAGGTCACATCCTGGGGGAGATTGGATCACAAAACGGCCCGGAACCCCGGTGGTTCCAGGGGCCCGGGCCAAAGGGTCACGCTGGGTCGAGCGAGGGTGACCGATGGGGGCGATGCTGGTCCGGCGTCAGCTGAGGCGCTCGATGACCATCGCCATGCCCTGGCCGCCGCCGACGCACATGGTCTCCAGGCCGAACTGCTTGTCGTGGAACTGGAGCGAGTTGATCAGCGTGGTGGTGATGCGGGCGCCCGTCATGCCGAAGGGGTGGCCGACGGCGATGGCGCCGCCGTTCACGTTCAGCTTGTCGAGCGGGATGTTCAGGTCGCGGTACGAGGGGATCACCTGGGCGGCGAAGGCCTCGTTGATCTCGACCAGGTCGATGTCGTCGATGGTCAGGCCGGCGCGGGACAGTGCCTGCTTGCTGGCCTCCACCGGGCCGTAGCCCATGATCTCGGGGGACAGGCCAGAGACGCCGGTGGAGACGATCCGGGCGAGGGGGGTCAGGCCGAGCTCGCGTGCCTTCGTGTCGGACATGATGACGAGGGCGGCGGCACCGTCGTTGAGGGGGCAGCAGTTGCCCGCGGTGACGAGGCCGTCGGGGCGGAAGACCGGCTTGAGGCCCGCGACGGCCTCCAGGGTGACGCCCGGGCGCGGGCCGTCGTCCTTGCCGACCACCGTGCCGTCGGGGAGCGTGACCGGGGTGATCTCGCGCTCCCAGAAGCCCTTCTTGATGGCTTCCTCGGCGAGGTTCTGCGAGCGGACGCCGAACTCGTCCATGTCCTGGCGGGTGACGCCCCACTGGCGGGCCAGGTTCTCGGCGGTCTGGCCCATCGCGATGTACGGGTCGGGCAGGAGGCCGTCCTCACGCGGGTCGTGCCAGGTGGCGCCCTCGGACTCGGCGACGGTGGCCGTGCGGGCCTCGGCGTCGGCGAAGAGGGGGTTGTGGGTGTCGGGCATGCCGTCGGAGGTGCCCTTCACGCTCCGGCTGACCATCTCCACGCCCGCCGAGATGAAGACGTCGCCCTCGCCCGCCTTGATGGCGTGCAGGGCCATGCGGGACGTCTGGAGCGACGAGGAGCAGTAGCGGGTGATGGTGCAGCCCGGGAGGTGGTCCATGCCCATCTGTACGGCGACGACGCGGCCGAGGTTGTGGCCCTGCTCGCCGCCGGGGAGGCCGCAGCCGAGCATCAGGTCGTCGATGTCCTTCGGGTCCAGTTCCGGGACCTTGGCCAGGGCTGCCTGGATGATCGTGGCGGTGAGGTCGTCGGGGCGCAGGCCCTTGAGGGAGCCCTTGAAGGCGCGGCCGATGGGGGAGCGGGCGGCTGAGACGATCACGGCTTCGGGCATCACGGCTCCATTGGCGTTCGTTGGTGCGGGGTGGGCAGGGCTGTGTGGGAAGTTACCCGTACGTACGGGGGAGGTC
>NZ_VJZE01000831.1 GCF_009377205.1 Streptomyces phyllanthi
GTGTGGGGCCTGCCCCAGGGGGCCAGGTTGCGTGGGCCGGCCCCGGGCGGGGCCTCGAACGGCCGGGGCCGGGTGCTCCGGGCCAGGAGTTCGTCCGCGGCCGCCAGAGCCTTCGTGCCGGGGGAGTTCTGGTCCGCCACCGGGCCGGCTGGGCAGCCGGGCCGGAGCCCGGGCCGTATGGGCGGCCCCGAAGCCGGGAGGCTGGAGCCTGGAGCGGAACCAGGTAGTGGGCCGGAACCAAGTACCGGCCCCAGGCCGAGCACCAGGCCGGGGCCAAGACCCCCGACCGGGAACAGGTACCCGTCGGGACCACGTACCGGTCGCAACCACGTACCGGCCCCAGGCCGAGCACCCGACCAGAGCCAAACACCAGGCCGAGGCCAAAACCCCCAACCGGGAACAGGTACCCGTCGGGACCACGTACCGGTCGCGACCAGGTCCCGGACCCAGGCCCAGCACCCGGCCGGAGCCAAACACCAGGCCGAGGCCAAGACACCCAACCGGGAACAGGTACCCGTCGGGACCACGTACCGGTCGCGACCAGGTCCCGGACCCAGGCCCAGCACCCGGCCGGGGCCAAGACCCAGGCCGGAACCAGATACCCCTTGGGACCACGTACCGGTCGCAACCAGGTCCCGGACCCGGGCCAAGCACCCGACCAGAGCCAGGTACCGGCCCGGGGCCAGGAACCGCAACCCGAGCCCGAGGATCCCGCGCCGCAGCTCGTACGCCGCAGCCACCCCAGCCCGACCCACCAGCCGACCGGCCGGCGGCGACCGGACCGGCCAATCGAGCAACCGACCAATCGACCAATCGACCGGGCACCCATGCCCCAACCCCGCACCGCTCATCCCGCCAGTGACGCCGTGACCGCCTCGTTGTCCTTCTTCACGGACGACCCGTCGCCGAAGACGGCGTTGCGCATGAGGGTCAGCCAGGGGCCGTTGGGGTCGTTGAAGGTCTGGCCGAAGTTCAGCGCGTACGGGGTGCGGCCGTGGGCGACGAGCTCGTTGATCGTCACCAGCCTCGGGTCCGCCTTGGAGTGCTTGTTGGAGGCGAGGTCGGTGCGCGCCACCACGTCCTTGTGCGCGGCGACCACGTCGACCTGCGCCTTCTCGCCCAGGGACCAGGCCAGGAAGTTCCAGGCCTGGTCGGCCGACTTGCTCGTGGCCGAGATGCCGATGGCGTCACCGCCGACGAAGGTGGACTTGCCGCCGTCGGGCCCGGGGATGGGCGCGACCCCGAGGTCGAGGTCCTTGGGCATCAGGCCCAGCGTGGTCGACGGCATGGGCATGACGCCGACCTTCCCCTTGGGGAAGACCCCGGTCCAGGTCGTGCCCGTCTCGTCGCGCGCGCCGGAGGCCACGATGTCGTCCTCCACCCACCCCCGGTAGGTCTCGTAGACCTTCTGCGCGGTGCCGGAGGAGAGGAGCGACTCGGTTCCCTCCTTGTTCAGCACGTCCTCGCCCGCGGCCCAGATGGACGGCCACCAGGTGAAGACGCCGCAGCCACCGCAGTTGCCGCCGAAGAAGGTGCCGTTGACGCCTCCGCCCAGCGCGTCGACAGCACGCGCCTGCCGGTCCCACTCGCCGAGGGTGGTGGGCGGTTTCCCGGGATCGAGCTTCGCCTTCCGGTAGAGCTCCTTGTTGTAGAACAGCACCGAGAGGTCGAGCGTGTGCGGTACGACGTACTTCTTGTCCTCGTACGTACCGGCCCTGATGTGCGACTGGGCCAGGTGCTCGGCGAAGGGCAGGGCGTCGATCCGGTCGGTGAGGTCGGCGAAGAGCCCGCTGGAGGTGTAGTTCGGCACGAACACCACGTCGGAGGCGAACAGGTCGGGCAGGTCGCCCGAGCCGGCTGCCGCGCCCACCTTGGCCTGGTAGTCGTCGGTGGGGACGACGGTCAGCTCGATCTTGTTCTTGTGGCTCGCGTTGTACGCCTTGACCAGGGCCTCGCTCTGCGGCCGGGTCGCCGCACGCGTCCACATCGTCAGTTTCGCGCCGTCGTCGACACCCTTCGCGCTCCCCGCCCCGCCTCCTCCCCCACTC
>NZ_VJZE01000832.1 GCF_009377205.1 Streptomyces phyllanthi
GCCCCCTTCCCCTGCCGACAACGGACCCCGTCTGTCACGCGAGGAGTTCGACTCCCTCTTCGACACCGTACGGACCTGGGGCCGCTGGACCCCCGCCGACCGTGGCGCGTGGAACCGGGTCACACCGGCCCATGTCCAGCGTGCCACCACCCTGGTCCGCACGGGCACGACCGTCCCGATGGCCCTGCCCTGGAACACGGTGCCCGGCCCCGACAACGGCAAGCCCGCCCTCCACTACATGTCCGACCTCGGCGACGTGGAGGCCCCGGAACCGTCCTGCCACAAGGACTTCATCGCCGTCGACTACCACGGCAAGGGCGTCAGCCATCTCGACGCGCTCTCCCACATCGCCTACCGCGGGCAGCTCTACGACGGCCGCACCGCCCGGGAGGTCGTCGACGCGGCCGGCGCCCGCTTCGGCGCCGTCTCCGCCCTCGGCCCCCTGGTCACCAAGGGCGTCCTGATCGACCTGCCCGCCGTCCTCGGCACCGACTGGCTGGAGCCCGGCACCGCCGTACACGCCCACGACGTACTCGCCGCCGAGAAGGCACTCGGCGTGACCATCGGCGACGGCGACGCGGTCCTGCTGCGCTCCGGCCACTTCCGGCGCCGCGCCGAACTCGGCGCCTGGAACCCGGACAACGCCAGCGCCGGCTTCCACGTCGACGCCGTACCGCTGCTGGCCGAGCGCGGGATCTCCCTGCTCGGCGGCGACGGCGACAGCGACGTACGGCCCTCCCCCGTGGAGGGGCTGCACTCCCCCGTGCACGCCCTCGCCATCACGGCCATGGGCGTACCGCTGCTCGACAACCTCGATCTGGAGGCGCTGTCCGCCGCCTGCGCGGCTCAGGGCCGCTACGAGTTCCTGCTCGTCGTGGCGCCGCTGAACGTTCCCGGCGGCACGGGCTCTCCCGTCAACCCGGTCGCGGTGCTGTGATGGCGGGCACCCGACCGGCCGGTGGCCGGTTCACCGTCGGTGTCAGCCGTGACTTCCTCGGCGCCGACGGACGCAATGTGTGGGGCGACATCCGGCTCGGCGAGCTGGACGCCGCCGGGATCGACTGGCACTACCTGCCGCGTGACACCGGCGGACTCCTCGCCCCGGACATCGACGGCCTGGACGCCGTCCTCTTCGCCGGCCCCGCCGTCACCGCCCGCACCTTCGCCGGCGTCACCAGACCCCCGCTGCTCCTCGCCCGCTTCGGAGTCGGCTACGACGCCGTCGACCTCGACGCCTGCACGCGGCACGGCGTGCTGGTGACCATCACCCCCGACGGCGCCCGGCGTCCCGTGGCCACCGCCGCCCTCACACTGCTGCTGTCCCTCCTGCACAACGTCACAGTCAAGGACCGGCTGGTGCGGGAGGGACGCTGGGCCGAGAAGGAGCGGTGGATGGGCCTCGGGCTCACCGGGCGCCGCGTGGGCCTGCTCGGGCTCGGCAACACCGCCCGCGATCTGGTCGGCCTGCTGCGGCCGTTCGACACCGAGGTCATCGCGTACGACCCGTACTGCCCGCCGGAGACCGCCCGGGAACTCGGCGTGCGTCTCGCCGACGCCGACACCGTGATGGCCGAGGCCGACGCGGTGATCGTGATGTGCGTGCTGACCGAGGAGACCTTCCATCTGGTGGACGCCCGGCGGCTGTCCCTCATGAAACCGACGGCGGTGCTGCTGAACGTCGCCCGTGGCCCGATCGTCGACGAGGCGGCGCTGATCGAGGCGCTCCGCACCGGCCGTATCCGCGGTGCCGGGCTGGACGTGTTCGAGACGGAGCCGCCCGACGCGAGCAACCCGCTGCTGAGCATGGACAACGTGGTCCTCAGCCCGCACAGCCTGGCGTGGACCGACGAGATGTCCGCGGGGAACGGCGGCAGCGCGGTGCGGGCCGTCCTGGATGTGGCGACCGGCCGGCTGCCCCGGTTCGTCGTCAACCGGGAGGTGCTCGGTCACGCACACCTGTCCGAAAGACTGGGGGAACTGGCAGCGGACACGGGTGAACCCGCGCGGGCGGGGGTCCGCCCGTGAGCTCCCCACCC
>NZ_VJZE01000833.1 GCF_009377205.1 Streptomyces phyllanthi
CCTCCTCCCCCGCATGCGCCACCCGCCGCAGCCCCAGCGCGGCCGCCGCCGCGTACACCTCCCGGAACTTCGCCGGCGGATGTCCGACTTCCGCCGAGTCCAGCCCCACCCCGACGATCCGGTCCAGATACGGTTTCGCCGCCTCCAGCGTCTCCATCGCCGACTCCGCGGACTCGTCCCGCAGGAAGCACATGATCAGCCGGGTCGAGACACCGTGCGTCTCCTCGCTCCGGCCGAGCGCACGCCACAGCCCCTCCACGACCGTGCCGATCCCCACGCCCCGCGCCATGTGCGCCTGCGGATCGAAGAAGATCTCCGCGTGCCGGACCCCCTGCGCGGCAGCCCGCGCCAGATACGCGTCGGCCAGTTCCTCGAAGTCCCGCTCGGTCCGCAGGACGGCCATGAGTTCGTAGTACAGGTTCAGGAAGGACTGCAGATCCGCGAACCGGTACGCCTCGCGGAGCTCCTCCGTGTCGGCGTAAGGCAACGCGACCCCGTTGCGCGCGGCCAGCGCGAACGCCAGCTCGGGCTCCAGGGTGCCTTCGATGTGCAGGTGCAGTTCGGCTTTCGGGAGAGGCATCAAGGCATCGTACGGCCGCACCTACCTGCGCTTCGGCACCGGCACCCGCAGCAGATCGTGCGCCACGGTCAGCTCGCCCTCGAACCCGGCGGCCCGGGCCTGCCGTTCGAACTCGTCCGGCTCGGTGTACCGCTGGCTGAAGTGCGTCAGCACGAGATGCCGTACGCCCGCGTCCCGCGCCACACGCGCGGCCTGACCGGCGGTCAGATGCCCGTGCTCCTCGGCCAGTTCCACGTCCTCGTCCAGGAAGGTGGACTCGATGACGAGCATGTCGCACCCTTCGGCCAACGCGTACACGCCCTCGCACAACCGGGTGTCCATGACGAACGCGAACCGCTGCCCGCGCCGCACCTCGCTCACCTCCGCGAGCGGGACACCGTTCAGGACCCCCTCCCGCTGTATCCGCCCGACATCCGGCCCCTTGATCCCCCGCGCGGCGAGCCGCTCGGGCAGCATGCGCCGCCCGTCGGGCTCGACGAGCCGGTACCCGTACGACTCGACGGGGTGGGAGAGCCTGCGCGCTTCCAGGGTGTACGCGGGGGTGGCGGCCAGCGGACCGTCGCGGTCGACCGGCGCCTGGATCAGCTGCACGGTCTCGCGGTACGCGGTGGCGTACCGCAGCCGGTCGAAGAACCGCTGCCCGGAGCGCGGATAGTGCGCGGTGACGTCGTGCGGCACACGGTCGAGGTTGATGCGCTGGATGACGCCGGCGAGACCGAGGGAGTGGTCGCCGTGGAAGTGCGTGACACAGATGCGGTGCAGGTCGTGCGCGGCGACCCCGGCGCGCAGCATCTGCCGCTGCGTCCCCTCACCGGGATCGAAGAGGATGCCCTCCCCGTCCCACCGCAGGACATAGCCGTTGTGGTTGCGGTGCCGGGTCGGAACCTGGCTGGCGGTACCGAGAACCACCAATTCACGGACGGACACGACGACTTACCCGGGCGGCCACTCGAGTCCGCGCCCGCCGAGGACGTGCGCGTGCGCGTGCCAGACGGTCTGCCCGGCACCGCTGCCGGTGTTGAACACGACCCGGTAGCTCTCCAGCTTGTCCTCTGCGGCCACCTCACCGGTCTCGCGCAGTACGTCCGCGGCGATGCCGGGCTCGGCGGCGGCGAGGGACGCGATGTCCCGGTGGTGCACCCGGGGGATGACCAGTACGTGCGTGGGCGCCTGCGGGTTGATGTCCCGGAACGCGACGGTCGTCTCCGTCTCGCGTACCACGGTCGCCGGAATCTGTCCCGCCACGATCTTGCAGAACAGGCAGTCGTCCTGCGGCTCCCCTGCCATGCGTGCCTCCTCGCCACCGGTTGATCACGTACGGGGCATCGTATCGAGGGGCCATCGCCCCCGCCGCCCCGGTTCTGCGGTGCTGTCGGCCGCGGGCCGGTGGGGGCTGGTCGCGCCCACGCGGCGGGGCCGCATGCCCGACACAGCCCCGCGCCCCTGAAAAAC
>NZ_VJZE01000834.1 GCF_009377205.1 Streptomyces phyllanthi
GTCCCGCCCCACCGCCACCAGTTGCCCCCTTCGGACCTTCACCCTGTCTGCACACATCGGCCACATGCGTGATTCCTGGCCCACGACCCGGGCAAACAGGAGACGGCGGTGCGCGGTGCCGTCACTTGATCGTGAAGTGGAGCGTGTCCTCCAGGAACGGGATCTCCAGCCAGGGCTTCGGCTGGGCCATCATCGCGAGCAGGACGATCGCGGTGCCGAGAACGCCGTACGTGACCATGTCGGTGAAGCGGGAGCGCACGGCGAGCATGCCGACGTCGGGCACGGTCCAGCGCAGGACCGCCCCGCCGAGCAGGGCCGCGCCGATCAGGATCGTGCCGTACCGGAAGACGTCCAGCGCGGTCAGCAGCAGCCCGAGCCCGACGGCGGCGAGCACGGCGAGGATCGGCCACTGGCGGGCCGGCGCCGGGGCCTCGCCGGACGCCGCGCGGCCACCGCCCTCGGGCCGTGCGGTGTCTCTGGTGAACACCGGGAACCGCCGCGTCGTCCGCTTCGGCTCCCCGTCGGCGTCGGGCGCGCTGATCGCGTCCCGTACGGTCTGCTCGGCGGTGTCCTCCGGGGAGTCGGCGGCGTCCGGTGATCCGTCGGCGCGGGTGCGGGCCGTGTCGTCGGGGGCATCGCGCCCGGGGGCCTCGTTGTCACGGGCCCTGGTCCCGTCGGCCTCACGGGTCTCGTCGCCCCGGGGCTCACCGCCGGAGGCCGCGCGCTCGCGCGCCTCGTCGCCCCAGGTCTCGTCCCCGGAGCCCACGCGCTCGCGCGCCTCATCGCCCCGGGTCTCGTTCCCGGAGGCCACGCCCTCGCGCGCCTCGTCCCGCACAGCCCTCTCCGGTCCGCTCCCCGCCTCAGCCGACACTGCGCTCCGCCGCCTCGACCACGTTGACCAGCAGCTGCGCACGGGTCATCGGGCCGACACCGCCCGGGTTCGGCGAGATCCAGCCGGCGACCTCGGCGACATCCGGGTGGACATCGCCGACGATCTTGCCCTCGGCGGACCGGGAGACACCGACGTCCAGGACGGCGGCGCCCGGCTTCACGTCCTCGGGCCGGATCAGGTGGGCGGAACCGGCGGCCGCGATGATGATGTCGGCCTGCTTCAGGTGCGCCGACAGATCACGCGTCCCGGTGTGGCACTGCGTCACCGTGGCGTTCTCGCTGCGCCGCGTCAGCAGCAGCGGCATCGGGCGCCCGATGGTGACGCCCCGGCCGACGACCACGACCTCGGCTCCCTTGATCTCGACGCCGTACCGGCGGAGGAGGGTGAGGACGCCGTTCGGGGTGCAGGGCAGCGGCGCGGGCTCGTTCAGCACCAGCCGGCCGAGGTTCATCGGGTGCAGGCCGTCCGCGTCCTTGTCCGGGTCCATCAGTTCGAGGATGCGGTTCTCGTCGATGCCCTTGGGGAGCGGCAGCTGGACGATGTAACCGGTGCACGCGGGGTCCTCGTTCAGCTCGCGCACCACCGCCTCGATCTCCTCCTGGGTGGCGGTCGCGGGCAGTTCGCGCTGGATGGAGGCGATCCCGACCTGCGCGCAGTCGCGGTGCTTTCCGGCGACGTACTTCTGGCTGCCGGGGTCCTCGCCGACCAGGATCGTCCCGAGTCCGGGGGTGACCCCCTTCTCCTTCAGGGACGCCACGCGGGCGGTCAGGTCGGACTTGATCGCGGCTGCGGTGGCCTTGCCATCGAGAATCTGGGCGGTCATGGCCCCATCCTCGCGGATGACCTGCCCCTGGTTCCAATCAGGGTTCCCCGCGCCGCCCACGCACCGGGCACCTCGTATCCCACCATGATCACCGATGTTGCACTTGCACAACATA
Organism: Streptomyces phyllanthi; assembly: GCF_009377205.1. Taxonomy (GTDB): domain Bacteria; phylum Actinomycetota; class Actinomycetes; order Streptomycetales; family Streptomycetaceae; genus Streptomyces; species Streptomyces phyllanthi. Next base: position 1,831 of record NZ_VJZE01000834.1, read on the forward strand.
TGGAGAATGCGGCTGGACAAATAAGCCGCGGCTAAAGAACGATGAGCGGCACAGTGCCGCGGGCAGTGCCGGGGGGACGGACCGCATCTGTAGATCATTCCTCCGAACCGTGCCGCGCGTCGTCCCCGCACTAACGGAGGAACACGGCCATGAGCTTCGGCGACCCGAACAACCCCTACGGTCCCCCGCAGGGCCAGCAG
>NZ_VJZE01000835.1 GCF_009377205.1 Streptomyces phyllanthi
CTTCTCGAACCCCTCCACCGGATACGTCGCCGTCACCAGTTCGTCCAGCAGCAGCCGCCCCTCCCGGTAGAGATCCGCGTACAGCGCGATGTCCCGCTGCGGACGCGACGAGCCGTACCGGCAGCCCAGGATGGACTTGTCCAGGTACAGGGACGAGACCAGGAATGACGCCTCGGCCGTCGCCGGCGGCACCCCGAGCAGCACCGCCTGCCCGTGCCGGTCCAGCAGGTCGACCGCCTGACGGATCAGCTCGACACGGCCCACGCACTCGAAGGCGTGGTCCGCGCCCGTCGGCAGCACGTCCCGCACACCGTCCGTGGACGTCAGGAAGTCCGTCGCGCCGAACCTCCGCGCCACCGCCTCCTTCTCCGGATTCGCGTCCACCGCCACGATCCGCAGCGCGCCCGCGATCCGCGCGCCCTGGATGACGTTGAGGCCGATCCCACCCGTACCGATCACCAGCACCGTGTCCCCGCGGTCCACGCGCGCGCGGTTGAGCACGGCACCCACCCCGGTCAGCACCCCGCAGCCGATCAGCGCGGCCGACGTCAGGGGAATGTCCGAGGGGATATGGACCGCCTGGACGGCCTTCACCACCGTGCGCTCGGCGAACGCGGAGTTGGACGCGAACTGGTACACCGGCCGCCCGTCCCGCGAGAACGGCCGGCCCGGTCGCCCGATCGCCTGCCGGCACATCGTCGGCCGGCCCCGGTCGCACTCCGCGCACGTCCCGCAGTTCGCCAGCGTCGACAGCGCCACATGGTCGCCGGGCCCGACATGCGTGACACCGGCCCCCACCGCCTCCACCACACCCGCGCCCTCGTGCCCGAGCACCACGGGTACGGGGAAGGGAATCGTCCCGTCGACCACCGACAGATCGCTGTGGCACAGGCCCGCCGCCGCGATCGCGACCAGCACCTCGCCGGGCCCCGGATCCCGTACGACGAGATCGTCCACGACCTCGGTCCGCTTCCCGTCGAACACGACACCCCGCATCACAACCCCCTCAGCCCTTCAGTCCCTCAGCCCCTCGGCCTTCAGCCTCTCGGCTCCTTCGGCAGCCCGAGCACCCGCTCGGCGATGATCGTGCGCTGGACCTCGTCCGAGCCGCCGTAGATGGTGTCGGCCCGGGAGAACAGGAACAGATGCTGGAGCACGTCGAGTTCGTACGGCGCCGAGGGCGACCAGTCCGCCGGGCCCACGGCCGCGTCCGCGCCCCGCACCAGCATCGCCAGTTCGCCGAGCCGCTTGTGCCAGCCGCCCCACAGCAGCTTCGCCACGCTCGGCGCGCCCGCGTCCCGGGCGTCCCCCAGCGTGCTCAGGGCGTTCCACCGCATGGCCCGCAGCTCCGCCCACTGCCGCACGAGCCGGTCCCGTACGACGGGGTCGTCGGCGGCGCCCGACTCCACGGCGGCCCGTACGACCCTTCCCAGCTCCTCGGCGAACCCGATCTGCTGGGCCAGCGTGGACACGCCCCGCTCGAAGCCCAGCAGACTCATGGCGACGCGCCAGCCGTTGCCCTCCCCGCCCACCACGTGCTCGGCCACGGCCCCCTCGAAGAAGACCTCGTTGAACTCGCTCGTCCCCGTCATCTGCCGGATCGGCCGCACCTCGACACGGCCCGGCTGGTCCATGGGGACAAGGAGGAACGACAGTCCGTGGTGGCGGCGCGAGTCCGGGTCGGTCCGGGCCAGTACGAAGCACCAGTCGGCCTCATGTGCCAGCGAGGTCCAGATCTTCTGGCCCGTGACCCGGTACGACGGCCCTTCGCGCACCGCCGCCGTACGCACCCCGGCCAGGTCGGACCCCGCCCCCGGCTCGCTGTACCCCTGGCACCACAGTTCCTCGCCGCGGGCCACGGGCGGCAGGAACCGCCGCTTCTGCTCCTCGCCGCCGTGCGCGATCAGCGTGGGCGCGAGCAGCTTCTCACCGATGTGCCCCGAGCGCGGGGGCGCCTTCGCGCGGACGTACTCCTCGGCCCACACGACCTGCTGGACCAGGGACGCGGTCCGGTTCCCGTACCCGCC
>NZ_VJZE01000836.1 GCF_009377205.1 Streptomyces phyllanthi
CACCCACGATGCTCCCGCACCCCCTGCCAGACCAGCCACGCCCCACCGATCTCGAACAGCGCGGCGACCACGAAGAGAGCGACGGAACGGGCGATCGACATGGGCCCACCCTCGCACGCATGCCGGAGGGCGGCGTACGGGGTGCCAGGCTGGTGCCCCGAGAGCTCCCATAACCCACAGGGGTGAACCATCTCGATCACCCGCACGACGCCCGACACTGCGACCTAGGCTCGCGCCACAACATCAACACGACGGCCCTCGGCCGGGATGCCGGTCCCGAACCGAGGGCCTGACCAACAAGGAAGTAGGGCTTCCCTGTGGCTGAACGCGAGCCTAGCGCGCACCAATTCACGCTGGACGACGCCTTGGGCGCCGACACGACGGGGTTCATGGACCTGGAGGTCCCGGAGTACGCCTACATGTTCGGCTTCTTGCAGGCGGACGGGCATCTGGCGAAAGGTGTCGGGCAGAAGGGGCGACTGACCGTCGAGATCAACGCCCGAGACATCCAGCTTCTGCGTGAGTTCCAGAAGTTGACCCCGTACAACAGCAGCATCACCGAACGCACCCGGTCCACGAACTTCGCGAAGACCCACCACTCGGCCATCTGGAGCTTGTGTTCACTCGAAGCGAGGACCAAGCTCAACGAACTCGGCCTGCCGCACGGCCGCAAGTCGAGGAAGGTCACGCCGCCTCGCGTCGAGTTCTCCCGCCGCGACTACCTCCGAGGCGTCATCGACGCCGACGGCTCAGTGGGCTTCACCAGCAAAGGGTCCCCTTTCATCTCCCTCACAACGGCCAGCACGGCGATCGGCGCCTACCTGTGCTTCTACGCAAGGAAGATCACAGGGGCGTTGCGCCACCCACAACGTAACCAGCGTGACGACATCTACAACATCGTGTACGTCGGCAAAGCCGCGCAGGCATTGAGCAGTCACCTCTACTACCCGGGTTGCCTGTCTCTCCTGCGCAAGCAGGCAGCTGCCGACAGCATCATGAAGTGGGTTCGCCCCCCTGGCTCGAAGCCAGGGCCAGAGCGCATTGAGTGGACTGCGGAAAAGGACAGAATCCTGCTCACGGCACAGACAATCGACGACGCCTGCGCCGCGCTGGGTCACTCCCAGAACGCGTGCCGAGCCCGCCTCAGGAAGCTACTTGACGGCCTGGTACCGCTTCCCTACTAGAAACACGGTGGGTGAGGCATGCACCTCACCCCACCGCATGGCTAGCCCTTCACGCATACCACCTGCTTGATCTTCGCCACCACCTGCACCAGGTCCCGCTGCTGATCGATGACCTGCTCGATCGGCTTGTAGGCGCCCGGGATCTCGTCCACGACGCCGGAGTCCTTGCGGCACTCCACGCCCCGAGTCTGCTCCTCCAGGTCCTTCGTCGAGAAGCGCCGCTTCGCCGCGTTGCGGCTCATGCGCCGACCCGCCCCGTGCGATGCCGAGTTGAAGGCCTTCTCGTTGCCGAGGCCCTTCACGATGTACGAACCCGTGCCCATCGAGCCCGGGATGATCCCGTACTCACCGGAGCCCGCGCGGATCGCGCCCTTGCGGGTCACGAGCAGGTCCATCCCGTCGTAGCGCTCCTCGGCCACGTAGTTGTGGTGCGCGCTGATCTCGGGCTCGAAGACCGGCTTCGCCTGCTTGAACTCCTTACGGATCACGTCCTTCAGGAGCGCCATCATGATCGAGCGGTTGTACTTCGCGTACTCCTGCGCCCAGAACAGGTCGTTGCGGTACGCCGCCATCTGCGGGGTGTCCGCGACGAAGACGGCGAGGTCGCGGTCGACCAGGCCCTGGTTGTGCGGGAGCTTCTGCGCCACGCCGATGTGGTGCTCGGCCAGTTCCTTACCGATGTTCCGCGAGCCGGAGTGGAGCATGAGCCAGACCGAACCGTCATCACTTATGCACACTTCTGTGAAGTGATTTCCGGATCCGAGCGTTCCCATCTGCTTTTGGGCACGTTCATGACGGAATTTGACCGCCTCGGCAACCCCCTCGAACCGCCCCCAGAAC
>NZ_VJZE01000837.1 GCF_009377205.1 Streptomyces phyllanthi
GAGAGGTGGCGTGCTCCCGTCACCCAAAGTAGTTGCCGTACGGGGGGAATGCCCGCGCCGGACCGGGGCAGGCGGACAGTACCCCCACGGGAGTCCGGCCTGTCCGGGAGATCGACATCCCCCTCCCCGGCCCGGCACCCCCACGGCGGCCGCCTGGTCCCTCTCGGGACAGCGGCCGCCTTTTTCGTGAGTCCTCCGTGCGGGACGCCCTTCTCGTGGGGTCCGTTACGTCCTCGTGGGGTCCGTTACGTCGCACACCCGTTCCCCGGCGTGCGGCACACCGCCCTCCGCGCGGCTGTGTACGAAGCCCCTCCGTGTGGAACCCGTGCAGCTGTGGGACGGGCCACACACACCCGGCCGTACGGGATCCCGGATGCGCGATAGCCTGACCGCTGGATCTCTCTTGACGCCAAGAGATCGATCATTCGTACCCGAGATCGATATCGCGGTGGGCGCCGGTCACGAGCCGCCGCGGGGATCCCGCACCCCGGGGCAGGGACGCCCCAACCGCCAGCTGTCATACGGAGAACGCCATGACCCGCACTCCCGTGAACGTCACCGTCACCGGCGCGGCCGGCCAGATCGGTTACGCCCTGCTCTTCCGCATCGCCTCCGGCCAGCTGCTCGGCGCGGACGTGCCGGTCAAGCTGCGCCTGCTGGAGATCACCCCGGCGCTGAAGGCCGCCGAGGGCACCGCCATGGAGCTCGACGACTGCGCCTTCCCGCTCCTGGCGGGCATCGACATCACGGACGACCCGAACGTGGCCTTCGACGGTGCCAACGTAGGCCTCCTCGTCGGCGCCCGCCCCCGCACCAAGGGCATGGAGCGCGGTGACCTGCTCGAGGCCAACGGCGGCATCTTCAAGCCCCAGGGCAAGGCCATCAACGACCACGCCGCGGACGACGTCAAGATCCTCGTCGTCGGCAACCCGGCCAACACCAACGCACTCATCGCCCAGGCCGCCGCGCCGGACGTCCCGGCCGAGCGCTTCACCGCGATGACCCGCCTCGACCACAACCGCGCGCTGACCCAGCTGTCGAAGAAGACGGGCGTCCCGGTCTCCGAGATCAGGAAGCTCACGATCTGGGGCAACCACTCCGCCACCCAGTACCCGGACATCTTCCACGCCACGGTCGCCGGCAAGAACGCCGCCGAGGTGGTCAACGACGAGAAGTGGCTCGCGGAGGACTTCATCCCGACCGTCGCCAAGCGCGGTGCCGCCATCATCGAGGCCCGTGGCGCCTCCTCGGCCGCCTCCGCCGCCAACGCCGCGATCGACCACGTCTACTCGTGGGTCAACGGCACGGCCGACGGCGACTGGGTCTCCATGGGCATCCCGTCCGACGGCTCCTACGGTGTGCCCGAGGGCCTGATCTCCTCCTTCCCGGTCACCACGAAGGACGGCAAGTACGAGATCGTCCAGGGCCTGGAGATCAACGACTTCTCCCGCGCCCGTATCGACGCCTCGGTGAAGGAGCTGGAGGAGGAGCGCGAGGCGGTCCGCTCCCTCGGCCTGATCTGATTCCGCGGGCACTCTCATCCTCAGGCACTCTCGTCCGCAGGCCCCGGTCCGGGTTTCCCGGCCGGGGCCTGCGGCGTTCCGTGATGCTCCCGTGGCGTGTGTGAGGGGCCGGTACACAGGTACCGCAAGCCAGGTGCCAGTGCCGCCGTGTGCCCTCTATGCTGTTCTGTTACGCATGGCAATCGCGGTGTGACGTACCGTTGTTCGTGTCTCGGGGGAGCAGTGTTGACACAGACGTCCCAGTTACCACAGCAGCCGCAGGCCGGAATACCGGACGAACCCCTCGCGCCGCCGGGCGCGAGCGAGGCGACCCGGTTGATGTGTGCGGGCACCTATCTCGACGCGGCGTACCGCGACGCGGTCATCGAGGAGTTGTACGTCCGCGAGGAGCGCATCGCCGCCCCCTCGCTCGGCCATGACGCGGCCCGCGTCCTGGCCCATGCCCTGCGGGCCCGCCGTATCGAACTGGGGTGGGCGGGCAC
>NZ_VJZE01000838.1 GCF_009377205.1 Streptomyces phyllanthi
CGATCCTGGGGCTGTGGGTGGTGGGCCTCCCGGTCTCCCGCTACGTGCTGATCGTCTTCCTGGTTCCGTACCTGGTGCTCACGGTCGCCTCGTGGATCCGCGGCCCGCGGGAACGCCCCCCGTGGTACCGGCGGTTGCCGGCCTGGGTGGCGTACTGGTGGGGGCTGATCACGCTGGCCCTCTCCCTGATCACCATGGTGCAGGCGGCCTTCGGTGCGGACGAGGGCGCGCTCGCCGGACTCATGGGTGCCGTGGTGCCCGACGCCGTCGCCGGGTGGACGGGCGCGTCGTCCGGTGCCCCCGTCAAGGCGTTCCACGCCTGGGCCGCTCTCGTGGTCCTGCTGGCGGTGGCGGGGTGCGTCGCGGCGCAGCGCGGCCACTTCGCCGGGATACTGGCGCGCGAACTGCACCCGTCGCACTTCGGCGACATGGCCGGCGACCCGGCCGAGCACTTCACCGGGCGGCGCTTCCAGAGGCTGCGGCAGCGCATCCGCGTCGAGCAGCACTCACCGCTGGTGATGTACCAGGCGGCGCACCCCTTCTGCGGTGCCGGACAGGCCCACGACACCTGGACCCTCGCGGTCGAGCTGCGGCCGGACCCGGACCGTACGGAGCCGCCGCTGCCGGTCAACAACCGTGTGATCCTCGACAAGGTCGACGAGCTGCTCGCCCGGCTGCGGCTGCCCTCGCCGCACGCCGGGGGCATGGTGCGGGACCGGCTGCGCCGTCTCGAGCTCGACGAGTGCGTGTTCCTGCCGGTGGCCGGGCTGCCGCGCCGGGACCTCGCGCCGTACGACCCGGAGGCGTTCCTCGTGCACCGCACCGAGTCGGTCGAGGAGGGCGGGGAGTCCCGGAGGCACTTCCTGCGGGCCCGGGTCGCCGGCTGGGAGGAGGAGGTCGTCACGACCGTCTTCGTCCGTGTGCACACCCAGGGCGGCATGCTGATGCTGGAGATCGCCCCCCATGTCCTGCTGCCGGTGCGCGCCGACTTCCAGGACGTGGACCGCGTCGCGTACCAGTACCGGCACAACACCCCGCTGGGCAAGGCGGTCTGGGCCCTGGCGCGTACGCCCCGCTCGGTGGTCGAGGCCGTGCTGGCACTGAGCCGCGCCGCCGTCATGAGCTGGCGGATGCTCACCGCGGGCTACGGCTCGGCGCTGCCCGACGGTCCCGCGCGGTCGGTCCGCGAGCTGGCGTCCGGCGACTCCGCCTCGCTCTTCCAGGACATGGACGTCAACCGCTATCTGAAGTCGATCCAGGACCGCGTCGCGCAGGGCGTACGGCAGGTGCTGAAGGAAGCGGGCTACCGGACCGACGAGTTCGCCCAGAAGATCGTGAACGTCAGCGGTGGCAGCACCCTGATCGAGAACGTACAGGGGTCGTTCGCCGTCGGCGACAACAACGTCATCACCCACAAGGCGCCGGGCGCACCGGGCGCACCGAGCGCACCGAGCGCACCGAGCGCACCGAGCGCTTCGGGCATATCGAGCACGTCGACCACGGGGGGAGCGGAGGAGAATGGCTGAGGATGAGCGGGGTTCCCAGCAGGGCGCCGGGCGGGGCTCCGGGCGCGGCGACATCACCATCAGCAACGTGAACGGGTCGTTCGCGATCGGCGACCGCAACAGCATCGTCAACCAGACCGGCGTGGGCATGCAGCGACCCGACCCCGAGCAGCAGGAGTTGCTGCGGGCGGTGCTCGAACTCCGCGCCGATCTCCAGCGGTTGCTCGCCAATGACCAGACGGCCGCCCTGGACACCGAACTCGCCGGAACGCAGGCCGAGATCGAGGCCTCCGGCCGGGCGGGCGAGAGCCGGCTCGCCCGGCTCCGGCAGGCCCTCGCGGACGCGGGTGCGCTGACCGGACTGCTGGCCTCGGCCGCCGCCGTGGGCCAGGCGGTCGGCGCGCTGACGGGGAGCTGAGCATGGCCGACGAGGGCGGGGTGCGCTGGAACCCGCAGACACAGCGCTGGGACACGGGCGCTCCCCAGGGCCGGTACACCCC
>NZ_VJZE01000839.1 GCF_009377205.1 Streptomyces phyllanthi
CCCTACCCTCTGGCCCCTACCCTCTGGCCCCTGGCCCCTAGCTCCCGAAGAAGGTGGCACCCGTGAAACTGGCCTTCTCCACCCTCGGCGTCCCCGGTCTCCCGCTGACCGACGTACTGCGACTGGCGGTCGAGCACGGCTACCACGGCGTCGAACTGCGTACCCACCCCGAGGAGCCGGTGCACACCGGCCTGGGCGCCGCCGAACGGGCCGATGTGGCCGCCGAGTTCAAGGCGGCGGGCGTGGAGGTCCTGGGTCTGGCGGGGTACGCGCGGGTGGCGGCCCCGGGCGACGACGAAGCCGTACTGGACGAGGTGCGCGCGCTCCTCGACCTGGCCCGGGACCTGGGCGCCCCCTTCGTACGCGTCTTCCCCGGCGGGGGCGAGGAGCAGGACGCCGGCGAGGCGGACGCGACGGCGGCCCGGCGGCTCGGTACGGCCGCGCAGTACGCCACCGACGCCGGGGTGCGGATCCTGCTGGAGACCCATGACTCGCACCGCACCGGCGCCGACGCGACCCGCGTCCTCGGGCTGGTAGGACACCGCCAGGTCGGTGCCCTCTGGGACGTCATGCACACCTGGCTGGGCGGCGAGCAGCCGGCGACGTCGTACGCGGCCCTGTCCCCGTTCCTGGGGTACGTGCAGGTCAAGGACATCGCCTCGGCCGACGACACGACTCCGCTGCCGCTCGGGGCGGGGGTGCTGCCGCTCACCGAGTGCGTGGACCTGCTCTCGCGGGAGGGCTGGGACGGCTGGCTGTGCTGGGAGTACGAGAAGCGCTGGTACGAGGAGGCGGCGCCGCTGCCAGGGCTGCTGCGGGCGGGCCGGGAGCATCTGGGGCGCCTGCTGAACGACGCCGCCTGACGGCCGTGGCACGGCATGCACGGCACGTACTCACAGGCGCCACATAGGGATCCGGCCGGATTCCCGCAAGGGAAACCGCGACTCCGGCCGGATCATTTCGCTTCCTGACCGAATCGCATACCGGACAGTACAAAGTCGTTTGGATACTGCCGGTAACGGATTGCGCCGATGACCCTTCGCAGGAGAGCTTCAGCCCCCGATTGACACGTGACACCTCGGGGAGATGGGACACAATGCGAGGGACGATCGACGGTTTCGGCTACGGCCTGCTCACCCCGGTGGCGGCGTTCGTCATGGCGTGCTTAGGAGGCGCGCTGGGGCTGCGCTGCGTGGTGCGGTCCGTGCTCGACGAGCGGTCCTCGCGGCCCGGCTGGCTGGCCCTTGGCGCGGTGTCCATCGGGTGCGGCATCTGGACCATGCACTTCATCGCCATGATCGGCTTCCGGGTCGAGGAGACCCCGGTCCGCTACGACGTGTCCCTGACGGTGCTGAGCCTCGCCGTCGCGGTCGCCGTGGTCGGCATCGGCGTGTTCGCCGTCGGATACCGCGGGGTCACCGCGGGCACGCTGTGCACCGCGGGAGCCGTCACCGGTCTCGGTGTGGCCGCCATGCACTACATCGGCATGGCGGCCCTGCAGCTGAGCGGCTCCATCCGGTACGACACACCCACCGTCGCGCTCTCCGTGGTGATCGCGATCGTCGCCGCGACCACCGCGCTGTGGGCGGCCGTCTCGATCCGGGGCTTCCTGACGAGTCTGGGGGCCAGCCTGGTGATGGGCGTGGCCGTCTCCGGTATGCACTACACGGGCATGGCCGCGGTGAGCGTGCACCTGCACGACACGACCGGCCCGCGGACGGGCGAGTCACCCGTCTCGCTGCTGCTGCCCATGCTCATCGGCCCCGTCATCTTCCTGGTCCTGGCCGGGGCGATCGTGATGCTCGACCCCCCGCGGATCCGGAGCGACAAGGAGCCGGCCCGCCCCCGCCGCGGGCGACCCACCACGACCGACGGACCCGACGGCGTCGACCGGAGCGAGCCTTCACCCTCACTCTTCGAGCCATCACGGTCGCCGGACCGCCACCCCCAGGGGCGGCAGGGGGCCGGGGCGCCGGGCGTACAGGAGTGGTGAGGGAGGGAC
>NZ_VJZE01000083.1 GCF_009377205.1 Streptomyces phyllanthi
CCGCCCCCGTCCACCTCACCGCCTCCGCCCTCCTCGCCACCACCGCCCTGGGCCCTGCTGGCCGAACTCACCCACCGCTGTCCGCTGCACTGCCCCTACTGCTCCAACCCGCTCGAATTCGCCGCCCGTTCAAGTGAACTCTCCGCCGAGGAATGGTCGGACGTGCTGCGGCAGGCCGCCGGACTCGGCGTCGTCCACACCCATCTCTCCGGTGGCGAGCCACTGCTCCGCCCCGATCTGCCGGCCATCGTCGCCGCGGCCGAGTCTGCCGGGATCTACACCCAGCTGGTCACCAGCGGGAGCGGGCTGAGCGCACCGAGGATGTCCGTGCTCGCGTCCGCCGGGCTGCGCAGCGTCCAGCTGTCGGTGCAGCACGCGGACCCGGCGGCCTCCGACCGGATCGCCGGACACCGCTCCTTCACGGCCAAGGAGCGGGCCGCCGCCGTCGTACGTGACGCCGGGCTGCCGCTGGGCCTCAACGTCGTCCTCCACCGCGACAACCTCGACGCCGTGGACGACATCGTGGACCTCGGCGTGGCCTGGGGTGCCGAGCGGATCGAACTGGCCAACGTCCAGTTCTACGGGTGGGCCCTGCGCAACCGCACCGCGCTGCTGCCCACCCGAGACCAGCTGTCCCGCGCCCGGGACACGGTCGACCGCCGACGCGAGCAACTGGCGGGCACCACCGAACTGGTGTGGGTGGTACCGGACTACTTCGACGGCGTGCCGAAACCCTGCATGGGTGGCTGGGGAGCGGTGTCCCTGACCGTCGCCCCGGACGGCGGCGTCCTGCCGTGCCCTGCGGCAGGGGCCCTGCCGGACCTGGACGCACCGAACGTACGTGACCGGTCCCTGGAGTGGATCTGGCACAGCTCCCCCGCCTTCAACCTCTATCGCGGCACCGAGTGGATGAGCGGACCGTGCGATGGCTGCCCCCGCCGCGAGACGGACTTCGGCGGCTGCCGCTGTCAGGCGCACGCGCTCACCGGCGACGCCGCGCGCACCGACCCCGCGTGCGCGCTGTCCCCCGACCACGCCCTCGTACGCGCCCTGGTGGAGGCACCGCCCGCCGCCCCCTCGTCCGCCGACGTCCCGCGCTACGTCTACCGCGGTCCCCGTACGGCACGGCGGGCACGGCACAGGGACTGAACCGTCGAGCGACATCGGCGCCGGTGAACAGGCCGGTCACCGCGTCGGCTGTCCCGGACCTGGCTGCCACGAGCGCAGTCGCATGGCAGGGCAGGGCATGGCAGGGCAGGGCAGGGCAGATCGCCAGACGCTCGGTGCGGCGGAACAGCCCGCTCGCTTATCGCCCGAAGCGGCCGTCAGTCGGCGTGTCCAGGGGTGGCGCTCACTTCTGTCCCGGTCCGGGCACGGTCGGTGTCCCCACCGCTCGGGGCCCGCTCGCCCCCGTCCTGGTGGCGTAGGCGTACCTCGACGTGGCCATCGACGATCCGGGTGTCGAAGGCGGGCTGGGGCGCGGTGGCCGGGCCGCGTACGTTCCATCCGTCGGAGAGGCGGAAGACGCTGCCGTGCCAGGGGCACTGGACGCATCCGTCGGCGATCGTGCCCTCGGAGAGCGGCCCCGCAAGATGGCTGCACCGTTCGGCCAGCGCGTGGATCGTCCCGCCGAATTCCCGCACCACCAGGAGCGGCACGTCGTCCACACTGCGCCGCACCGGCTCCCCGGCCGGGAACTCGTCCACCGTGCCGATCCGGTGCCAGCCTTCCGTGACGACGTGCGGGACCTCTTCCGCGTGGTTGGCACCGGAGGCCTGACGGTAGGCCAGGTGACCGCCCAGCATTCCGCCGAGGCCGACTGCCGACAGGCCCAGAAAGCCGTACGCCCGGCCCCGGTCGGTACGGCCCTTGATCCGGCAGGCGAGCGAGGCCGCGTACAAGCCGACGGCCGTTGTATTGGCCATGGCGTGCACCAGCCCGACCCGCATCTGCTCGCGGTGCAGCTCCGCCCAGTCGGTGGCGCCCGTCAGCGCGGCGGGCACGGCCGCGGCCAGCCCGACGCCCACGAGCAGGTCGGCCTCGCGGGAACGGCCGGGCCGCAGGTCGAGCACGGCCGCCGACAGCCAGCACCCGATCGGCACCTGCACCATCAGAGGATGCACCGGGTGCCCCAGCCACCGGCCGTGCAGCACGTCCCGGCCGCGCCCCAGCGGCAGTGACCGTACGCGCGTCCGAAGCGTGTCGATCACCGGGTCGGCCCAGGGCGCCCGTTCCAGACGGTCCAGGAACCACAGCACTCGGCTCTGCTTCACCCTGCGGCGACGTGGCGTTGCGCTCATGAGCAGCCGAGTCCCCACCTGCGGCACACGGCAAACGGTGCCGCACGGTGTGGGTCACGACCGGCGGAGACCCACCCGGATACCCCCCAGGGTATTTCTGTTACGGTAGTCGACAGATACCCCCCGGGGTAATTTTCACGAAGGAGAGTGCCGTGTTCTTTGTCGACGTTCTGGAGACCGAGGGTCTGGGCAACCGCAGCTATCTGGCGGGCGGCGCCCGCTCGGCAGTGGTGGTGGACCCGCCGCGGGACATCGACCGTGTGATCGCCGCGGCGGCGCGGCGCGGGGTGCGGATCGCGGCCGTCGCCGAGACCCATGTGCACAACGACTACGTGAGCGGCGGCCTGGAGCTGGCCCGGCTGACCGGGGCGCGCTACCTGGTGCCGGCCGGGGCCGAGGTGACGTACGCACGCGTGGCCGTCGCCGACGGGAACGTGGAGCCGGTCGACGACGATCTCGGCCTGCGGGCGGTGGCCACCCCCGGGCACACCCCGCACCACACCTCCTACGTGCTGGAGGAATCAGGGCGAGCGGTGACCGCCTTCACCGGTGGTTCGCTGCTGATCGGGAGCGTGGGCCGGCCCGACCTCGTCGAGCCGCGGCTGACCGAGCGGCTGGCCCGCGCGCAGCACGCCTCCGTGCACCGGCTCGCGGCGGAGCTGGACGACGAGGTGGCGCTGATGCCCACGCACGGCTTCGGCAGCTTCTGTTCGGCCTCGCAGGCCGACGGCTCGCACAGCACGATCGGCTCGGAAAGGGCGTCCAATCCGGTGCTCGCGCAGGACGTGGACGCGTTCGTCAAGGAGCTGCTGGCCGGCTTGGACGATGTCCCCGCGTACTACGCGCACATGGGCCCGGCCAACGCCGGCGGCCCGGCACCCGTCGACCTGACCGCGCCCCGGCGCGCCGACGCCGAAGAGATCGCGCGGCGTCTCGCGGCCGGCGAGTGGGTGGTGGACCTGCGCAGCCGGGTGGCGTTCGCGGCCGGGCATGTGGCCGGGGCGTTCAACTTCGAGGCCGACGGGCAGCTCGCGACCTATCTGGCGTGGATGATCCCGTGGGGCAAGCCGGTGACGCTGCTCGCGGAGAGCGCCGAGGTCGTCGCGCGCGCCCAGCGCGAGCTCGCCCGGGTCGGCATCGACCGACCGGCCGCGGCGGCGGTCGGCTCCCCCGACGCCTGGGTCACCGAGGGGTCCGTGCCGGTGTCGTTCCCGCGGGCCACGTTCGCCGACCTGGCCGCCGCACGAGGCCGCGGCCAGGACGTGGTGGTGGTCGACGTGCGCCGGGACGGTGAACGCGCGGGCGGCTGGATCGACGGCAGCGTCCACCTCCCGGTCCACCAGCTCCGTCGCCGCCTGGACGAGGTGCCCGACGGCACCGTGTGGGTGCACTGCGCGGGCGGGATGCGCGCGGCCATCGCCGCGTCCCTGCTCGACGCCGCGGGCCGCGACGTGGTGGCCGTCGACGACGGCTACGCCGCTGCGGCCGAGGCCGGTCTCCCGCTCGTCGCCCCCGCCCGCTCCTGACCGCGCGGCAGTGCCGTCGCGGAACCCGAGGAACCGAACCATGATCTTCTCCCGGCGCGGCCCCGGCCGCATCACCGTCCCCCAGGCCCACCGCATGCTCCAGGCCGGTACGGCCGCCCTGCTCGACGTCCGCGAGACGGACGAGTTCCGGGCCGGCCACGTCCCCGGAGCCCTGCACGTGCCGCTGTCCCGTCTGTCGGGCGGCACGGCGAGCATCCCCACCGAGCATGCTCTGGTGCTGATCTGCCGCTCGGGCAACCGCTCGCAACGGGCCGCCGCTCTGCTCGCCGAGCGCGGAGTGGCGGCCGTCGACGTCGTGGGCGGAATGCGCGACTGGGCCGCCCGGGGGCTGCCCGTCGAGGACGCGCACGGGGCCGCGGGGACCGTCGTATGACCGTGCTCGTCCTGGCCCTGCTGGCCGGCGCCGTGGTGGGTCTGGGCCTGGGTGCCCTGGGTGCGGGCGGCAGCATCCTGGCCGTTCCGGCCCTGATCTACCTGCTCGGGTTCACCCCGGCAGCGGCCACCACCGCCAGCCTGTTCATCGTGGTCGTCACCTCGGTCACCGCGCTGCTGGCCCATACCCGGGCGGGGACGGTGCGCTGGCGGGCCGGGCTGCTGTTCGCGGCGGCCGGGCTCCTGCCCGCCACCGCGGCCGGCGCCCTGTCCTCGCGTATCCCCCAGGCCGGGCTGACGCTGATGTTCGCGGCGCTCGCCCTCGTCGCCGCCCTGCACATGCTGCGCAACCGCACACCACGCGGGGACGGAGGGGCGTCGGGTCTGCGTGCCGCGGGTGCGGGCGCCGGCCTGGGCACGGTGACCGGCTTCCTCGGAGTCGGCGGCGGCTTCCTCGCCGTACCCGCGCTCGTGACCGTGCTGGCCGTGCCGATGAGCGACGCGGTGGGCACCAGCCTGCTGGTCATCATCGCCAACGCACTGGTGGCTCTCGGCGCCCGCGTCCACACGGGCGTCCACCTGGACTGGGCACTGATCGCACCGTTCCTCGCGACGGCCGTCCTGGGGGCCTGGGACGGCAGGCGCCTGGCCGCCAGGGTCTCCGCCGAGAGGCTGCGGCGCGTCTTCGGCACCGTACTGCTGGCGGTCGCCGTCACCATGGGCGTCACGGCCACGCTGTGAACACCGTACGAAAGCGGCTCACGCCAGGGACAGGAAGAGCTTCTCCAGGCGGGCCCGCATCTGCGCGGAGTCCCTCACCTCCGGGTCCTCGCTGGTCACGCACTGCTCCAACCCGGTCGCGATGATCGAGAAGCCGGCCCGGTCCAGCGCCCTGGAGACCGCCGCGAGCTGTGTGACCACGTCCTCGCAGTCCCGGCCCTCCTCGATCATCCGGATCACTCCCGCGAGCTGCCCCTGAGCCCGTCGCAGCCGGTTGAGCGCCGACTTCAGCTCCTCGGCCGACATGTCGAGCTGCACACTTCCTCCTCCTGTATACCCCCGCGGGTATCGTACCTCGCGGGGAGAACACCCCACAGAAAGGTTCTGTTCCGTGACCACCCCCACCGCGCTGACCCTGCCCCAGGCCACCGGCCGGTTCGGCGACTTCACCGTCATCGACGTCCGCACTCCCGGCGAGTACGCGAGCGGCCACGTCCCCGGTGCCCACAACATCCCCCTGGACCGCATCGACGAGGCCGCACCCGCCCTGGGGTCGGCCGCCGCCCGCGGTCCGCTGCTGATCGTATGCGCCTCAGGAGCCCGCTCGGCCAAGGGCTGCGAACGGCTGGCGGCCCTGGGCGTCGAGGCGGCCACCCTGGAGGGCGGCACGAGCGCCTGGGCGGCGGCCGGCCATCCCGTGGAGCGCCCGGCCGGAGCGCGCACGCCCTGGCCCATGGACCGTCAGGTCCGCCTCGCGGCCGGCTCCCTGGTCGCCCTCGGCTTCACCGCGGGTCTGGTCTGGCCGCCCGCCCACTGGCTGTCCGGCCTGATCGGCGCGGGCCTGGTCTTCTCCGCCACGACCAACACCTGCGCGATGGCCGCCCTCTTGAGCCGGCTCCCCCGCAACCGCCCGCCCAAGGACGCCGTTCCCCTCCAGGAGACCTTGCGGCGGCTGGCCGGCCGAGGTCGACCGGGGGAATGACGGATGTGTTCCGACCTCTCGACGGCAGCCTTATGACTGCATAGACATGACAGCGCAGTCATACGGGCACCGACTACTATCGTCGGGCTCGGATCCACGGTCAGCGGGAGAGGCGCCATGGCACAGGGGTCAGGGCGGGGCGGGAGTTCCGCCGCGCCGCGCAGTGTGGACGTCGCCCGCCTGGCGGGGGTCTCGCAGAAGACGGTGTCGCGGGTCTTCAACGACGAGCCGTACGTCTCCGCGGAGGTGCGCCGACGCGTCCTCGAAGCCGCCGGGCAACTCGGCTACCGGCTGAACAACGCGGCCCGGGCACTGGCCTCCGGCCGTACGCGGTCCATCGGTGTGGTGACGCTCGGGACGGCTTTGTACGGGCCCGCCTCGCTGCTCATGGGAGTCGAGCGCGCCGTCCGGGACACCGGATACGCGCTCCGCGTGGTCAACACGATGGAGGGCGACCCGGCGGGCGTCGCCGGAGCCGTGGACTCGCTCCTCGACCAGGGCGTGGACGGCATCGTCATCTCCGAGCCGATAGACGAGGACGGGCACGACAAGGACGTCTCCATCGGCCTCGACGTGCCTGTCCTCGTCGTGGGTGCGCCGCCGCCGTTCACCGCGCCCAGGGTGCTGGTCGCGGGCGTCGGCGCCGATCTGATGGCACGGACTGCCACCGAGCACCTGCTGGACCTCGGGCACCTGACCGTCCATCACCTCGCCGGTCCGCAGCGGTGGTACGCCGCACGGGACCGCCGGGAGGGCTGGCGCTCCGCGCTCGCCGCACAGGGGATCGACCGGCCTCCCGTCGTCGAGGGCGACTGGTCGGCGGCGTCCGGCTACGCGGCGGGGCGCGAGCTGGCCGCCGACGCCGACATGACCGCGGTGTTCGCCGCGAACGACGACATGGCCATCGGCCTGATCCGCGCACTGACGGAGGCCGGCCGACGCGTACCGCACGACGTGAGCGTCGTCGGCTTCGACGACATCCCGGTCGCCGCCTATGTGACTCCTCCCCTGACCACGGTGCGCCAGCCGTTCGACGCCGTGGCCCAGCAAGGCCTCAAGCGTCTCGTTCACTGCATCGAGAACCCGCAGGCGGACCCACTGCCGACGAGCGACCCACCGGTCGACCTCGTGGTCCGCGCCTCGACCGCGCCTCCACCGCCCCGGACGACCCCGGGTCACGGTCGGCGTACCGACTCCCGTCCGTATGGGGATCCGCAGGGTCCGCCGCCCCTGATCGGAGGTGCGTCCGACCCTCACTGATCGCGCGCGGACAGCCCGGACAACCGATGTCACCGCCGGGCACGTGAACGCCGGGCGAGCGGCCCCACCGGCCTCTCCTCACTTCGGCGCCTTCACGATCGCGCCCCCGCCGCTCCGGACCATCCCGTGACGCGGGCGACGCGTCCTCCTCTTTCTTCACACGGCAGCCGCTGAGTGGGTTCGCCGCGCCCCTTTCCGGTCCGTCCCGTCACTTCCCCCCGGCCGCCCCCTTCCGTCTTTGTAGCGGAGGGGACGGGCACGGGCGAAGTCCTCGACGACGTGCACCCGGCCATGTCGGCCTCCGGTCCTGGTCATCACGTCCGAACCGTCCTCCTCCCTCCTCACTCCTTCGTTCCGCACGCCCTCGCCCGGCGTGCCGTCACCTTCGCCATCGGCGGGAGTTCACCATGCACAGATTCAGCTCCGTCCCCAGCCCGTCCCGGATCAACCGGCGGCTCTTCCTGACCGCGGCGGGAGCGGTGTCGCTGGGGGCCGCGCTGTCCGCCTGCGGCGGCAGCGACTCCGGCTCCGGCGGCTCCTCCTCCAATAGCCGGTCGGTCAGGCCGACATCGACAAAGCGATGAAGACCCCGACCGAGCTGACGTTCTGGACGTGGGTCCGGACATCGAGCAGGAGGTCGCGCTCTTCGAGAAGAAGTACCCGGCCGTCAAGGTCAAGGTCGTCAACGCCGGTCAGGGCGTGCAGCACTACGCGAAGCTGCGCACGGCGATCAAGGCCGGCAAGGGCGCTCCGGACGTGGCGCAGATGGAGTACCAGGCCCTCTCGACGTTCACGATCACGGACAGCCTGCTGGATCTGCGCCCGTACGGCGCGTCCGAGCTGAGGGACAAGTTCGTCGACTGGACGTGGGGGCAGGTCAGCGGCCCGAACGGTGAGGTCTGGGCGATCCCGCAGGACACCGGCCCGATGGGCCTGCTGTACCGGAAGGACATCTTCGACGAGTACGGGATCGAGCCGCCGAAGACCTGGGACGACTTCGCCGCCGCGGCACGCAAGCTCCACAAGGCCAACCCCAGGATCTACCTGACCAACCTCGCGGCGAACGAGGCCGCCGCGTGGCACGGCCTGCTGTGGCAGGCGGGCGCCCAGCCGTACGCGGTCTCCGGCAAGAGCGACATCTCCATCAGCGTCAACGACGAGACGTCGAGGAAGCTGGCGGCGTACTGGGGCGGGCTCGCGAAGGAAGGGGTCATCAGCAGCGACCCCGACTTCACCGACGCGTGGTACGCCGGGCTCAACAAGGGCAAGTACGCCACCTGGATCACCGCCGCCTGGGGACCCGCCTTCCTCTCCGGTTCCGCCAAGTCCACCGCGGGCAAGTGGCGGGCGGCCCCGCTGCCGCAGTGGGACGCCTCCAAGCCGAGCGCCGGCAACTGGGGCGGCTCGACGAGCGCGGTCATCAGGTCGACGAAGAACCCGATCGCGGCGGCGATGTTCGCGCAGTTCCTCAACAGCGACCCCGCGAGCGCCGAGCTGTTCGCGACCAAGCAGTCGTTCTTCCCGGCGACGAAGACACTGCTCGCGGACCCCGGTTACGTCGGCGCCGAGCCGGCCTTCTACGGCGGTCAGAAGGTCAACCAGGTATTCGCCGACATCGGCGAGACGGTCTCTCCGTCCTTCCGGTGGCCGCCCTTCCTGGACCAGGCCGTCACCGACTGGACCGAGACCGTCGGCAAGTCCCTCGCCAGGAAGACCGACACCGTCGCGGCCCTCGACGCCTGGCAGAAGCGGCTCACCACCGCCCCACCGGTCTCCTGCGGTCGCACGGATCAATGGACAGAAGGGAGAATTACCTAGCAGTCAAGACCGAACCGGCGTGGCGGAGGAGGCCGCGATGGAGGAGCAATTCGTCTGGGTGACCACGCGCCGGCTCCGGCCGGACACTCTGGAGGCATTCGAGAGGGCATGGCAACCGGATCCCTACCCGAAGGGTCTGCGCCGCGCCTTCGCCTACTGGTCCGAGGACGGCCAGGAGATCACCGGGGTGTCGTTCTGGGACTCCGAGGAGGCATGCGATGCCTGGCGGGCCTCCGAGCCCGAGGCGCAGCGCCGCGCGGCGTTGGCCCCGTACGTCGCCGAAGAGCGGGAGGGCTTCTACCGCGGCCGGGAACTCGCCGTCCCGCAGCGGTAGCCGGGGCGGGCGCGCCGTCCTGTGGCGCCGCTCGCCGGTGCAGCCCGTCAGTGCTTCGGCTTCGCCGACGCCTTGGCGCACAGGTACGGACGCGCGAGCAGCAGGCCGGTGCCGGTCAGGGCGATGCCGAGGTAGACCGGCGCGAGATGGACGAAGTCCGTGTAGTGGATCGCGCCGTGCACCACGACAGCGGGCAGGAAACCGGCGGCCGCCGCCGCGGTCAGAGTCCAGAACACCCAGGCCTCACCCCGTCGCCAGCCCCACGCGCTGAGCAGAGTGATCGCGACCGCGGCGGCCATCAGGGCGCCGCCGAACCCCGCGCGGTCGTGGGCGACGAACGGCACGAGCCGAGGATTCATGGTTTCCAGGGTCTGTGTGCCGACGCCCAGGAAGGTCAGGTCGGTCGGCACGAAGACACCGGTCAGACCGACCACCGAGATCACCGCTCCGCCGACGAACAGCCCCGCTCCCGTGACGATCAGCAGCAGCTGGCCGGCCAGCGCCCGGCGGCGCTCCGGCTCCGGCCCCTCGGGCGCCAGGTTCCACCGCGGTGCGTGCGGGGTCCGGCGGACCGCGGCCACGTACATCGGGAACAGCACCATGGTGGTGGCCGTGTGCAGCGGTTCCACGAAGCCGGTGACCAGGAAGTAGAACAAGGTGGGGAAGCCGATCGCCCCCGAGAGCAGATACACCTCGCGTGCCCAGGGCCAGCCGCGTCTGATCCCGCCCACGGCGAGGCCGGTGTAGAGGGCGCCGATCGCGACCATCGTGCCGGCCATGGTGATCCGGTCGTGCTGGAGGAAGTGCACGAGGTGGTGGTTGGCGGCATGCAGCTCGGACAGCGTCATGCCGAGGTAGTCGCGGTCGTACCAGAGCAGCACCGGCCCGAGCGTGATCGCGGCGGCGCCGAGTCCGGCGCCCGTCATACCGAGCCCGACGAGCAGCGCCCACCACCAGGCGGGCCAGCGGCGGGGATCGCGGCCGACGTCCCATAGCCGCGGAGCGGACGAGGTGGGCGTGGCTGCCTCGGTGACCCGTGCGAACCAGCCGGGTCCGGCCTCGACGAGCACCCCGGGCCGGGCGAGCACGACGGCGCCCGGCTCCTCGAGCGCGGCGGCCGCGGCGGTGACCGAGGGGTCGGACACCTGGACCAGGTGCGGGTCGTCGCCGCAGGTGAACCCGTCCACATGGGGCTTGAGGGCGGCCTCGGCCTCGGGGTCTCGGGCACGGACGACCAGCGGGATCGAGCGGCCGGCAGCGGCCTCGCGTACGGTCTCCGCGTCGGCCGCCGAGACAGGAGCCACCTCGACGACACCCGCCCCGAGCGGGGGCATGGCGCGTACCGCTGCACGGGCGAGCGAGGGCGGGACGGATATGCCGAGGCGGACGGGCACGGGCACGCCGGCGATCTCCCCGGCGAGCCGCTCGGGCGGATGGCGGTGACCGAACCCCCGGGCGATCAGCCGCGCGCCGGCGGGGCGGGAGCCGATCGCGGCCAGCAGCCGCAGCGCGGTCCGCTGCGAACGGCGCCGGCCGACCACGGCGGCGGCCGCTCCGCGCAGCGGATGATACGTCCAGTCCGGCATCAGTGGCTCTCGCTCTCCGTCGCGGTCACCCGGTCCCCCGGTCACCGGGCGCGGTCCAGCCGAGCACCGGCGTCATGGAACGCAGCGTCGCCCGCGTCGGCGTCAGCCGGGCGGCCATGTCCCGCAGCAGCACCGCGGGCGGCCACGACAGCTGGCCGACCGCGCCGAGCCGGGCGGAGCGGCGTGTGACGGCCTGGGTCCGCGGGCGGCGCAGCAGATCGTACGAGCGGAGCGCGGCGGCCACGTCCGGGGTGCCGTCTAGGCAGTGGGCGAGGGTGACCGCGTCCTCCAGCGCCTGGCACGCGCCCTGGCCCAGATTGGGGGTCATGGCATGGGCCGCGTCGCCCAGCAGCGCGGCCCGGCCGCGGACGAAGGAGGGCAGCGGCGGCAGGTCGTACAGGTCGTGGCGGAGCACCGCGTCCGCGGGCACGGCGGCCAGCAGGGCGGGGACGGGATCCGGCCAGGACCCGAACCGGCGCAGCAGTTCGGCATACTCTGACGATCCGGACGAGCCGGAGGCCCCTCCCGCCGGCAGCGACGCGGTCGCGAAGCAGTACATCCGCCCGCCCGGCAGCGCCGTGTAGCCGAACCTCTCGCCGCG
Source organism: Streptomyces phyllanthi (assembly GCF_009377205.1). Taxonomy (GTDB): domain Bacteria; phylum Actinomycetota; class Actinomycetes; order Streptomycetales; family Streptomycetaceae; genus Streptomyces; species Streptomyces phyllanthi. The sequence continues at coordinate 11,521 of NZ_VJZE01000083.1, forward strand.
GCCCCAGGTCGCCGCGCCCTCGGAGGGCGGCGCGGCGAGAGGCCCGGTGACCATGCGCCAGGCGGTGTAACCGGCGTACCGGGGGCCGGCCGCGTCGGGCCACAGGGCACGACGGACCGCACTGCGCAGCCCGTCGGCGCCTACCACGAGCTCGGGCCGGGACTCGCCCCCGCGGTGTTCGACGACCAGGCGGTGGCCGTCGTCGCGGACCGCGGACACCTCGCTGCCCGGTCGTAGGCTGTCGGCGGGCAGCGCCTCGGTGAGCGCCCGCAACAGGTCCGCGCGGTGCAGGACCACCAGGGGATGGCCGAAGCGGCGCGTCAGTTCCGCGTTGTCCGTACGGGACAGCCAGCGGCCCCGGCGGTCGCGTACGCCGCCTGTGGCCTCGACGGCCCCGAGTGCCCGGACGGTGCCGGCCAGGCCGAGCACGTCGAGCGCGTGCAGCGCGTTGGGCCACAGGGAGATGCCGGCGCCGATCTCGGTGAACTCCGGGGCCCGTTCCAGCACTTCGACGCGCCAGCCCCGGCGGTGCAGGGCGATGGCCGCCGCGAGGCCGCCGATCCCGCCGCCGACAACGGTCGCGGCGCGCTGCGGCATGGGTCCTCGCTCGGGGTTCGGGGGCTTGGCCCCCGGTCAAGTGGTCGTCGATCCGGTGCCCGAGCGGCATGTGACACGGCACGGGGTCCGGCTGGGCAGGCCATAGCAACATGTCGACAGGTGCCTGTCAACGCGCCGAGGGGCGGACCGGCCGGTTCAGCACCAAGCCCGTCCTGCCAGGTGCAGATGGTGCGGCGCTGGGACGGGGTGCACCGATCGGGTCTCTCTTCGGCCCCGGTCACTCGAAAAGCCCATGAAGTAGATCGAATGCGGACCTCTCCGGTGGCGGGGGGCGGCCATCCCGCCGAGGGTGATCCCGTCGCCACTGCGATCCGGATCAGTCGGTGCCGCGTCGGCTACGCAGTCGCGGTGAAAGGGGGTACTCCCATGCGCATTGCCCGGGACCTGTTCGTCTCCGCCGCGATCATCGCGTTCCTCGCGATCTCCGCGCCCGTCCCGAATGCCGTGATGACGGCCGGGCCTCGGTATGCCGCGGCCTGATCGTGTTCCTCTCGCACTTGCTGCACTGTCGTGGCCGCCGTCGCCCGCGAGGGGTGATGAGGGCCACGTTCCCGGCGTGTCGCCGGTTCTGCATGCCCAACAGCCGCCCCGTTCACGAAAGGGCACCGTCGCATGGCCGCCCCCCAGCCGAACCAGTCCCAGGCCAAGCCGGCACCGCGTTCCCGTCGCGGTGCCGTGCTGTGGCCCGCAGTGGCAGTGCTGCTGGGTGCCGTGTTCATCCACAACGCGCTGCAGAGCCATACCGATCTCAGGCCGCACACGCGGCCCGCGGGGGCCGCCCCGGCAGCGACCAGGGCGACTGCGGCCGCCGCTGAGCAGACGCTGCCCCGTTCCGCGCCGACGCGGCTCTGGATCCCGGAGATCGCCGTGGACGCACCCTTCACGGGGCTGTCCCTCGGCGCGTCGGGACGGCTGGACGCACCACCTGTCGACGACACCAACCTCGTCGGCTGGTTCCTGGGCGGGGCCTCGCCCGGCGAACGCGGCTCGTCGATCGTGGTCGGCCATCTCGACACCAGAACCGGCCCGGCCGTGTTCGCGAAGCTCCGGAGGCTCAAGCCCGGAAGCATGGTGCACGTCTTCCGTGCGGACAGCATGGTCGTGAGTTTCACGGTGTATTCCGTCAAGACCTTCAGCAAAGCGCGCTTCCCGAACGAGCGGGTCTACGCCGACACTCCCTCACCCCAGATGCGCCTGATCACGTGTGGCGGTGAATACGACCGGAGCGCCCAGAGCTATGAGGACAATGTGGTGGTGTTCGCCCGGCTCCATGCGGCACATCGCGCCTGAGAGCGTGGCCTGCCTTCAGGGGCGGCGGGGCCGCGCGGTAGCGGATGCCGGGCGTCGGCACCGTCGGAGTGGTGTCCGGAGTTCATGGGCCGACCTGTCGCGGGGTGTCGTGTCATACGGGACGACACGTCCGCCGCGAAGCCGGACGAGGGCGCCGTTCACAGCAGAGGCGGCAGGACAAAGAGGCCCTTGCCGCGAGGCCGGCTGGCGGCTTCGCCCGTGGAGCAGCACGCGAAACGAGTAGGCCGAAAGGCTGAGGAAGTCGCAGTGCATGCGTCGTCACGGCGTTGGCATGCAGGTTTACGCCTCTTGCCCCCCAGCCGCCTCAGTCGGTCCCGTTGCGGTCGAGCAGTTCCCTGACGCCGCGGGCCGTGAGCGCCAGCTCCTCCGGCGTGCCGGCGTCGATGACCAGCGACAGCTGCTCGGACGGCCAGCCATGGGCCAGCGCACCCAGCACCACGCTGCGATGACGCCGAACCTGTGGAAGCACCTGCTCCATGCGTGACTGAGTGGTGAAGACCGGCACCAGCTCGGTGCCGTCGTCGAGTTCGTACACGGGCAGGCTCAGCGCCTTGGGGTCCGGGCCGACCGCGTCCATCTCGGCGGGGAGCAGCACCTCACTGCCGGCCAGCGTGCGCAGCGCCGCGTCGTCCGCTCCGTTCTCGACGACCACGCGCAGGGCCTGCTGGGCGGCAGCACCGCTGCCGGATGGGGAGTCAGTCATCGTGCGTCCAATCACTGTGCGGAACGCATGTCTCCGGTCGGATCACCGAGTCCGGGTACCCAGGACTCCGGCCAGCATGTGCGCCCCCCCTTCTGCGGGTACTCGCCCAGGGCCCGAGGCGGCGGACCAGGCGCCGCCACAGGATCGTCCGCGATGACCGCTGTCACCGCTCGTGCGGCAGGGCACGCGTCGCGGGGCAGAACTCGACCAGTCAGGAGTTTCCGAGCGATGACGCAGCACAGGGGATCCGAGATCATCAAGGACTGGCCGGAAGAATCGCGTGAGGCAGCGCATCTGGTCATCGACCAGTACGGCGAACCACAGGAGGCCACCGTCTCGCTGCTCACCTGGCACCGCCCCGGACCGTGGAAGCGGGTGGAGGCGTCCCGGACTTTCTACTCGCACGAGTTCCCGATACCTCACATCGACTCGGTGGAGTCGTTCATCGACTACCGGGTTCCGCCGGAGAAGTTCACCCCGCTTGCCCGCTTCGACGGAAGCGTCATCGTCGAGCGGACCGCCGGTGAGGTGTCGGCCCGTTGCCACGACGAGCAGGCGAACTTAATCCGGCTCCGCCGGTCACCAGGGCCCGGCGGAAGGCGCGTCGGCTCATCGGGCTCTCCTCACTCTCGCCCTCGTGCGCGTGCCGCCTGAGTAACCCGGGAGCGAGTGCGCATGCGCGGCCGTACGGGACCGGAGGGTGCCGAAGCACACCGGCAGAGGGCGGTCTCCGGCCCCGGGGGTCAGGCGTGGACGTGCCCGCGCCGGTGTCCGTGCCCGCGCCCGCGGTTGGTGAACAGCCGGTACAGCGCGAGGAGGATGACGGACCCGACGATGGCCGCGATCCAGGTGGACAGGTCGAAGAAGCCGTCGATCGAGTCGACTCCGAGGATCACCTTGCCGAGGAATCCTCCGAGCAGGCCTCCGGCGATACCGATGAGCATGGTGACGATGATTCCGCCCGGGTCCTTGCCCGGCATGAGCGCCTTGGCGACAGCCCCGGCGAGCAGACCGATGAATATCCACGCGATGATGCCCATGGCAGAAATTCTCCTTGTGTCCGGTTCGCCGGACGTGTTTCCCACGAACGCGTCACCAAACCGCAGTTGACGCCCGAGCCCGCCCCCGGCCGCACCCGCCGCACCGCGACCGGGCGGCGGTCCGGACCGGATTGACCGTCGCACGAAGGGGTACTCCGACGATCTTGGGAGACCGGCCGCCGGCCGGAGGTCGGAAGGAGAGCCGTGCCTGACGAGAAGGTCAAGAACGTCTTCGTGATCGGGCTCGACGAAGCCAATCTGCCGACGCTCCGGCAGGTCCCGGGAGCGGAGTCGCTGTGCTTCCACCAGCTGCTGACGATCGATGAGCTGCAGCTCGGCGAGGTGCACATGCCCGCGCTGATCGAGAAGGCCCAGGGTGTGCTGGACGCCTTCGACGGAAGCGTCGACGCGATCGTCGGCTACTGGGACTTCCCCGTCAGCACCCTCGTCCCGATCCTGAGCGAGCGCTACGGCACCCGCAGCACGAGCCTCGAATCGGTGGTCAAGTGCGAGCACAAGTACTGGAGCCGGCTGGAGCAGCGGAAGGTCACCGACCGGCACCCGCGCTTCGGCAGGGTCGACCTGGCAGCCGAGCCGCCGCGCCCGCCCGAGGACGTCGGGTTCCCGATGTGGGTCAAGCCCGCGCTCTCGTACTCCTCCGAACTCGCCTTCGGCGTCCGGGACGAACAGGAGTTCCGTACCGCGGTCGCCGAGATCCGCGAGGGCATCTCCCGGATCGGCCGCCCCTTCGAGTACCTCCTCGAACACATCGACCTGCCACCGGAGATGGACGGCGTCGGCGGTCAGGTCTGCCTGGTGGAGGAAGCGATGTCCGGGGTCCAGGTCGCCGTGGAGGGTTATGTCCACCAGGGCGAGGTGACGGTCTACGGGGTCCTGGACTCCATCAACTACCCGGACTCCGCGAGCTTCCTGCGCCACCAGTACCCCTCGACGCTGCCGCCACCGGTCCTCGCGCAGCTCCATGACGTCACCGGGCGCGTGATGCGCCGTATCGGCCTGGACTCTGCCACCTTCAGCGTCGAGTACTTCTACGACCCGCGGACGCGGGAGATCAGCCTGCTGGAGATCAACCCCCGCCATTCCCAGTCGCACGCGGAGCTGTTCCAGTACGTCGACGGCGTACCCAACCACCACTGCATGGTCGGCCTCGCCCTCGGCGACGACCCGCGCATGCCGCACCGCGAGGGCCCGTACGCGATGGCGGCGAAGTGGTACCACCGCTGGTTCACCGACGGCGTGGTGCGCCGTGTGCCCGGGCCCGAGGACATCGCCCGCATCGAGCGGGAGACCCCGGGCGTACGCGTCGACGTGGTCCCCGAGAAGGGCAGCCGGCTCTCGGAGCTGCCCCAGCAGGACAGCTACAGCTACGAGTTGGCCCACATCTTCACCGGCGGGGCGGACGAGAAGGAGCTGCGGGAGAAGTACGACCACTGTGTGGCCGCCCTGGGTTTCGTCTTCGACGAGGCCCCGCCCGAGTGACGCGACAATGACGAGATGCCGCAAGAGTGAGGAGCACGTCGGTCCCATGCGTTACGTGACCAACCTGCCGTACGCGACGAAGGAAGAAGAACACGTCACGATCCCCATGTCCGACGGGGCCCGTCTCTCCGCGCGCATCTGGCGCCCCACATCCTCGGACGACGAGCCGGTGCCCGCGGTGCTGGAGTACATCCCGTACCGCAAGCGCGATCTGACGGCCGTACGGGACTCGATCCACCACCCGTACATCGCCGGGCACGGCTACGCCTGCGTCCGTGTCGACCTGCGCGGCACCGGCGAGTCGGAGGGGGTGCTGCGGGACGAGTACCTGGAACGGGAGCAGGCCGACGCGGAGGAGGTCCTCGCGTGGCTGGCGGAACAGCCCTGGTGCGACGGCGGCACCGGGATGATGGGCATCTCCTGGGGCGCGTTCGCGGCGCTCCAGGTGGCGGCCCGCCGGCCGCCCAGTCTGAAGGCCGTCGTCATCGCCTCGTTCACCGACGACCGGCACGCCGACGACATGCACTACATGGGCGGCGCCCTGCTGTCGGACAACCTGGCCGAGGCGGGCACGATGTTCGCCTACGGCACCTGTCCGCCCGACCCCGCCGTGGTCGGCGACCGCTGGCGCGAGATGTGGCTCGAACGGCTGGAGCACACGGAGCCCTGGGTGCTCCAGTGGCTGCGCCACCAGCGCCGGGACGACTACTGGCGGCACGCCTCGGTGTGCGAGGACTACCGGAGCGTGCGCTGCCCGGTCCTGGCCTCCAGCGGATGGGCGGACGGGTACTCCAACGCCGTGACCCGGCTGCTCGGCAACCTGGACGTGCCCCGCAAGGGACTGATCGGCCCCTGGTCGCACAAGTTCCCCCACCTCGGGGAGCCCGGCCCTGCCATCGGCTACCTCCAGGAGGTCGTGCGCTGGTGGGACCACTGGCTCAAGGGCGTCGACAACGACGTCATGGACGGTCCCATGCTGAGGACGTGGATGCAGGACAGCGTGCCGCCCTCCACCTCGTACGAGGAACGGCCGGGACGCTGGGTCGGAGAGCCCGACTGGCCCTCCCCGCACATCCGGCCGGTCACGCATCCGCTCACCCGGCACAGGATCGAAGCCCCGCAGGACACCGCGGGCGGAGGAAAGGAACCCGACGGCGACGCGATGACCGTGCAGTCGCCGCTGTCCGTCGGCCAGTTCGCGGGCAAGTGGGCCTCCTACAACGCGCCACCGGACCTGCCGTACGACCAGCGCGAGGAGGACGGCGGTTCACTCGTCTTCGAAACCGAGCCGCTGACCGAGCGGCTGGAGATCCTCGGCTCACCGAGCGTGGAACTCGATCTGTCGGTCAGCGAACCGGTCGCCATGGTGGCCGCGCGCCTGTCCGACGTCAGCCCCGACGGCGCGGCGACGCGCGTCTCGTACGGCCTGCTGAACCTCACCCGCCGCGACAGCACGGAGTCCCCCGAGCCGCTGGAGCCGGGGCGCCGCTACCGCGCCACCGTCCCGCTGAACGGAGTCGCCCAGGCATTCCCGCCGGGCCACCGCGTCAGGCTCTCCCTCTCCACCTCCTACTGGCCGCTGGCATGGCCGCCGCCGAAGCCCGCGCTGCTCAGCGTCCACGAGAACTCCAGCACGCTCACCCTCCCGGTCCGGCCGGTGGACGAACCCGACGACGTGCCGTCCAGCCCCTTCGGTGAACCCGAGGGCACACCACCGATCGCCACCAGCCAGGTGACGCCCCCCGAGGAACGCTGGGAAGTCAAGCGGGACCTGGTCGGCTACCACGCCGAGCTGCAGATCGTGAAGGACCGGGGCACGGTCCGTTTCGAGGACATCGACCTCGAAGCCGGCCGCCGCGCCCATGAGCGCTATGCGGCGGTCGCCGACGACTTCACCTCGGTCAGCGGCGAATCCACGTGGACCATGCGGTTCCGGCGGGACGACTGGGACGTGCGGGTGGTGACGCACACCGAGCTCAGGTGCGACGGGACGGACTTCCGCGTGGACGCGACCCTGGATGCGTACGAGGCCGACCGACGGGTCTTCTCCCGCACCTGGAACGAGAAGGTGCCGCGCGACCTGCTCTAGCCGGTGCGTCCTCGCCGTACAACCCCGAGGCCATGTGACTGGTCTTTACCACCGTACGGACCAAACCGACCTTCCACCACAACTCTTCCCAACACCGCAACTCTTCCCAACGGGGGAACACATGAGCCTGGTGCGTAACGACCACCGCGACCGCACCCGTCGCGCCGCGACCGCAGCCGTCACCCTTCTGATGGCGGCCGTCCTCGGGGCCGCCGGCGCCGGAGCGTCCAACGCCGACACCGCGGCACCGCGGACGCGGCAGATCGCCTCGTCCGTCCTCGGGAGCGACTACAAGATCACGCTGACCGCGCTGCGGTCGACTCAGGACCAGTACGCCGCCTCCGTGCGGCTGCAGGTCCACACGAAGACCGGTGGCGCCTGGAAGGAGTCCGACCGGGTCACCGTGGGCGAGGTCGACGGGTGGTTCTGGTACCCGCTCACGGGCAGCGGTGCCGTGTGCGAGTTCTCGACCGCGAGCACGGAGCCCGCGCCGCTCACCGTGAGCCTGCTGATCACACCGTCCATCGGCTGCTCCGAGCCGACTCACTACGTCGTGAAGGAAGGCAGGGTTTTCGCCGGCTGACCCCGCGAGCCACCCGCGTACCGATGGGTGGATGCTTCGCTCCCGCGCCTGTTGCATCAAGCACGTGAAAGACACAATCAGTCCACAGCCCACGGACGGCCGGTTTCCGGCCCGCCGGCGGGGTGGTGCGCACCGGCCCGCCGGCATGCGCCCTCCCCCTCCGAGGGGTTCGTAGGATGAGGCTTTGCCGACCCACCACGTGAAGAGCGCAGGAGCGATGTCGCGGCCGAACCTGACCACCTCCATGGCCACCCGGCTGGTGGACCTGATGCGCCGCAGCGGCCTCGAAGAGGGTGCCCATGTCACCGAGCAGTGGGCGGCGGACGAACTGGAGGTCTCCCGCACGCCGGTGCGCAAGGCCATGCTCTTCCTGACCGAGGTCGGGATCCTGGAACGGGTCCCGAACCGCGGCTTCTTCCTCGCACGCGATGCGGGCACCCTCGCCCGGCCGGACCTCGGCGAGGGCGAGAACGTGGAGCAGTCGGTGTACTTCGAGATCGCCGACGACTACGTCGGTGGCCGCTTCACCGGCTCCTTCACCGTGGCCGACATCAGCCGCCGCTACCGGCTCACGCCCCGCCAGGCCGACCGGGTGCTGTCCCGGATGGAGGCCGAGGATCTCGTCCGGCGCAAGGCGGGCGGCCGGGGCTGGGAGTTCCAGCACGTCATGGCCACCGTCGACGCGCATGACCAGAGCTACCGGTTCCGGATGATCATCGAGCCCGCCGCGCTGCTGGAACCGGGCTTCACCGTGGACGTCGAGGCCTTCGCCCGGCACAGGCGGCAGCAGGAGGCCCTGCTCCACGGGGACATCCTGTTGCTGCCCCGCGCCGAACTGTTCCAGGTCAACGCCTCGTTCCACGAGATGCTGGTGGGCTGCTCCGGCAACCAGTTCCTGCTGGACGCCGTACGCCGCCAGAACCGGCTGCGCCGCCTGATCGAGTACCGCCACCAGATCGACCGCTCCCGGCTCGCGGGCCAGGCCAGGGAGCACCTGAGGCTCCTGGACCTGGTGGAGAGCGGGGACCTGAAGGAGGCGTCCGCCTTCCTCAGCGCGCACCTGGACAAAGTGCGGTCGATCAAGACGGGTATCGGCGGGGAGAGTTAGGGCGCCACCGGCGACGTACGCCGGGCCCCGCCGGAGGCCGGGCCGCCACCCGTCACCCGTCACCCATGGCCTCGCTCCGAAATCGGCACTGGTGCCGTTGATCGCCGCCGGCGCTCCAGACGGCTCAGACGACCGGGGACCCGTTGTACCAATCAGCGGATTGAGACAATATAAGTGCGGTACTCCGCCACTTCAACGCACCAGAGGCCGTGTTTTCATGAACGCCGACCGAACCGCCGTGCTCACCGTCGAGGGCCGCTCCTACCGCTGTCGGCCCCTGGACCGGATCCTGCCGTCCGCGGAGCTGGACGTGCTGCCGTACGCGGTGCGGGTGCTGCTGGAGAACGTGGCCCGGCGGGCGCCGGAGTCGCTGGCGGACGTGGTGGCCCGGGCCCGCGCCGGGAGCGGCGCGTGCGAGGTTCCCGTGCACCCGAACCGGATCATGCTGCATGACACCACCTGTCTGCCGGCGCTGGCCGACTTCGCGGCCATGCGGGACAGCGTCGCGGAGCTGGGCGGGGATCCTGAGCGGCTGCAGCCGTCGATCCCCGTGGACCTGACGGTGGACCACTCCGTGATCGTCGAGGAGTACGGCAGCGCGGACGCCGTCGAGCGCAATCTGCTGATCGACTTCCGGCGCAACGGCGAACGGTACGCGATGGTGAAGTGGGCCGAGCGCAGCGTGGACAACTTCCGTGTCGTGCCACCGGGGACCGGCATCATCCACCAGGTCAACATGGAGGCGCTGGCCCGGGTCGTCTGGCAGGAAACCCCGGGCGACGGCGGTCCGCCGGTGCTGCACCCGGACCTCCTGGTCGCGACCGACAGCCACACTCCGATGATCAACGCCCTGGGTGTCGTCGGCTGGGGAGTCGGCGGCCTCGAGGGGCAGGCCGCCATGCTCGGCGAACCGGTCACCATCCCCTACCCGGACGTGGTCGGCGTCCGTCTGACCGGACGGCTCCGCCAGGGCGTCGGCGCCACCGACCTCGCCCTGACCCTGACCGAACTGCTGCGCGCCACGGGCGTGGTGAACAAGTTCGTCGAGTTCTGCGGCGACGGCGTCACCCGGCTCGGCTGGGCCGAACGCGCCGCCGTCTCCAACATGGCGCCCGAGTACGGCGCGACCTGCGTCTACTTCCCCTACGACGACGAGACCGCCGCCTATCTGCGCCTGAGCGGACGGGACGAGGAGCACGTCCGTCTCGTCGACGCCTATCTCACCGCCCAGGGCCTCAAGCGCACCGACGACCGCCCCGTCCCCCGCTACGACCAGCTGCTCGACCTCGATCTGGGCACCGTCGAGCCCAGCGTGGCGGGCCCGGACCTGCCGCACCAGCGGCTGCCGCTGTCCCAGGCCCCGGCCTCGTTCCGCCAGGCGGCAGGCCAGGCGACTCCCGGATCGAGCACGGCTCCCGGCACGTTCGGCGAACCGCTGCCCGACGGCCCGGTCGCCATCGCCGCCATCACCAGCTGCACCAACACCGCCAACCCGGCGCTCATCGTGCAGGCGGGCCTCCTCGCCGAGCGGGCGGTCCGGGCGGGACTGACCGCGAAACCCTGGGTCAAGACCTCGCTCTCCCCCGGCTCACGGGTCGTCGAGGAGTACCTGCGCGAGGCAGGCCTCCTGCCCGCGCTGGAGAAGACCGGCTTCCACATCGTCGGCTTCGGCTGCATGACCTGCATCGGCAACTCCGGTCCCCTGCACCCGGCGATGGAGCACCTCGCCGAGGAGGGTGCGACGGAACCGGTCGCCGTCCTGTCCGGCAACCGCAACTTCGCCGGCCGGGTCAACCCGCGCATCTCGCTGTCGTATCTCGCCTCCCCGCCGCTGGTCGTCGCCTACGCCCTGGCCGGTTCGGTCCTGCACGACTTCGACCACGAACCTCTGGGAACCGACCACGAGGGCCGTCCTGTCCTCCTGAAGGACCTGTGGCCCTCCGACGGCGAGGTCGCCGCGTGTGTCGCGGAGTTCGTACGGCCGGAGATGTTCCGCGGCAACGCCGCGCGCATCCGGCAGGGCACGCGTGCCTGGCAGGAGATCGAGGCCCCCGGCGGTGTCCGTTTCCCCTGGGACCCGGAGTCGACGTACATCCGCCGCCCTCCGCACCTGACGCGACTGTCCGCCCACCCGCCGGCCCGGCTGAGGATCGACCGGGCCAGGGTCCTCCTCCGGCTCGGCGACAACGTCACCACCGACCACATCTCCCCCGCCGGCGCCATCCCCGCCCGCAGCACGGCCGGACAGTGGCTCACCGAACGCGGAGTCGCCCGCCGCGACCTCAACCAGTACTCCACGCGCCGCAGCAACCACGAGGTCATGCTGCGCGGCGCCTTCACCAACGCCGCCGTCACCAACCTGCTGCTCGACGACGCCGGCACGCGCGTGCCGGGACCCGGCGGCCACGCGTACACAGCCGACGGCGCCCGGGTCCTGCCCGTCCACCGGGCCGCGCCGACCTACCGTGAGGCGGGCTACGACCTGGTCGTCGTCGCCGGACGCGCCTACGGGGCGGGCTCCAGCCGGGACTGGGCGGCCAAGGCCCAGGCCCTGCTGGGCGTGCGCGCGGTCATCGCCCAGTCGTACGAACGCATCCACCGCAGCAATCTGATCGGCATGGGCGTGCTGCCACTCGAGTTCGACGAGGGCGACGACGCCTCGTCGTACCCCTTCACCAGCGAGGGGGAGCTCTCCTTCGAGGGGCTCGACAGCCTGGCCGTCGGCACCAACCGCGTCACCCTCCGCATACGGGGAGCGGCGGGACGCCACACCACCGCGGAACTGCGGCTGCGGCTCTTCTCCCGCCAGGAGCTGGCCTATCTCCGGCACGGGGGCATCCTGCCGTACGTCGTCCGCCGCGCCCTCTCCGCGTCGTGAGCCGACCGGTTGTTCGTGGAGTGCGATCACCGCTCTCCGCGCGGAACCGATCCCGTCAGTCACCCTCGCGCTGTTCCAGGGCTTCCCTCAGGCGCCGGGAGGCGCCCTCCATATGGGCGGCCATCGCGGCACGCGCCGCCTGGGCGTCACCCTTCTCGACCGCCTCGAAGATCGGCACATGGTCGGCATAGGCGACCTCGCGGGTACGGACGGCGCCGGTGCGCCGCACCCAACCGCGCTGGATCATGGCGCGCATGCCCTTGAGCATGTCCCGCAGCACGATGTTGCCGGCCAGATCGGCCAGAGCCGCGTGGAAAGCGGTGTCAGCCTCGGGGAACTCCTCGTCCGGGCAGTCGCGCATCGCCGCCAGCCGGGCGCGCAGCAGCTCCACACCGGCCTCGTCGCGCGCCTGCGCGGCCAGCCCCGCGACCACCGCTTCCAGTTCCGCACGCGCCCGCAGCATGTCGTCGGCGCCGCGCTCCCCGAGGACCAGCCCGAGTTCGAAGAGGCGGTAGAGCACATCGGAGTCGGCGCCTCGGAAGTAGGTGCCGCTGGACTGGCGGATCTCCAGCAGTCCGAGGAACCCCAGCGACTTGATCGCCTCCCGGACGGTGGGCCGGTTCACGCCGAGCATCTCGGTCAGCTGCCGCTCGGAGGGGATCCGGTCGCCGGGCTGCACCTCGCCCGACATCAGGTAGTCGATCAGGCGCCGGGAGACCTCGGCGGCCAGCGGCTCCCGCGGCTCGACGTTGATCCTCGCGAGTTCGGCCATGGAATCCTCACTTCGGTACGGACGGAGCGGCCGGATTCAAATTACCTACCGGACAGCCGGTGAACCAGTTGTCCGGACCTCCATGGCGAGACGGCCCTCAGTCCTGCTCCCCGGACGTGTTTCAGTGATCCGCCAGGAACACCGGAGTGGTACGAGTACATCCAGGTGACCGACGTCCGCTGTTGAGTGCGCGCGGGACGCTACGGCTTGCGTGCCACGCCGCCGAAGTCGTCGACCTCGGCGGCGTGCTCACCGGACCGGCCGGGGCGCCAGCGGGAGACGGAGACCACACCGGGATCCAGCAGTTCCAGGCCGTCGAAGAACCGGGCGAGTTCTTCCGGGCTGCGGTTGACGCGGGGGTTGTCGCTCGCCTCGTTCCACTGCTCGATCATCTCGCGCATCTGCTGCGGGTTGATCACCTCGGTGTCGTCGCAGAGCACGAGGTGGCTGCCGGAGGGCAGAGCGTCCACCAGGCGGCCGACGACCTCATAAACGGTGTCGTCGGTGATGTGGGCGGTGATGCCCAGCAGGATCAGCGCGACCGGCTGGGTGAAGTCCAGTGTCTTGGCGGCCTGCTCCAGGATGGTCGCGGGATCGCGCAGGTCGGCGTCGATGTAGTCCGTGGCTCCTTCGGGCGTGCTGGTGAGCAGCGCCTCGGCGTGGGCCAGGACGACCGGGTCGTGATCGACGTAGACGATCCGGGTCTCGGGGGCGATCCGCTGTGCGACTTCGTGGGTGTTGTTCGCGGTGGGCAGGCCGGTCCCCACGTCCAGGAACTGGCGGATGCCCGCCTCGCCGACGAGGTACTCCACCGCCCGGACCAGAAACGCCCGCTGCGCCAGCGCGATGTCGAGGATCGCCGGATTGGCGCCCGCGATCTGGTCGCCGACCTGCCGGTCGATCTCGTAGCAGTCCTTGCCGCCGAGCCAGTAGTTCCAGATCCGAGCGGAGTGCGGCACGTTGGTACTGATGACTGGGCGTTCAAGTGACATGAGACTTCTCCGAGTTGGGCGGTCGTCACACATTAAACCAGTGCTGCCCCGCCCCTACGCGACACCACCGTGGCCGAAGGATCCGGCAGACCCCCCGCTCGATGAATCGGTTGGCCAGTGGTTTCGCCGTCCGCCTCCGTCCGGCGGTGACACGGCCTAGCCTCGGCGGGACGTGAGGAGTGACGCATGCCGGGCAGAGTCAGTCCGTTCCTGCGGGGCGCCTTCACGCCCCTCTACACCGAACGCACCGAGTACCGCCTTCCGGTGAAGGGCACCATCCCGCCCGAGCTGGACGGGCTGTTCACGCAGATCGGCGGGAATCCGGTGACCCCGCCCCGGCGTCGGGGCGCGGAGGACTACTCCTGGTTCAGCAAGGACGGCATGGTCTGCGGCGTCCGGCTGCGGGACGGCCGCGCCGAATGGTTCCGCAACCGGTGGATCCGGTCCCGGCAGGTGTGCCGCTCCCTCGGCGAGTCCCGGCCGCCGGGGCCGCGCCGGTTCTTCACCGATGTCGTCAACACCAACGTGGTCTGCCACGGCGGCCTGCTGCTCGCCCTGGTCGAGACGGGGTGCATGCCGGTCCGGCTGAGCGAGACCCTGGACACCGTCGAGTACTCCGACCTGGGCGGCGGACTGCCCCGGGGACTCACCGCGCACCCCAAGACCGACCCGGTCAGCGGCGAGCTCTTCACCCTCGCGTACTCACCGCTGCGCACCTCGGCCGACTACCTGGTGATCACCCCCGACGGCACGGTCAGGAAGAGGGAGCGGATCCCGCTCGGCGGCAGACCGATGATGCACGACATCGCCCTCACCGAGAACCACGTGGTGCTGTTCGACCTGCCCGTGCGCTTCGACCTCGGTCAGGCGGCGCGCGGCAGGTTCCCCTTCCGCTGGGACGACCGGCACCAGGCGCGGCTGGGGCTGCTCCCCAGGGAGGGCGGTGCCGGCAGTCTGCGGTGGTTCTCCATCGCGCCCGGCTTCGTCTTCCACACGGTCAACGCCGTCGAGGAGAACGGAACGGTCCGGGTCTACGCGTTGCGCTACCCGAAGATGTTCGACGGAACCAGTCAGGACCCGTTCGCGTACGGGGCGGGAACGCTGTGGGAGTGGACCGTCGACCCGGCCGTCGGCACGGTGAGGGAACGGCAACTCGACGACCGGCAGCAGGAGTTGCCCCGTATCGATCCGCGGCGGGTCGGGCGGTCGTTCCGCCACTACTACGGCATGAGCGCCCGGGAGCAGGGCCTGAGCACCTACGAGCCCGAGGTACTGCTCAAGCACGACTTCACGTGGGAGCACACCGAGGAGCGCGCCTTCCCCCGCGGATCCGTGCCCACCGAGCCCGTGTTCGTGCCCCGCACGGGGGACGGCGCGGCCGAGGACGACGGCTGGATCTTGCACTTCCGCATCGACGCGCTCCACCACGAGAGCGACCTCGTGGTGCTCGACGCCCGCGATTTCACCGGCCCGCCCGTCGCCACCGTACGCCTGCCGGTGCGTGTGCCCTTCGGGTTCCACTCGAACTGGATTCCCGGTGCGGATCTCGACGCCGTCGGCGCCGGGCTCACACCGCCCGGGTGACGCGCCCGCTCGGACGGCCCCCTTGAGGTTCCGGCTCACACCTCCCCGGTGATCCGCTGAGCCGCCAGCCGTCCGCTGATCAGCACCATGGGCACACCCACCCCCGGCCGGGTGCCCGAGCCCGCGAAGACCACGTTCTCGCCATGGAGGTTGCCGGGCCGGAACGGGCCGGTCTGGGAGAAGACGTGCGAGGCCGCGAACGGTGTCCCCTCGGCCATCCCCATGCGCTCCCAGTCGGCCGGGGTGATCATGTGCTCCACCTCCATGGCCGAGCCGAAGCCGGTGTAGCCGTGGCTCTCCAGGGTCGCCGCCACCTCGTCGCGGTAGAGCGGCCCGAGCCGGTCCCAGTCGATGCCGGACCGGAGATTGGGCGTGGGGAAAAGGGTGTAGTAGGTGTGCCGGTCCGGCGGGGCCAGCTGGGGATCGGTGTGGCTGGGCGAGGTGACGAAGAACGAAGGGTCGCTCATCAGCCGCCCCCGGTCGAGGAGCTCGGAGAACACCGTGCGCCAGGCGCGGCCGAAGTGGATGTTGTGGTGGCCCAGGTCCGGATGGGTGGCCCGGCCTCCGGAGAGCAGCAGGAAGCAGGAGGGCGAGTAGCGCAGCCGGCGCACCGAGCGGGGCTCGCGGCCGAGCAGCTCGCGGTGGGCGACCGGGAGATCGGGGTTGAGGATCACGGCGTCGGCCGGGATCCGCTCGCCGTCCGTGGTGATGACGGCTCTCGCGCGCCGCCCGGACATCTCCACCCGGGCCGCCTCGGTGCCGTACCGGAAGACCACCCCGTGTTTCTCCGCCGCCCCCGCCAGCGCCCTGGGGACCGCGTGCACTCCACCGACCGGGAAGAACACCCCGCCGACCGTGTCCATGTAGGCGATGACGGCGTACAGGGCCAGGGCCTGCTGGGGCGAGACCCCCGCGTACATCGCCTGGAAGGAGAAGATCCGCTGGGTGCGCTCGTCGCGCAGGTAGGAGGCGACCTTGGGGGCGAGGCGGCGGAAGCCGCCCAGTGCGACCAGCCGGGCCAGGTTGGGGGTGAGCAGGTTCCAGGGGCCGTCGATGTTGCGGTCGATGAAGTCGTTCATCTCGTACCGGTACATCTGCTCCATGAAGCGCTGGAACCGCCGGTATCCGAAGGCCTCCCGCCCTCCGCAGACCCGGGCGATCTCCTCGGCCATGTCGTTCGAGTCGGCCCGTACGTCCAGCCGGGTGCCGTCCGCGAAGGAGGCCCGGTACACGGGGTCGAGCCGGACCAGCTTCAGCCAGTCCTCCATCCGTTCGCCGACGCAGCCGAGGGCGTCGGCGATCAGGTCCGGCATGGTGAGGACCGTCGGGCCGGTGTCGAAGGTGTAGCCGTCCCGCTGCAGCAGCCC
>NZ_VJZE01000840.1 GCF_009377205.1 Streptomyces phyllanthi
GGATCACCGCCGACGGGTGCGTGGGATCGTGGAAGACCTGCTGGTCCGCGGCGCGAAGGGTGGTGGCGGTGGCCCTGGGTTCGCCCGTGCCGGGATTGCGGGCGTAGCGGGGGAAGGCGCCGCTGGAGACCTGGACCCTGATGCGGTGGCCGCGCTTGAACCGGTGGGCCGTGGGCCACAACCGGACCTTCGCGCAGGACGTCTCGTCGGCGCCGGTCAGGCTGATCAGGCCGTCGCACAGGTTGGTCGAGCGGCCCTTGGGGTCCACGTCGCACAGGCGCACGAAGACATCGGCGTACGGCAGGCTGGAGCGGAACCAGATCTCGGCGCTGACCTCGCCGATGACCTCCACGTCCGCGTCCAGCGCGGGGGCGGTGTAGGTGAGGACGTCGGGCCGGGCCTCCAGGCGGGCGTTGTCCTTGCGGCCCGCGGCATTGCCGGCGAACCGCACTCCACCGACGGCGGGTGTGGGATCCGCCGGGTCGTAGCGGTAGCCGTCGGGGGCGGACTCTCCCGGCTCGTCGGGCGACAGCGCGCCGCCGGGCCGGAGGTGGAAGAGCCGCGGGTCGTAGCCCGGGGGCGGCCAGGACTCGACGTCCCGCCACGCCTCCTCGCCCATCACGTACAGGCGTACGGGTTCCCGCACCGGCGGCTGCTCGCCCCGTGCGTGCGCGAGCCCGAAGCCGAGGGTCTGGGCCGCGGCCTCGGATAAGACGCCCGGGGCAACGTGGGTCCATGGCCCGACCGTGAGCCGGGCCTCGCGTCCCGCCGCGCGCAGCGCCCGGTAGTCGCGCAGCTGTCCGGGCAGGAAGAGGTCGTACCAGCCGCCCACCGAACTGACCGGCACGGTCACGCCCGCGACCCGGGCCCGGTGGTCCACGTCGGCCCAGTGGGCGGCGTCGGCGCTGTGGACGAGGATGTCCTGGATGTACGGGGAGCGCCGGCCCGTCGCGGCGACGTCGGCCCGGTTGAGCGGCAGGGTGAACTGGGCGCGGTGCGTCTTCCTGGCCGCCAGCATCTGGCGGAGCAGCGCCGCGCGGCGCTCCTGGCCCGCCAGCATGACGCCCCAGCCGAACGGCGTCTCCAGTTCGAACGCGTCCTCGCGGAGGAAGTCCAGTGTGAGCGCGGACTCGGTCACCACCGGGATCATGGCCTTGACCTGCGAGGGCAGCCGGTCGGCGACCGCCCACTGCACCGTGAGAGACGGGCCACTTCGGTGCCCGTCGCCGCGTCCAGCAGGGGGCGGCCCTCGTCGGGTGCCTCGTACCACTCACCGGCGATGTAGCTGTGCAGTTTCGCTGCCACGTGCGGGCCCGCCCTTCCGTGCTCCGAGTGCTCCGAGTGCTCTCAGCGGTCGATGCGGTGCAGTTCGCGCCGGTAGCGCGCGCCGTTGTCCCGGTAGGTGCGTACGGCGTACTCCACCCAGGAGGGGTCGACCGGTGTCTCGCGCAGCCGCGCCGGGACGCCGAGCGCCATGGTCCTGGCCGGGATCTCGAAGTCCTCCGGGACCAGTGCGCAGGCGCCGACGACAGCGCCCTCGCGCACGGTCGCCCGGTTCAGGACGACGGAGCCCGACCCGATCAGGGCGTGGCGCTCCACGGTGCAGCCCTCCAGGTGGGCGTTGTGGCCGATCACGCAGTCGGGGCCGATCAGGGTCGGCCACCGGGGGGTGGTGTGCACCACGGTTCCGTCCTGGACGCTGGTGCGGGCGCCCACCGCGATACGGCCGAGGTCTCCGCGCAGGACCGCGCCGGGCCACACGCTGGCCTCCGCGCCGATCGACACGCACCCGATCACGACGGCGTCCGGGTGGACGAAGGCGCTGGGATCGATGTCCGGCTCGTCGGGGCCGAGGGCATAGACCGGCATGGCTGCCACCTCGCTCGTCCTGGTCGGCCGACCCGCCGACCCGGCAACACTCTACTGATATTTTTCGGAACGACAATATATTGTGTAAGGAAGGGTCGGGGGCCTGCGGGGATCCGGGCCTGCGGGG
>NZ_VJZE01000841.1 GCF_009377205.1 Streptomyces phyllanthi
GGCCTCGGGGGGCACCTCACGGAGGTGAGAGAAGCCGTACGGGCGAACCGGCCAGGTAGGCCTGGATGTCCTCGACCGCCTGGCCGAAGTACGTCGCGTAGTTGGCCCGGGACACATAGCCGAGGTGCGGAGTGGCGAGCAGACGCGGGGCCGAGCGCATGGGGTGGCCGGCGGGGAGCGGTTCGACCTCGAAGACGTCCACACCGGCGCCCGCGATCCGGCCCGCGTGGAGCGCGGCGAGCAAGGCGTCCTGGTCGACGATCGCGGACCGGGAGGTGTTGATCAGGTAGGCGGTCGGCTGGAGGAGGGCGAGTTCGGCGGGGCCGATCAGTCCCCGGGTGCGGTCGCTGAGGGCGAGGTGCACGGAGACGAAGTCGCTGCCGGCGAGCAGCTCCTCCTTGGAGGGGGCGAGGTCGACACCCACCTCGTCCGTACGCTCCTTGGTGAGGTTCTGGCTCCAGGCGCTGACGTGCATCCCGAAGGCCAGGCCGACCTGTGCGACACGGCTGCCGATCTTTCCCAGGCCGAGCAGTCCGAGCCGGCGGCCGTGCAGGTCCGCGCCGACCGTGTTCTGCCAGGGACCGCCGTCGCGCAGGGAGGTGCTCTCCTCGACGATGCCGCGGGCCAGGCCGAGCAGCAGGGCCCAGGTCAGTTCGACCGGCGGGGTCGAGGAACTGGCGGTCCCGCACACGGTGACGCCGTGCGCCCTCGCCGCCGCGTAGTCGATCACCGAGTTGCGCATCCCGGAGGCGATCAGCAGCCTCAGCCGGGGCAGGCGGGAGAAGAGGGAGCCGGGGAAGGGGACGCGCTCGCGCAATGTGACGACGATGTCGAAGTCGGCGATGGCGGCGGCCAGTTCGTCCTCGTCGGCGGGGTGGTCGCGGAGGCTCACGACCTCGACGTCGTCCGCGATCGCCGACCAGTCGCCGAAGTCGGTGGCCACCCCCTGGAAGTCGTCCAGTACGGCACAGCGAAGTCGCACGTCATCCCCTTCCCGGTGGTGGCTCGGCGGTGGCTTGAGGTGGGTCGAGGGTACCGGGAGGTGCGTCCCCTCATGACGTGAGGGAGGGAGCGTCCGTCAGTCGGCGATGTCGACGCCGTAGCCGCGCGCGAGCGTGCCGAGGCCGTGGTCGTAGCCCTGGCCGACGGCGCGCAGGCGCCAGAGCGGGCCGCGGCGGTAGATCTCCGCGAGGAGCATGGTGCGTTCGGTGGTCGCCGCGTCGAGCGTGGCCTGCACGAGCGGTGCCGCACTGGTGCCGGGGCCCGAACTGATCTGGACGGCGCCGACATCGCCGAACGTGGGTGTGCCGTCGATGGCGGCCGCGACGACGACCTTGCGGGCCGAGGGCGGCAGTGTGGCGAGGTCGATACTGATCGTCTGCTCGGTCGGCCCGTCACTGAGGAGCCGTACGGTTCCGCCCGGGTTCTCCGGAGCACCGTAGAAGACGAAGTCCTCGTCGAAGGAGACCTGTTCGTCCTCGTCGACCACGAAGGCCACCACGTCGATCTCGCATGCCGTCTGCTGGGCCCACGAGGCGGTGACGGTCCAGTGGGCCGTCGCGGTCTGCCCGTCGGCGCGGCTCGGGTGGTTCGAACTGTCCGGGTCGTTCTGGCTCGGCAGGTAGGTGACGCCGCCGCGCGGCAGCACGTGTGTGGCACCGCGGTGGTCGGCGGGGTGCGGCAGCGGCGCGATGACGGGTGTGTCGAGCCAGGCGGCGTCGTAGGTGGGGATGGCCAGGGAGGTGATCCGGCGCATACGGCGGTCGGTGTCGCCGCCGGTGAGCAGGACGACATCGGTGACGCTGGCGGACAGGTTGATCGCGGCGGCTCCACCGAGCTCGACGATACGGGTGCGGGCGGCCGCGGCGTCGGGGTGAGTCCCGCCGAGCACGAGCACGCGCCGCTTGGCCAGGGGCCTGGCGGAGGGCTCGGGCTCGGGAACAGGGGTTGCTGTGGGGGCAGGGGC
>NZ_VJZE01000842.1 GCF_009377205.1 Streptomyces phyllanthi
GACGCCATGAGCAGCACGGTCATCACCAACATCGCCACGCTGGTCACCAACGACCCCTCCCTCGGATGGGGGTCCCCCCGCTCGAGCAAATTCGAGAGTGGGGGAGGTTCCCCTCTCGGTCTGATCCAGGACGCGGCCGTCGTCATCGACGGCGACCGCGTCACGTGGACCGGTGAATCAAGCAAAGCACCCGCCACTGACAACCGGGTCGACGCCGGGGGCCGCGCGGTGATCCCGGGCTTCGTCGACTCCCACTCCCACCTCGTCTTCGCGGGCGACCGCACGCGGGAGTTCAACGCCCGCATGTCCGGCCGGAGCTACAGCGCCGGCGGCATCCGTACGACGGTCGCGGCCACGCGCTCGGCGACGGACGCCGAACTGGAGGCCAACCTCACCCGCTACCTCACCGAGGCCCTCCGCCAGGGCACCACCACCTTCGAGACCAAGTCCGGCTACGGCCTCACCGTGGAGGACGAGGCCCGCGCGCTGCGCCTCGCCGCCCGGCACACCGACGAGGTGACGTACCTCGGCGCCCATGTCGTCCCGCCCGAGCACGCAGACGACCCGGCCGCGTACGTGGCCCTGGTCACCGGCGAGATGCTCGACGCCTGTGCCCCGTACGCCCGCTGGATCGACGTCTTCTGCGAGAAGGGCGCCTTCGACGGCGATCAGGCGCGCGCGATCCTCACCGCGGGCCGGGCGAAGGGCCTCCACCCGCGCGTCCACGCCAACCAGCTCTCGTACGGTCCGGGCGTCCAGCTGGCCGTCGAGCTGGACGCGGCGAGCGCGGACCACTGCACCCGTCTGACGGACGAGGACGTCGACGCGCTCGCCCACAGCCGTACGGTCGCCACCCTCCTGCCCGGCGCGGAGTTCTCCACGCGCGCCGAGTGGCCCGACGCCCGCCGCCTCCTCGACGCGGGCGTGACCGTCGCCCTGTCGACGGACTGCAATCCGGGGTCGTCCTTCACCTCGTCCGTCCCCTTCTGTATCGCGCTCGCCGTACGGGACATGCGGATGACCCCCGACGAGGCGGTCTGGTCCGCCACGGCGGGCGGTGCGGCGGCCCTGCGCCGCGACGACGTCGGCCGCCTCACCCCGGGCGCGTACGCGGACCTGGCCCTGCTCGACGCCCCCAGCCATGTCCACCTGGCCTACCGGCCGGGCGTCCCCCTGGTGTCCGCGGTATGGCGGCGGGGCGTACGCGAGGTCTGAGGCCTACCCGAGGCCAGGGCCGGTCACGAAGCCCCCGCCCGCCACCGCTGGTCCTCCCGCCCCTGGTCGGGGAAGAGGACGACACCGCTCCCGTACGGCGTCACCGCGTGCCCCGGGGCGATGGCCGGATGGATCGCGCCCTGGGCGTCGACCGTGAAGCGGAGGTTCCGGCCGTTGCCGCCGTCCACCGAGCGGCACTCCCAGATGCCGACGCCCCGCTGGACGGAGCCGCGGCTGTCGAGGCAGTAGTCGGGGTCGGCGTACGACTGGAGGACACCGCGGTCGGAGTCGAACCGCCATCTCTGCGTCCGGGACGAGGTGCAGGGCACCGCGATGACGTCCGTGCCCAACTCCATCGCCCCGTCACGGATGTCCAGGCACAGCCCCGTGCCGGCGTTCACCACCTGGGCGTAGGTGCCGTTCGGCGGATGGGGCTCGGGACTCGGCGCCGGCTTCTTCGTGGCGGACTTCGCCGGGGTGGGCTTCGGG
>NZ_VJZE01000843.1 GCF_009377205.1 Streptomyces phyllanthi
GTCATGCGTTCAGGGTACGGCTCCGGGGGCGGGCGAGCCGTGGCGAGGCCGGAGGACGGGCGCCCACGGCGCACATCACACTGGCCCCATGACACTCGACGCTCTGACAGATGTCGCGGGCCTGCGGGTCGGGCATGCCACCCTGACCGGCGGCGGCCGGCTCACCGGGACGACGGTGGTGCTCGCCCCCGAGGGCGGCGCGGTCGCGGCCGTGGACGTACGCGGTGGCGGTCCGGGGACCAAGGAGACGGACGCGCTCGATCCGCGGAACGTGGTGCGGAGGGTCGAGGCGGTCGTGCTGACCGGGGGCAGTGCGTACGGGCTGGACTCGGCGTCGGGGGTGATGGCCTGGCTGGAGGAGCGCGGGCGCGGGGTGCGGGTGGGTCCCGAGCCGGCGCATGTCGTGCCGGTCGTGCCCACGGCCTGCGTCTTCGATCTGGGCCGTGGCGGCGACTTCCGGGCCCGGCCCGATGCGGCCACCGGGCGGGCCGCGGTCGAGGCGGCCGCCGCGAGCGGGCCCGGCGCGCCGGTCGCGGAGGGATGTGTGGGCGCCGGTACCGGGGCGACGGTCGGACAGCTCAAGGGCGGGGTCGGCACCGCGAGCGCCGTGCTCGGCTCGGGCATCACGGTGGCCGCGCTCGTGGTGGCCAACGCGGCGGGATCGGCGATACATCCTGAGACGGGGGTGCTGTACGGGGAGTTGTTCCAGGAAGGGGGACGGGTGAGTCCTCCGGCGACGGAGGTCCACGAGGCAGCGCGGCGGCGGCTCACGGAGGCCGCGGCCCAGAACGTCTCTCCCCCGCTGAACACGACGCTCGCCGTGGTGGCCACCGACGCCGATCTCACCCGTGCCCAGGCCCAGAAACTGGCGGGCACGGCCCACGACGGCATCGCCCGCGCCGTACGCCCCGTCCACCTCCTCAACGACGGCGACACGGTCTTCACCCTGGCCACCGCCGCCCGCCCGCTGGCCTCGGACAGCCCCCTCGCCCTCAACGAGGTACTCGCGGCGGGCGCGGACGTGGTGACGCGCGCGATCGTGCGAGCCGTCAGGGCGGCGAAGTCGGTGGAGGGTCCCGGCGGAATGTGGCCCTCGTACGAGGAGTTGTACGGGGCGCTGTAAGGCGAGCTGGAAAGGCAGTTGGGAGGGCAGTTGGACGGGGGCCGTCCGGGCCCCGGCGACAGATTCACAGATTCACCGAACGGAGAGAAACTCGGCATGGCCGTCATCCATCAGGCAACCCTCAAGCCGACCAAGCTGGAACTGCTCACCTCCTGGCTGCCCTCCCGACCGTGGTACCGCGGCGGCGCGGGCGAACCGCAGCCGGTCAAGGCGGGCGGCTTCCGGCTGGACGACCCTCAAGGGGAGGTCGGGATCGAGTTCATCGTGGTCACCGACACCGCCGGCCCCGACCCGGCCACGTACCTCGTGCCGCTCACCTATCGCGGCGCTCCGCTCGACGGGGCGGAGCACGCCCTGATCGGCACCATGGAGCACTCGGTGCTGGGGCGGCGCTGGGTCTACGACGGATGCCACGACCCGGTGCTGGTGGCCCAGTTGCTGGCCCTGGTCGAGGGCCGGGTCCAGGCCCAGGACCAGAGCATCAGCGACAGCGTCGACCGGGAGGTCACCCGTTCCTACGTCGGCGAGGGCGTCACACCGACGGACGGCGCGACCGCTGCCGCCGACACCGGGGAGGGAACCGAGGTGTCCGTGACGGACGGCCGGATCCTCCGGCTGCACCGGGTCCTGCATCCCGCGCCCGACGGGGCGCCTCTCCTTTCCCCGGCAGCGGTCGGTCATGTCGGCGGGGCGTGGCAGTCGCCGGACGGCAGCCGTGCTCGAGGGCTGTTCGCCGTGCTGAGTACCGGACTTCGGGCCTGAGCCCACCGAACCCACCGACCCACCGACCC
>NZ_VJZE01000844.1 GCF_009377205.1 Streptomyces phyllanthi
CCGGTACAGCCCGTGCCCGACGCCCGCCGCGTCCAGCACCCGCCCGGCGACGAAGTCCACCAGGTCCTGGATGTGGGTGGCCCCCGCGTAGAAGGCCGGAGAGGCCGGAAGCACGGTCGCGCCCGCGTCGTCCAGGGTCACCAGGTGCCGCAGCGTCTGCCCGTTCAACGGGGTCTCGCGCACGGCGACGACCAGCTTGCGGCCCTCCTTGAGGGTCACGCTCGCGGCACGCTGCAGCAGGTCCTTGCTCAGCCCCAGCGCGACTCCGGCGACACAGGCGGTGGACGCGGGCACGATCAGCATCCCCTTGACGGGGTACGACCCGGACGAGGGCCCCGCCGCCAGATCACCGGCCGCCCAGTGCCGGACGCCGTCGACGCGTACGTCCCCGAAGACCCCCGGCTTTCCGTCGGCCCCCCGCGCCAGCCATTCCCGCAGGTCGTCGCGCCAGTGCGCGTCCCGGAAGGCGATCCCCGTCTCGTCGAGCAGCGTGAGCCGCGAGGCCCGGCTGACGACCAGATCGACGCTCTCCCCCGCATCCAGCAGCCCACGCAGCACAGCGGCGGCATAGGGGGTGCCGGACGCACCGGAGACCCCTACGATCCAAGGCGTACGCGCCGTCTCTCCTGGCTTGAGTGGGTTCACGACGCCGAGCCTATCCGGCATCCTTCGCCGGGAGGGAACCGGAGCAGGGCGCTCGGTCGTTCCCCCCGGAGACGGGACTGTATGGGGGCTGTCATGACAGGTACGGAGCTCGAGTGGTCCCGCGGCGACCGCGCGAAGGCCGCCGCGAAGCTGATGGTGGGCTGGGTGGCACTGCTGTGGCTGCTCGAAGTGGTCGACGTCGTCAGCGGTCACGCGCTGGACGACTTCGGCATCATGCCCCGCACCCTGTCCGAGCTGGTCGACATCGTCCCCGCGGCGTTCCTGCACTTCGGCTTCGCCCATGTCGCCGCCAACAGCGTGCCGCTGCTGGTCCTCGGTTTCCTCGCGGCCCTGGGCGGTCTGCGCCGCTTCGCCGCCGTGTGCGCGCTGATCATCGTCGCCGACGGCCTGGGCGTCTGGCTCCTCTCCCCGGCGAACAGCAACACGGCGGGCGCCTCGGGGCTGGTCTTCGGCCTCTTCGGCTTCCTCCTGGTCAGCGGCTTCGTCGAACGCCGGCCGCTCGGCATCGTCGTGGGCCTGCTGATCGTCGCGGTCTGGGGCGGCTCGATCCTCACCGGCATCGCCCCCACCCAGACCGGCGTCAGCTGGCAGGGCCACCTGATAGGCCTCGTGTCGGGAGCGGCGGCGGCCTACCTGTTCCGCCGCCGCGAGGCCCGCCGGGCTCTCACGGCGTAGGGGTCGTTCAGCTACGGTCGCGCGCCGTCGGGTACCCCGGAAGCCGAGCGGTGGCAACGGTCATCTTGTCCTGCCCTCGATGGCAGGCCGCATGCTGCTGACGCGTGCGGCCGTGTCTGCCCCGCTTCCTCAGGACCTCACTCGCACGGCGATCCGAAGGACGTCGGTGAGTATCCGCGTCAGCTCCACCACGAGGTACCGCAGCTCCTCGGGGCCCGACTCGTCCACCAGTTGCCGAGCATGCCCCAGCAGGACGCCCGCCATCTCCAACTGGGCACTCTCCACCACGTCAGCGCGACGCGAGAGCGGTCCGGGCAGGTCGGAGTCGGCGATGACATGAGCGGGCTTGCCGTCACCACCGCGCCAGGGCAGCAGCCGGGCCGCCTCGAAGC
Organism: Streptomyces phyllanthi; assembly: GCF_009377205.1. Lineage (GTDB taxonomy): Bacteria > Actinomycetota > Actinomycetes > Streptomycetales > Streptomycetaceae > Streptomyces > Streptomyces phyllanthi. Next base: position 1,734 of record NZ_VJZE01000844.1, read on the forward strand.
CGTCCGCGCTCACCCGACCTCCACTCCGTGGATCACATAGGGTCCAGGCCCGTCGAACCCGAGCTCGGCCAGCACCAGTTCCCGTCGCCGGGCAGCTTGTTCGACGGCCACGACGTAGGGGCGGACCATACGGGAGGCGGCGCCGTCGAGGGGCAGCTCGGGGCGGTGCCAGGGGCGTGGC
>NZ_VJZE01000845.1 GCF_009377205.1 Streptomyces phyllanthi
CCCCACAGCCCACCCAACCCAGTTATCAACCAACCACCAACACCACAGCCCACACACCACCCCACACACCAACTGCCCCCCGCCTCAGCGACATCCCGGCCGGACGCAAGGGGGGGCGGCAGCGACACGGACGGCGCTCACAGCGGCGTACGGCCGCCTCCCGGCGTGTAGGTTCTCGCAGTTCGTCTCCTGCTGCGTGACTATGGCCTGCGGCTTCTCGCGGTGTCTCACGTCGTGGTCGGCTGTCCGGTCTCACTATCGCGTCCGACTCTTCGGGACGGCCGGTGGCATGGACGCCGCTCGCCTAACGGAAGTCAAACGCATGACGAAGCCCTGCACCTCCGGATCCGGAGGTGCAGGGCTCTTTGGCTTTCGCCGAAGGACCCAGCTCCGCTGGCAGTCTCGACTAGCGGGACCCGGCATGGCCAGGGGAAGCCATCGTCATGTCTTCGGACGGACGATCCGTGTCGGCATCAGCAGGCGCGGACGTTCCGGACCGCCCATCTGGCTACGGCCTCACCGGGGATGGCCACGATCTGTGCTTCCTTGGATCCTTTGACCGTATTTCGGGGATCGAAGCGCCAGCCGTTGTTCTGCCAGTACCAGGCGTCGGCACAGTATCCAGGGCCGATGTAGAAGGAATACGCATGGTTCCAGCCAAGAGGGCTGCCGTCCGTGCGCCGGTGGCCCGGCAGAATCGCCTCGTAGAGCGGGGGAGTGTTGTTCTGCGAGACCCCGATCCCGATGTCGTTCTCGTTGCTGATGTAACTGGTCACCGCCTGCGGTGAAACGGCAGCACCGGCACCGGAGGCCGAAGCCGTGCCGCCCGCCCCCGCCACCAGCACCTGCACCTGCACCTGCACCTGCGTACTGGTGCCCGGCGCAGCGCTTGCGGGAACGCCCAGCGACATCGCGGCGACCACTGGCAAAGCCAGCACCGCCAACCTCTTGCCGAGCTTCTTTGGTGATCCGTTTCTGGGACGTCGTATCAGTGACTTCATGTCTTCCTCTCATGACTGAACGGTGCGGCGACGGGCTCGGCAAGGCCTGACCCGTCACCTGGTGCTGTGCGGTCTGGGGGGGGGACCGCTGTTTCGCTGTGGGGGCGGACCGTCCGGTCCGCCCCTACAGCCGCGGCCCTGCTGGCTTCCCGGCAGCCGGCAGGGCGTTTCCCCCGTGGAACGGTCCCCCGGGCCGCTCACAGCACCGAGTTCAGCGGCTGGAGCATTGTTCGACAGCACAGTTCCGGCGGCCGAACAATGACCGACCGCGTGATTCTTCTGGTGTCGTTGATGTGTCTGGGTTGGCTGCCCTGTGCGGTGCGGGAGCGGCCGGAGGAGGTATGGGCATGGCGGGGCGTCGTGAGGAGCCGGTGGATCCGGCGGCGGGTCCGGTGCAGCGGTTCGCGTTCGAGTTACGCAAGCTGCGCACGGATGCGGGCGGGATCACCTACCGGTCGCTGGCAGAGCAGGCGGGCTACGGGGTGACCACGCTGTCGCAGGCGGCTGCGGGTGAGAAGTTGCCGACGTTGCCGGTGGTGCTGGCCTACGTGCGGGCCTGCGGCGGCGAGGAGGCACAGTGGCAGGCCCGGTGGCGGCAGGCGGTGGAAGAATCGGCCGGTGCCGGGGCGGAGGGCGAGGCTGGAGCGGAGTCGCCGTACCGAGGGCTGGCGCGGTTCGAGACGGGTGACAGCGGCCGGTTCTTCGGCCGGGAGCAGTTCACCGACGACCTGCTCGATCTGCTGCGCCGCCGACGCTTCGCCGCGGTGTTCGGTCCGTCCGGCAGCGGCAAGTCCTCTCTGCTGCGGGCCGGTCTGATCCCGGCGCTGCGGCACTGTCAGGAGCCCGGCCTGCGGCCGGCCGCGATCCGGATCCTGACCCCCGGCGACCACCCCGCCCGCACC
>NZ_VJZE01000846.1 GCF_009377205.1 Streptomyces phyllanthi
TCCCTGAACGGGCCTCGTCCTCGAGCGCCGGACGGGCTGGGCGTGGGCGGCTCCCGGGGCAGGGACCTACCCCGCCCCCACATGGGCCAGACTGGAGGTCATGACCATTCACGAGAACCTCCTCGGGGGCCCGCCCCCGACGCACCTCCCCGACGACCCGGGACCCCGCGAACTGCTCGCGAACGGCACGCCCCCCGCGGACGTCGCCGCGAAGTACCCCACCTCCTCCCTCGCCTGGGCCCAGCTCGCGGACGACGCGTTCGAACGAGGCTCGGTCGTCGAGTCGTACGCCTACGCCCGCACCGGCTACCACCGCGGCCTGGACGCCCTGCGCCGCAACGGCTGGAAGGGCCACGGCCCGGTTCCCTGGGAGCACGAGCCGAACCGCGGCTTCCTCCGCGCCCTGCACGCCCTCGCCCGCGCCGCCGGTTCGATCGGCGAGCAGGAGGAGCACGAGCGCTGCACCCAGTTCCTGAAGGACTCCTCGCCCACCGCGGCCCAGACGCTGAGCTGAGCGTCGTCTCCGGTGACGTGAGCGTCGTCCCCTGTGACGGGCCCGCCTGGTGTGACCAGGCGGGCCTTGCGCTTTCGGGGGACGATTGCGCAGGATTACCGGTTGGGGACCGGGGCCCCCGTGTCGGTAACGGCAGGGGCGGACCGCTACCCGGAGCACATATCAGGAGACAGCGATGTCCCACGAGGCTCACGAGGCCGAAGAGCCTGCGACTCCGCATCTCGACTTCCAGGGCACGACCCCGTACGAGGACTACGTCAAGGCAGACGTCCTCACCCACCTCCAGCAGACCCTCTCCGACGACCCCGGAGAGATGGTGTTCCTGGTGACCACCCAGGTCATGGAGCTGTGGTTCACCGTCATCGTCCACGAGTGGGAGACCGCCACGGGCGCGCTCCGCGAGGACGACGTACCGACGGCCGTGGCCGCGCTGAAGCGGTCCGTACGGGAGCTGGAGGCGCTCAACGCGTCCTGGCGGCCCCTCTCCCAGCTCACGCCCGCCCAGTTCAACTCCTACCGTGACGCCCTCGGCGAGGGCTCCGGCTTCCAGTCGGCGATGTACCGCCGTATGGAGTTCCTGCTCGGCGAGAAGTCCGCCTCCATGCTCGTACCGCACCGCGCCGCCCCGCGCGTCCACGCGGAACTGGAGAAGGCCCTGCACGAACCGAGCCTGTACGACGAGGTGCTGCGGCTGCTGGCGCGGCGCGGCCACGCGGTGCCGGAGTCGGTCCTGCGCCGTGACGTGTCGCAGCGGTACGAGCCCTCGGCGGAGGTCGAGGCGGCGTGGGCCGCCCTCTACTCGGGTGACGAGACCGACGAACTCGCCCGGCTCGGCGAGGCGTTGACGGACGTCGCCGAACTGGTGTGGCGCTGGCGCAACGACCACCTCGTCGCCACCCGCAGGGCGATGGGCGCGAAGCCCGGCACGGGCGGCTCCGCCGGGGTGGCCTGGCTGGAGAAGCGGGCCCGGAAGAACGTCTTCCCCGAGCTGTGGACGGCGAGGTCCCATGTCTGAGCTGATATCCAGAGCCGCGGAACTGGACGCCGCGGACGAACTGGCCGGGCTGCGCGAGAAGTTCGTGCTCGACGACGCTGTGTACCTCGACGGGAACTCGCTGGGCGCGCTGCCCGCGGCCGTCCCCGGGCGCGTGGACGACGTCGTACGACGACAGTGGGGCTCCCTGCGCATCCGTTCCTGGGACGAGAGCGGCTGGTGGACGGCGCCCGAGCGCATCGGTGACCGTATCGCCCCGCTCGTGGGCGCGGCGGCCGGGCAGGTCGTGGTGGGTGACTCCACGAGTGTCAACGTGTTCAAGGCGCTTGTGGGCGCTGTGCGCCTCGCGGGTGCGGGTGCGGGTGCGGATGCCGGTGCGGATGCGGGC
>NZ_VJZE01000847.1 GCF_009377205.1 Streptomyces phyllanthi
CACGGGTACGACACGGGGACGACACCGTCGTACCGTGACCGCATGACGCCCTCTCGGACGACGCAGCCGCCCGCCGATCTCGTCATCACCGGATGCACCGCCCTCGTGCACGACGACCAGGAACGGATCGGGTTCGTCGAGGACGCCTCGATCGTCGTACGGGGAGGGGTCATCGAGTACGTCGGCCCGGCCACCGGAGCCACCACCAGGGGCCCCGCCACGGGAGCCCCCGGCACCGGTGCCCCCGCCGCCGAGCACATCGACGCCCGCGGCCAGGTCGCCCTCCCCGGCCTCGTCAACTGCCACACGCACGCCCCGATGGTGGCCCTGCGCGGAGTGGCCGAGGACCTGCCGGCCGAGGAGTGGTTCAACGACGTCGTCTGGCCCGTCGAGTCGAACCTCACGCCGAAGGACGTGGAGCTGGGCGCGAGGCTCGCCTGCGCCGAGATGATCCGCGGCGGCGTGACCTGCTTCGCCGACCACTACTTCTCGATGGACACGGTCGCCGCCGTGACGGCCGAGAGCGGACTGCGCGCCCACTTGGGGGAGGCCTTCTTCTCCTCGCAGGGCCCCGAAGGCCGCGAACGCTCACTGGAGTTCGCCCTACGGCACCGGGGCGCGGCCGGCGGCCGGATCACCACCGCGCTCGCCCCGCACGCCCCCTACACCGTCGCCGACGCCGACCTCGCCGCCACCGCCGGCCTCGCCCGCGAGCACGGACTGCCCGTGCACCTCCACGCCTCCGAGAGCCGGGACCAGACCGACAACAGCCTCGCCCGGCACGGCGTCACGCCCATCGAGGTACTGGAGCGCACCGGGCTTCTCGGCCTCGACGCGGGCGTGCTCATCGCGCACGGCACCGGCATCATCGAACGCGACCTGCCCGTCCTGGAGCGGGCGACGGGCCCGGTCGCCGTCGCGTCCGCGCCCCGCGGCTATCTGAAGTTCGCCTGGCCGACCACTCCGGTGCGGGCCCTGCGGCGCATCGGCGTCCCCGTGGGGCTGGCCACGGACGGCGCCGCCTCGAACAACTCCCTCGACGTGTGGGAGTCCATGGCGCTCACCGCGCTCGTCCAGAAGTCCACCGAGGGCGACCCGCGCTGGCTGACGTCACGGCAGGCACTGCACCACGCCACCCTCCAGAGCGCCCGCGCCGTGGGTCTGGGCGAGCAGATCGGCAGCCTCGCGCCCGGGCGGCGCGCCGACATCGTCCTGGTGGACGTCAGCGGCCCGCACACCCAGCCCGTGCACGACCTCGCCGCCACCCTCGTGCACAGCGCCCGTTCCTCCGACGTCCGCACCACGATCGTCGACGGACGTGTCCTCATGCGCGACCGCCGGCTGCTCACCGTCGATGTCGCGGCGACCGTGCGCGAGCTGGCGGAGCGCCTGCCCGCGCTCACCGACCGCAGCCACGGGCAGCGGATCCAGGAGTACGACAAGCCGCCCGGGTGAGCGCGGACCCGGCCGGGCAAACGGAGATCGCGCACGCCACGTGCGCGGACTCGTACGATCCGTCACCCGAATGTGGAGTTCCTGCGAGATCTCTCACCCTGTCGTGCTGACCGAGTGTCAACTACGTCTCAGTAACATCACTTCACGAGCCGTTCACCCTCTCGTGGGCGTTTAACTCTACGAATCACGGCGCTACATGGAGGTGCAGGGTGAACGGGCGAACAGTGCTGGAGCGCTTCCCCGCCGGCGGGCCGCGCGGTTCGTGGCCGGCGGAGGAGTTCGCGCACGCGCGCCGCCTGGAGGGCCAGGCCGCCGAGGTCGTCATGGACCTCGCCACGGACACGTTCCTGGTGATCGTCCGGGGCGCCGACGCCACGGAGTGAGGCGAGCGGGGGGTGAGGCGAGCCGGGGGGTGAGGTGAGCCGGGGGTACGG
>NZ_VJZE01000848.1 GCF_009377205.1 Streptomyces phyllanthi
CCCTCACCCCCCGAACGTCCGGACCGCACCCCCCGGGTGGCGGGAGCGTTGCGCGGAGCCGCCTTCTTCGGCGTTTTCCGTTCTACGGTCGGAGCGGTGACAATCGGCGTCGGTGTGCGCCGGGGACGTGCGCACAACGACGGCACGGACGACCAGGACGACCAGGACGACTAGGACGACTAGGACGACGAGGCGGAACGCACGTGATCCGGGTAGTGGTGGTGGACGACGAGGCGCTTGTGCGCTCGGGCTTCCGGCTCATCCTGAACGCCGCCGACGACATGGAGGTCGTCGCGACCACGGCGGGCGGGGAGGCCGCCGACACCGTACGGCGGGAGCGTCCGGACGTCGTGCTGCTGGACATACGGATGCCCGACGTCGACGGACTGACCGTGCTGCGGCAGCTGCGCGCGATGCCGGAGCCGCCGGTGGTGGCGATGCTGACGACGTTCGACGCCGACGAGTACATCCTGACGGCACTGCGATCCGGCGCGGCCGGCTTCCTGCTCAAGGACACCGAGCCCGACCAACTCGCCCAGCTGGTGCGCACGTTGGCCGCGGGTGGGGTCGTGATGTCGCCGAAGGCGTCCCGCGCCGTCTGGCAGAGCCACCCCGGGGCCGGGGCGGTCGACGACGGCGAGGCCGCCCGCGTCGGACGGCTCACCGAACGTGAGCGCGAGGTGCTCGTGCTGATCGCGGAGGGGCTGTCCAACGCCGACATCGGCGGCCGTGTCCATCTCAGTGCCGGGACGGTCAAGGACCACGTCAGCTCGATCCTCACCAAGCTACGGGTCGGCAGCCGGGTCCAGGCGGCGCTGCTCGCTCAGCGGGCCGGTCTGCTCGACGAGCGGCGGCGCTCGGAGTCCGGGCGATGAGCACGCGCGGGGCATGGCGGGCACGCGTACCCGAGCCGGCCGTCGACGCCGTGGTCATCGCGATCGCCGCCGCGGACGTCTGGTTCAACCTGTGGGACGCGTCCCCCTCGGCGACGGCGGTGGCGGCCGCGGGCTGCGCCGCGCTCGCGGTACGCCGGCGCTTCCCGCTCGCGGTGTTCGTGTGCACACTCCCGGCCGGCCTGATGCTGGACATCGTGTTCGCCCCGTTCGCGGCCCTGTTCACCCTGGCCGAGCGGTCCCGCGACCGCCGGCTGCTCGCCGTGTGCGCCGTGCTGTTCGCCCTCGCCTCCGCCGCGCCGTGGCCGCTGGACGACCTCACCGCGCACGACCGCGCCTGGACGCTGGTCTACTTCTTCTACACGCTGGCCACGGCCGCCGCCCCCGTTCTGCTGGGTCAACTCGTGCAGGCGCGAGGGGACCTGGCCCGCCGGCTCGTCGAGATCGAGGAGGCGCGCGAGCACGAACGGCTGCTGCACTCCCAGGCCGTACTCGCCCGTGAACGCGCCCAGCTCGCCCGCGAGATGCACGACGTCGTGTCCCACCAGGTCAGCCTGATCGCCGTACAGGCCGGTGCCCTCCAGGTCGCCGCCAAGGACCCCGACGTCCGGGAGGGCGCCCGCACCATCCGCTCCCTCAGCGTCGACACCCTCGACGAACTGCGTCACATGGTCACGCTGCTCAGGGCCTCCGGCGGCCCTGCCACCGAGCTCACCCCGCAGCCCACGCTCGCGGACCTCCACCGGCTCGTCACGACCAGCGGCATCGACACCGAACTGTCCGGTGAGCTCCCGCCGGACATCAGCACCCCCGCGCAGCGCGCCGTGTACCGCACCGTGCAGGAGGCCCTCACCAACGTCCGCAAACACGCGCCGGGCGCCACCGCGGCCGTACGGCTCTGGCACGCCGCCGAGACCGGCACCTTCGGTGTGACCGTGACGAACACCTCCCCCAC
>NZ_VJZE01000849.1 GCF_009377205.1 Streptomyces phyllanthi
GCCACACCCCCACCACGGCCGCCACCAGGTCGATCCCGCGCTCGACGCAGAGGCCGACCACCGACTCGGGACCCACCCCCGAACCATGAAGGTGACGCGCCAATCGCGACGCCCGCCCCACGAGGTCCCCGTAGGTCACGTGCCGCTGTCCGGACACCACCGCCACGGCGTCGGGGCGCTCCTCGGCAAGGCTCACCAGCAGCTCAGGCACGCCGACGGCGCCGGACCCCGGTCCGGCGGCACCCGTCCCTCGCTCCAGCGACTCGGTACGCTCCGCCGCCGACACCATCGGGAGGCCGCCCAGCGTTACTTCGCCGTCAGCCGCGGCCGCTTCCAGCACGGTCGTCAGATGACCCGCCAGCCGGCTGATCGTCTTCGCGTCGAACAACGCCGTGCTGTACTCGATGCCGCCGACCAGTCCGCCGTCGTCTGCGTCACCCATCGTCACGGACAGGTCGAACTTCACCTGGAACTCGCCGGTGCCGTCGCCGTCCAGGTTCACGTCCGCATCGATGCGGGTCGGACCGGAGTCCTCGCGCGGGTCGCGGGGAGCGTAGTCGAAGAAGACCTGGAACAGCGGGGTGCGGGACCTGTCCCGCTCGGTGACGAGGGCGTCCACCAGCTGCTCGAAGGGCAGGTCCTGGTGGGCGTAAGCGCCCAGCGCGGTCTCCCGGACCCGGCCGACCAGTTCGGTGAACGACGGGTCGCCCGACAGGTCGGTGCGCATGACGAGCGTGTTGACGAAGAACCCGATCAGGTCCTCGGTCTCGACCCGGTTCCGGTTAGCGACCGGTGTTCCGACGACCACGTCTTCGAGTCCCGCATGACGTCCCAGCACCACACTGAGCGCGGCCAGCAGCGTCATGAAAACCGTCGCCCCATTGTCCTGGGCCATCGCCCGCAGGGACTCGCCGGTTCGTGCCGGTACGCGGAACTCGGCGACCGCTCCGGTGCTGGAGCGTGTCGGAGGCCGGGGGCGGTCGGTGGGCAGTTCCAGCAGCGGTGCCCCGGCGAGCCGCTCCCGCCAGTAGGCCAGCTGTCGGTCAAGGACCTCGCCGGTCAGCCAAGCCCGCTGCCAGGCCGCGAAGTCGGCGTACTGCACCGGGAGCGGCGGCAGCGGATCCGGCTCACCCGTCCGGAACGCCTCGTACAGGGCCAGCAGCTCGCCGCGGAAGATACGGGAGGACCAGTCGTCGAAGACCACGTGGTGGGCGGCCAGCGCCAGCACGTGTCCGGATTCTCCCAGCCGGATCAGGCAGGCCCGGATCAGCGGTCCGGAGGCCAGGTCGAACGGCTGGGCCGCCATTGCGGCGATCAGCCGTCGTCCGGCTTCTGGGGGATCGTCGTCGTCCGACAGGTCGGCCACAGGCAGCGGGACCGGCGACGGCGGGTCGACGACCTGGCGGGCGATTCCGTCGGTGCCGGTCACCAGCCGGGTGCGCAGGATCTCGTGCCGGGCGACGACGGCGGTCAGGGCCATTCCCAGGATTCGGGGATCCGGGGTCTCGCTCCAGCGCATATGTGTCGTCAGGTTGTATTCGGTGGAGTGGGGTTCGAGCTGGTCGAGGAACCACAGCCGCTGCTGGGCGAACGACAGCGGCAACACCTGGTCCCGCGACACCGGACTGACCGGCGGAGCCACCACACCAGGCCGGAAACCATCGATCACAGCAGCCAGACCACCCACCGTCGGATGATCGAACAACGCGGCCAGCGGAACCTCGGTCGCCAACACCTCCCGCACCCGCGACATCACCTGAGTAGCCAGCAACGAATGACCACCCAACACGAAGAAGTCATCACCCACCCCGACCCGGTCCACCCCAAGCAGCCCGGCCCAGATC
>NZ_VJZE01000084.1 GCF_009377205.1 Streptomyces phyllanthi
CCTCAGTCAGGTCCGCCGGTTCCCCCACCCCCGTGACCGGCGGGCTCCCCCAAGGGCCCGGGGCCGGTACCGGCCCTCAAGGCGCTGTCGCGCCGCCGTCCGGTCCCGGGTCCGCCTGCGGCCCTTCGGGGCCGACCGGAGAACCAATTCACCCCGACCCGGAAAGTGGGACCACTTTCCGGAATGGGGATCTGTGCGCCCGGAAAGCGGGACGGAGCCCTTTCCGCTGCAGGGGCGAGTAAGACACGTCGACTTGCAGAGAGGGCCGACCCATGTCCGCAGAACATCGGCAGAACCCGCCCGATGGAATCTCCGAGAATATCGTCCACGAGTTACTCTCCCGGGCACTCGAGTCGATTCCACGCAGCGATCAGCGGCGTTGGGGAGAGCTTTATGTGCGCGGTCTGCTCACGGTCGACGGAAAGAAGACGATGCGTGCCCTGGCGAACGGTGCAGGGAACGGCGTGGAGCAGAGTCTCTATCAGTTCATCACCAAGTCCCCCTGGAACAGCGGCCAGGTACGCCGTGAAGTGGCCCGGCTCTTCTCGGACCGGCTGAACCCGCGCGCCTGGGTGGTCCGCCCCCTGGTCATCACCAAGGTCGGCCAGCACTCGGTGGGCGTGGAACGGCAGTGGGTGCCGCACATCGGGCGGATCGTCAACTGCCAGCAGGCGACCGGGGTGTGGCTCGCGACCGAGCGGGGCAGCTGCCCGGTGGACTGGCGGCTCGCGCTGCCCGAGTGCTGGACGGACCGCCCCGAGCGGCGCAGGCGTGCCGCGATCCCGGAGCATGTCGACCCCTGCCCGCCCGAGCAGTGCGCGATCGACTCGGTGGACCGGATGTCCACGGAGTGGGAACTGCCCGGCAGGCCCGTGGTGATGGATCTCCGGGAAGGCGACCCGTACGCCGTCTGCGCCGAGTTGACGGCTCGCCACCTACCGTTCGTGGTGCGGATCGATCCCGCCACCCGGTTCGCCCTGCTGGAGACCCGGCAGCCGAGCGGTGAGCACGCCGGCACCACCGACACGCTCACGGCCGCGCTGAGCAGGACCTGTATGCCGGTCGAGTGGTACGACCACACCACGGACACGGTACGGGCCACCTCCGTCGGTACCGCGCGGGTGCGGCTGTGGCGGCGGCGCCCCGGGCCCTCCCCGCTCCCCGAGCGGCAGGAACTGGTGCTGCTGGGCGCGTGGACCCACCGCAACCGGCGTGTCCCCGGCGAGTTCTGGCTGTCCAACCTGTCCCGGGCCCAGCTCGGGACGGTGTACCGCGCGGCGATGCTCCTCCGGCGTGTCGAGCGCGACCTGGCCGAGGTCACCGACGGCCTCGGCGTACGCGACTTCGAGGGGCGTTCGTTCCGGGGCTGGCACCACCACATGACCATGGTGTCCGTCGCCCACGCGATCACCGCGCTCTCGCTCGCCGCGGCCGCCCCCGCCTCCCGGCCCGACCCGGTCGAGGCGCGCACCGCGAAGGCGCCGGCCGCGTGAGCGCCGTCGTGGACGCCACCGACGTGGAACGGCTCACCGCGGAACTGCGGCTGCTGCTGCCCGGCTGGCTCACCGGGCGCCGCTGGTTCGCGGGCAAGGGACACCACGCTCCGCCCGTCGAGCCGGTCCTCGCCGATCTGGTCCACTCCGGCGACCCCGCGCTGCTGCACCTGGTCGTACGGGCCGGGCAGGCCGGGCACGAGGAGTGGTACCAGCTCCTCGTCGGTGTGCGCCGCGCCGGGACCGGCACGGTGCCCGACGGCTCGCTGATCGGCCGGGGCGCGGACGGGGACGGGTCCGCACTGCTGCTGTACGAGGCCACCGAGGACCCGGAGCTGATGTCCCGGCTGCTCGCGCGCCTGGCAGCCGAGGGCACCGGCGGCCCGGTGGAGTACCACCGCCTGCCGGACGCGGACGTCCCGCTCGGGCTGCCCGCACGGGTGCTCACCGCCGAGCAGTCCAACACGTCCGTGGCGTTCGGCGACCGCCTCATGCTCAAGGTGCTGCGCCGCCTGGTCCCCGGACCGCATCCGGAGCTGGAGATGCTCACCGCCCTGTGGCGGGCCGGAGACGTGCCGAGCGCACGGCCACTGGCGTGGGCACAGACCTCCGACGCGTTCCCCGCGGGCCGTACCACCCTCGCCGTACTCCAGCAGTTCGTGCCGTCCCTGGGCGACGGCTGGGCCCTCGCCACGGCCGGGGCGGCCAGGGTCTTTCGTTCGGATCAGGCCGGATCAGGGAGCGGGGCCGGGTGCCGTGCATCGCAAGGCGGAGGAGGGCGGCAGGGCGGAGCCCTGCCAACCGACGACAACGCGGCGAGGCGCGGTGCCGGGCCCCGCGAGCCCGGCATGATCCGAACGAGAGGCCCTGAGGGCGTAGCGGGCGAGGGCGCCTCGGTGGCACCGTTCGGCGGTTTCACCGAGGAGGCCCGTGCCCTGGGGCGGGCCACCGCCGAGGTGCACTCCGCGCTGGCGCGGCAGCTGGACAGCAGGGCGCTGACGCCGGCCGAGGCCGACGAGCTGGCCGCCGGGCTGACCCGCAGGCTGGACGAGGCCGTCGACGAGCTTCCGGAACTCCTCCCCTTCGCCGGGCCGTTGCGCGACATCCACCGGAGTCTGCGCTCCGGCGCGGACCGCGGCCGCCCGCTCCTCGTCCAGCGGGTCCACGGCGACCTGCATCTCGGGCAGGTGCTGCGCGCGCCGCACGGCTGGGTGCTCATCGACTTCGAGGGCGAGCCGGGCCACCCGCTGCACGAGCGCCGCCGGCTCCAGCCCGCGGTGCGCGACGTGGCGGCCATGCTGCGCTCCTTCGACTACGCCGCCCATCACGCACTCTCCGAGGTGCTGGGCACGCCGCCGGCCGAGCACGCCCCGCTGGGCCCGCGCGGTGCCCGCCTGGCGCGCCGCGCCTCGGCGTGGGCCGTGCACAACAGGCGGGCGTTCAGCGCGGGTTACGCCGAGGCGGGCGGCACGGATCCCCGGTGCGACCCCGTTCTGCTGCGTGCCTTCGAGGCGGACAAGGCCGTGTACGAGGCGGTGTACGAGGCCCGCAACCGGCCCGAGTGGCTGCCGATCCCCCTGGAGGCCGTACGCCGCCTCGCCCACGGGCGGACGGCGGCGGCCTGACCACGGCCCCGGTGACCCCGGCCGACGAGATGACATCCGACGACGAGACGAGAAGCAGTGATGAGCGGTGATGAGCAACGCGCAGGAGCGGTCCGCGCGCCCGGCCCGTGCCCACGACCTCCGCGGCGTCGAGCCGGACGCCGTGCGACGAGCCCGCCGCGCACCGCACCGGCCGACCTTCGCCGCGCCCGGCGGAGCGGGCCGGGGCGCGGTGTGCCGGAGCGTGGGGAGCGGAACGGGGGGCCGCCATGTCTGAGGCAGCCGTGACGCAGCCGGGCCGTCTGCCGGCCGAGGTCGACGCCGCCGAGGTCGACGCCGCCGTGGTCGGCGGCGGTCCGGCCGGGCTGTCCGCGGCACTGTGCCTGGCCCGCTTCAACCGCGAGGTGCTGGTGTTCGACACCGGGCACGGCCGCTCGACCCACCACCAGACCAACCACAACTACCTCGGCTTCCCCGGCGGCATCGCCACCACCGAACTGCGCAAGCTGGCGGCCGAGCAGCTCGCCGCCCATCCGCACGCCCGCGTGGCGCACCACCACATCACCCGTGCCGAGGGCGACGCCCGGCACGGCTTCACGCTGCACGCGCAGGGCCACCGCTGGCACGCGCGCACGATCGTGCTGGCCATGGGGGTGCTGGACCACTTCCCGCACTTCCCCGACTGGCGTGCGTACGTGGGGCGTTCGATGTTCTGGTGCATCGCCTGCGACGGCTACGAGAACCGGGGCCGCAGCATCCTGGTGGCCGGCCACACCGACGCCGCGGCGGGCGAGGCGATGCAGCTGCACGCGCTGACCGACCGGGTCCGGCTGCTCACCAACAGCCGGCACGACACGATCAGCCCCCGCTACCGGCGGCGCCTGGAGGCCGCCGGGATCCCGGTCGTCCACGACCGCATCAAGGAGGCCGAGGGCCAGGGCGGGATGCTCTCCGCGATCGTGACCCGGGACGGCCGGCGCCTGGAGCTGGACGCGCTGTTCTCCATCCAGGGGGCCACCCCGGAGACGGCCGTGGCGCGCTCGCTCGGCGTGGACCTGACCGCCACCGGCTATGTCCGGGTGGACTCCGAGCAGCAGACCTCCGTACCCGGCGTGTACGCGGCCGGCGACGTGACCTCGCTGCATTCCCACCAGGTCTCCGCCGCCGTACACGAAGGCGCGCAGGCGGCCGCGGCCGCGAATTACTTCCTGTATCCACCGGAACTCAAGGTCGACTGAACCGGATCACCCGGAATCGCGGCCACCTGACAGCAACGACACCGACAGGTCAGAAAGTCGCCCGTATTTCATTGCCCGTGACGACTGCGCCTGGCCACCATTTCCTGTAGCCCGGACCGGCATGGAACAGGAGACATTCGATGATCCACCAGTTCATTCTGGCGGCACCCAAGCCCGGTATGACCGCACAGGAATTCCAGGATTACTGGGTGAATGTGCACGCGGTGCGGTACGCCGCCAAAATTCCGCAGATCCGGAAGTACATGGTCGACACGGTGGTCGGCATCGAGGGAAATCTCGGCACCCCCGCCCTGCCCCACCAGGGCATCGCCGAGATCTGGCTGGCCAACGGCGAGGAGCAGCTGGCCTCGCTGCAGACCGAGGAGTTCCTCCAGGGCGCCCGGCTCGACGAACCCAACTGGGCCGCGTTCTGGCAGACCATCGTCGTCGACACCACCGCCCACGAGATCGTCCCCGGCCCGCCGCTCGCCAAGGGCCAGGACTGGGTCAAGCTCACCGTCCTGATGAAGCGGCGCCCCGGTCTCCAGCTCGACGACTACCGCAAGCGCAGCCTGGACGGCTACGCCTCCGCGGTCAGGGGGGTCCCCGGCCTGCGCCGCTATCTGCACGCCCACACCGTCGACGGCGCCTATGTCTTCGGCGAGTCGGCCTTCGACTCCGTCGAGCAGCTGTGGTTCGACGACGTGGACGCCCTCCAGCAGGCCCTGCGCTCCCCGTTCCTCACCGAGAAGGTCAAGGCGGCCCGGGACGAGATCGCGGACCCGAGGTACGTCTTCTCCGTCGCCGTGAAGGAGAACTGGATCATCGGCCCCGATCCCCGCTGATCCGCCCGTTCAGGTGGCTGCCGCACCGCCGCCCTCCGTCGCGGCTCCCAGCCACCCACCCCGCACCGATAACCGAAGGAGCAGGCGTGGCCAGAAGGAACGCCAAGAAGATCCTCGTGATCCTGTCGGAGTACGGCTACTGGGGCGAGGAGCTCATCGGGCCCCTGCACCACTTCGACCAGCGCGGTTACGAGGTCGTGTTCGCCACCCCGACCGGCAAGCGCGCACACGCCCTGCCGCCGTCCATGGACCCGGAGTTCATCGACCCGCCGCTGGGCCGCTCGGTCACCTCGGAGAAGGTCGCCGAACTCACCCGCAAGATCGACGCCTCCGACCGCCTGGACGACCCGCTGGACATCTCCGCCTGGGTCCCGGAGCGCCCCTACACCGCCGACGACGACTATCTGCGCAAGCTGGAGGCCTACCACCGCGCGATCGACGTGGTGGTGGAGCAGGAGCTGGAGGAGTACGACGCGCTGCTGATCGTCGGCGGCTCCGGCCCGATCGTGGACCTCGCCAACAACGAGCGGGTGCACCAGCTCATCCTGGGCTTCCTGCGCACCGGGAAGCCGATCGCGGCCGAGTGCTACGGCGTGACCTGCCTCGCCTTCGCCCGTGACTGGGAGGACCGCAAGTCCATCGTCTGGGGCAAGCACATCACCGGTCACTGCAAGGAGTACGACTACAAGGACGGCACCGGGTTCCTGGGCACGGACTTCATGATGGGCCCGCCGCCGTACCCGCTGGAGTACATCCTGCGCGACGCCACCGGCCCCGAGGGCAGGTACCACGGGAACTTCGGCAAGGAGACCTCGGTCATCGTCGACTTCCCGTTCATCACGGGCCGTTCGACGCCGGACTCGTATCTCACCGGCGAGAAGATCGTCGAGGTTCTCGAGGACGGGCTCCGCCGCTACGGCTGGTAAAGCCACGGCAAAGCACCGAGAAATCCCCAGAGGTCATCAGAGGTCTCATCGAGAGAAGGAAGACATGGCCAGGCAGGGCAACGCGGCGATCATCGAGCAGTTCATCGCCGACGGAGTTCCGTATATGTTCGGCAATCCAGGAACAGTCGAGCAGGGATTTCTGGACGCACTGGAGAACTATGACGAACTCCAGTACATCCTGACCCTCCAGGAGACGGTCGCCGCCGGCATCGCGGACGGATACGCCCGCGCCACGGGCCGTCCCGCCCTGCTGCAGCTGCACAGCGGTGTCGGTCTCGGCAACGCCATCGGCATGCTCTACCAGGCGAAGCGCGGTCACTCGCCGCTCGTCGTCATCGCCGGTGAGGCGGGCGTCAGGTACGACGCGATGGACGCGCAGATGGCCTCCGACCTGGTGGCCATGGCCGAGCCGGTGACCAAGTACGCGACCCGGGTCACCGATCCGAACTCGGTGCTCAGGGTGGTGCGCCGCGCCATGAAGATGGCGATGACGCCGCCGCGCGGCCCGGTCTTCGTCGCCCTTCCGCTCGATGTCCTCGACGCGGTCAACACCGAACCGGTGATCCCGAGCACGTATCCGCGCACGGAGTCACTGCCGGTGCCCTCGCTCGTGGAACAGGCCGCGGAGCTGCTCGCCGGCGCCGAGAAGCCGCTCGTCCTGGTCGGCGACGGGGTCTCGGCGTCCGGCGGTCAGCGGGAACTGACCAGGGTGGCCGAGCAGTTGGGCGCCGATGTGTGGGGCGTCGACTTCTCCGAGGTGAACCTGGACGCCCGGCACCCCCTCTACCGCGGCCAGCTCGGGCACATGTTCGGCGAGGTCAGTGGCGAGGCGGTGAAGGACGCGGACGCCGTCCTGATCGTGGGCACGTATGTGTTCCCCGAGGTCTTCCCGCTCCTGCACAGCCCGTTCCGCGAGGACGCGCGAATCGTCCACATCGATCTCGACGGCTACGAGATAGCCAAGAACCATCCGGTGAGCCTCGGTCTGGTCGCGGAGCCGAAGGCCACCCTGGCCGCGCTCTCCGGCCGGCTGGACGAGAAGCTCTCCCCCGCCGACCGGGAGCGCGCCGCCCGCCATGTCCAGGCCCGCCGGGCCGCACAGCCGGCGCGGCCGGAGGACGACGGCTCGCTGCTCCACGCCTTCCTGCGGGAACTGTCCGCCCAGGCGCCCGAGGACGTCATGGTCTTCGACGAGGCGCTGACCGCGGCCGGCCCGCTCAACGCCCATCTGCCCGGCCGGCTGCCCGGCCACTGGTTCTCCACCCGCGGCGGCTCCCTCGGCGTGGGTATCCCGGGCGCCATCGGCATCAAGCTGGCCCACCCGGACAAGACCGTGATCGGCTTCACCGGCGACGGCGGCTCGATGTACACGTTCCAGGCGCTGTACACGGCCGTACGCCATGAGGTCGGCGCCAAGTTCGTGATCTGCAACAACCGCAGCTACAAGCTGCTCGATCTGAACATCGAGCAGTACTGGCGCGAGCGCGGCGTCCCGTTCCACTCCTATCCCTCGCCCTTCGACCTGTCCCACCCCGACCTCGGCTTCACCGAGATCGCCCGGGGCTTCGGCGTGGACGGGTTGCGGGTCGACGAGCCGGGCCAGGTCACTCACGCCGTCAAGCGGATGCTCGAGGACGACAAGCCGTTCCTCGTCGACCTGCGCACCACCGAGGGGGCCTGAGCCGTGTCCGAAGTGCCGTCCCGTACCGGAGCGCTCTCCGGGCGCCGGATCGCGGTCCTCGCCGAGAGCGACTTCTACGAGCCCGAGATCGCCTACTACCAGCGCCGGTTCGCCGAGGAGGGCGCGCGCGTCGACTTCCTCACCCGGCTGTGGGGCAACAAGTCGATCACCTTCACCGGCCACGAGTACCGGGCGCCGCTGACGGTCGCCCGCAGTCTGGAGGACCTCGACGACCGCCGGCTGCGCCAGTACGACGCGCTCATCGTGCCCTCCGGCATGGTCGCCGACCGGCTGCGCTACACCGAGGACATCGAGCAGCTGCCTCCCGCGACCGACCTGCTGCGGCGGGCGTTCGCCCGCTCCGGAATCGTGAAGGGGATCATCTGCCACGGCATGTGGCTGGCCTCCTCGATCCCCTACGTGGTCCGCGGCCGCAAGGTCGTCTGCCACAACAACCTCATCGGCGACGTGCGCAACATGGGCGCCAATTACGTCGACCAGGACATCGTCGTCGACGGCGACCTGGTGACCGCGCGCACGGGCGACCACTGCCATCTGTTCGCCAGGACCATCATCGACGAGCTCGTGCTGCGAGGGGCGTGACCATGACCAGCAACCCCGGCACCGTGACCTTCACCTTCTCCGACACCATCGCCGGCCGCATCTCCCGCCACGACCGCGAGGCCCGCCAGGTCACCGTCGTCACGGCCGACGGCCGCGCCTTCGACATCGCCCTCGACGGCGGCCCGAGCGCGGAGCTGCTGCACAACCTGGGCGAGCCCTACCAGGACGCCTCGGGCCACATCGACACGCTGATGCAGGAGGGCCGCTACCTCCTCGCGTACGGCATCTTCTACCCGCGGGGCGACGGGCTGCGGTTCGAGGCCAAGCGGCTGGTCTTCGTCGGCCGCGACGCCGACGACCACCGCTTCGAGGAGGACGGCTGGTGGATCCGGCAGATCCAGGAGATCGCCGCCTTCTACCGCAGGGCCCAGTTCGGCGACGGCCCCGTCGACTTCACCCGGTACCGCACCGAGATCCGGCTCAGCGGTGACAAGACCGCGAGCCACGTCCAGGAGACCGACACCATCTCCCGGCTGGTGTACGGCATGGCCTCGGCGTTCCTGCTCACCGGCGAGGACGAGTACCTGGAGGTCGCCGAGCGCGGCACCGAGTACCTGCGCGAGCACATGCGCTTCGTGGACGCCGACGAGAACGTCGTGTACTGGTACCACGGGCTGAAGGTCGACGGCGACACCGAGAAGAAGCTGTTCACCTCGGAGTTCTCCGACGACTACGACGCGCTGCCGGCCTACGAGCAGATCTACGCCCTCGCCGGGCCGATCCAGACCTACCGCGTCACCGGGGACCCGCGGATCAGGGCCGACGCGGACGCCACCATCCGGCTGTTCGACCGCTTCTACCTCGACCCCGAGCACGGCGGGTACTTCTCGCACATCGACCCGATCCTGCTCAGCCCGGAGCACGAGTCGCTGGGCCCCAACCGGGCCCGCAAGAACTGGAACTCGGTGGGCGACCACGCCCCGGCCTATCTGATCAACCTGTATCTGGCGACCGGCGAGAAGGCCTACGCCGACATGCTGGAGTACACCTTCGACACCATCGTCGAACGGTTCCCCGACCCGAAGAACAGCCCCTTCGTGCAGGAACGGTTCCACAAGGACTGGTCGCACGACACCACGCACGGCTGGCAGCAGAACCGCGCGGTCGTCGGCCACAACCTGAAGATCGCCTGGAACCTGATGCGGATGCACTCGCTGCACCCCAAGGACCGCTATCTGGAACTGGCCACCGCCATCGGCGAGACGATGCCCGAGGTCGGCAGCGACCGCCAGCGCGGCGGCTGGTACGACGTGGTCGAGCGGACGAAGGCGGAGGGCGAGGACCGGTTCCGCTTCACCTGGCACGACCGCAAGGCCTGGTGGCAGCAGGAGCAGGCCATCCTCGCCTATCTGATCCTGCACGGCATCACCGGCCGTGAGGACTTCCGCACCGAGGCCCGGGACGCCCAGTCGTTCTACAACGCCTTCTTCCTCGACCACGACGAGGGCGCCGTCTACTTCAACACCCTCGCCAGCGGCCTGCCGTATCTGCTGGGCGTGGAGCGCCTCAAGGGCAGCCACTCGATGTCGATGTACCACTCGGCCGAGCTGTGCTACCTCGCGGCCGTCTACAACAACCTGCTGGTGGGCGGCAGGTCGATGGACTTCTGGTTCAAGCCCGACCCGGCCCTGCTGCCCGGCCGTGTCCTGCGCGTCGCGCCGGACCTCCTGCCGCCCGGCTCGGTGCGCATCGACAGCGTGGAGATCGACGGCGAGCCGCACACCGACTTCGCCGCCGAGGGCCTGACCGTACGCCTCCCGGAGACCTCGGGCCGAGTCAAGGTCAAGGTCCGCCTCACCGCCAACTCCCGTACAGAGGTGACAGGATGACCGTCAAGCTCAGTTCCCGCACCGAGGGTGAGACCTCGGTGGTCGCGCTCGAAGGGGAGATCAACTCCACCACGTCCGGCGGCCTCCAGGCGCAGCTGCTGCCGTTCGTGGGCCATGGCTCCCGGGTCCTGGTCGACCTGAGCGGCGTCAGCTACATCTCCAGCGCCGGCCTGCGCACCCTGCTCATCGTCCACCGCAGGGCGCAGCAGCTCGACGCCCGGGTGACCCTCGTCGGCCTGTGCGAGGAGGTGCACTTCGTGATGTCCGCGACGGGCTTCCTGGACTTCTTCGAGATAGCCGACGACCTCGACTCCGCACTGGAACGCGCGGACCGATGACCGTCCAGGACATGCGCGAGCGCGTCGACGGCTTCCCGACGCGCCGGATCTCCGGTTACCGGGTGCGCGCCGGGCGGCCCCTGCCGTACGGTGCGCAGCCGGTGCCCGGCGGGATCAACTTCTCGGTGTACTCCGACCGCGCCACCTCGATGAGCCTGGTGCTCTTCGAGCGTGGCGCGAAGGAGCCGGCCGCGGAGCTGCCCTTCCCGCCCGAGTTCCGCATCGGCAGCGTGTACGCGATGACGGTCTTCGGTCTGGACGCCGAGAACCTGGAGTACGGCTTCCGGGCCGGCGGGCCCTTCGATCCGGAGTCGGGTGACCGCTTCGACTCCGGCAAGGTGCTCAGCGATCCGTACGCCCGGCTGGTGTCGGGCCGCGACGTGTGGGGCGCCGAACCGGACTGGGACGACGTCTACCCGTACCGGGCGCGGGTCCTCGACGACGACTTCGACTGGGGTGACGACACTCCGCTGCGCATCCCCACCGAGGACCTCGTCATCTACGAGACGCATGTCCGCGGCTTCACCCGGCACCCCTCCTCCGGGGTGTCGGCGCCGGGGACGTACGCCGGGCTGCGCGAGAAGATCCCGTACCTGAGGGAGCTCGGTGTCAACTGCGTGGAGCTGCTGCCCGTCTTCGAGTTCGACGAGCTGGACAACCCCCGCACCAACCCGGTCACCGGCGAGCGGCTGTACAACTACTGGGGCTACAACACCGTCGCGTTCTTCGCCCCCAAGGCCGGGTACGCGGCCACGGGCCGTTTCGGCATGCAGGCCGACGAGTTCAAGACGCTCGTCAAGGAGCTGCACCGGGCGGGCATCGAGGTCGTCCTGGACGTGGTGTTCAACCACACCGCCGAGGGCAACGAGCAGGGGCCGACGATCTCGTTCCGCGGCCTCGACAACGCGACGTACTACATGCTCACGCCACGCGGCGAGTACTACAACTTCAGCGGGACCGGCAACACGGTCAACTGCAACCACCCGGTCGTACGGGACTTCGTGCTGTCGTGTCTGCGCTACTGGGTGTCCGAGTACCACATCGACGGTTTTCGCTTCGATCTCGCGGCGATCCTCGACCGGGCCCCCGACGGCACCCCGTTGCCCAACCCCCCGCTGCTGGAGCAGCTCGCCCACGACCCGGTCCTCAGGCACACCAAGCTGATCGCCGAGGCGTGGGACGCCGCCGGTCTCTACCAGGTCGGCAACTTCCCCAACTACGGCCGCTGGTCGGAGTGGAACGGCAAGTTCCGTGACACCGTACGGCGGTTCGTGAAGGGCGAGCCGGGTCTCGTCGGGGAGCTGGCGACACGGATGGCGGGCTCCCCCGACCTGTACCAGGGCCGCACCTCGTCCGCCTCGGTCAACTTCGTCACCGCGCACGACGGCTTCACGCTCCACGACCTGGTCTCGTACAACGACAAGCACAACGAGGCCAACGGCGAGTCGGGCGGCGACGGGGCCAACGACAACCACGGATGGAACTGCGGCGAGGAGGGCCCGAGCGCCTCGGCCCACGTCCGCGCGCTGCGGATGCGGCAGATGAAGAACCTGATGGCGATCCTGCTCACGAGCCAGGGCGTGCCGATGATCCTGGCCGGCGACGAGGCGGGCCGCACCCAGCTCGGCAACAACAACACGTACTGCCAGGACAACGAACTGTCCTGGTTCGACTGGGGACTCGTCGACGGTCCGACCGCCAACGCCGAACTCCTCGGGTTCGTCCGGTCCCTGATCGCCTTCCGCCACGCCCACCCGGTGCTGCGCACCGCCGACCACCCGGTCGGCGCGGACCGTGTGGGCAGCGGCTACCCGGACGTCAGCTGGCACGGCGTACACGCCTGGGACCCCGACTGGTCGAGTCACTGCCGGGTGCTCGCGCTGATGCGGTGCGGCCGGCACGCCAAGGGCGGCGCCACGCGCGACGACTACGTGTACGTCGCCGTGAACGCGCACTGGGAGCCGCACGACCTGGAGCTGCCGCAGCTGCCCGAGGGGCGGACCTGGCACCTGTTCGCGGACACGTCCATGGCGGACGCCCACCCGCCCGGCGCCGAGCCGCCGCTCAAGCACCCCGGCCGCTACCACCTGGGCGCGCACTCCACGGTGATCCTCGTCGGCCGCGCCGCATCGCCGGAACAGCCCTGACCTGCACGTACGTCATACCGCCCGCACACACCGCACCGCACACCCCGCGACACAGAAGGAGAATCCACCGTGTCTTTCGACGTAAGGCTGAGGGTCGACGAGCGGGTCGCCACCATCGAGCTGCGGGGCGAACTCGACGCCGCGACGGCCGGCCGGTTCCACGACACCATCGACCAGGCCGCCGCCGCGGGCGCGATCGAGCTGGTGATCCGCGCCGAGCAGCTCGCCTATCTGTCCAGCGCCGGACTGCGCTCCCTGGTCTTCGCCCGCCAGAAGATGGGCGACGACGTGCGGATCGCCGTCGTCGGGGCGCCCGAGACGGTCGCCCGGACGATCCGTCTCGCCGGCTTCGACCACAGCATCGACCTCATCGACGTGTGAGAGGGCGAGGAGGCCATGGCGATCGACTACGAGCCCGCCTCCGCCGCGGCGCCCGCGGGCGTCACCGGAGGCGGGCCGCCCGCGGGCGCCGTACGGGTCACCTGTGACCGGGCGGAGGGCAGGGCCGGGCTCAGGGTCCCGGCGGCGCTCGGCTCGCTGGACGAGGTCGCGCGGTTCGTCCTCGACCTCGGAGGACGGGCCGGACTGCACCCGAGCGGGCTGTACCGGCTGCGGCTGGCCGCGGACGAGCTGGCGACCAACATCGTCGTGCACGGCTACCGGGGCGCCCCCGGGGTGATCGCGGTGGACGGGGGGATCGACGCCGACCGGGTGTGGGTGCGCTTCCAGGACGACGCGCCCGCGTTCGACCCCCGGCAGGGGATGCGGCCCCCCGCGCTCGACCAGCCCCTCGCCGAACGGGAGATCGGGGGGCTCGGCGTCTATCTCGCCTACACGGCGGTGGACGCCTTCGCGTACGAGCTGGTCTCGGGACGCAATGTGAGCACGCTCGTGATGCTTCGCCGGGAGGGACACCCGCGGGCACCGCGGGACGCAAGCAACGAGCCGACAGCGGAGTAGACGAGGCGGAGATGGCGCAGACCAACGTGCTGGTACTGGACGAGCATCGCACCGTGCCTCCCGACCTGCGCTCCGCTCTGGAACGGGTGGGCGCCCGGGTGCACGTACGCACCCCCACGGACGTGCTCGCCGCGTCCCCGGGCCGGCTGCCCGACGTGACCGTGATGCTCGCGCACGCGGGACTGTCCCCCCACACCGTGCGGGCCGTGGCCCGCAGGCTCGACGACGACGGCCGGCGGCCGTCGGTGGTCGCGTTCGCGGAACAGGACCTGCATCTGCTGGGCAGCCATGTGCACGCGGGCTGCGACTACCTCGTGCCGCCCTTCCACGCCGACCTCGTCCTGGCGCGGCTGCGCAACTGCGACGAACGCGCCCGGTTCAGCCGGACGATGGAGGACGTCACCGCCCACGCCGAACTGCTCAGCTATGAAAGGGAGCTGGAGATAGGCCGGGAGATCCAGCTGGGCTTCCTGCCCGACGCCCTGCCCAGCCCACCGGGCTGGGAGATCCATGTGCGCTTCCGGCCCGCCCGGACGGTCGCCGGCGACTTCTACGACGTGTTCGAGATCGTCAACAGGAGGCGGCTCGCGCTCGTCGTCGCCGACGTCTGCGACAAGGGCGTCGGCGCCGCGCTGTTCATGGCCCTGATCCGTTCACTGCTGCGGCACACCGCCGAGCAGAGCGGACTGCAGAGCCTGATCGCCGCCGAACTGCTGGGCGAGGAGACCACCTGGGCGGAACACAGCCGGGCCATCCCCGTGGTGGGGGCGACCCCGCTGCTGAACGCCGTGGTCGGCACCAACAACTACCTGACCAGGAACCACATCCGGCAGGGCTACTTCGCCACCATGTTCTTCGGCGTCCTCGACCCGGGCACCGGCAACCTGGTCTACATCAACGGCGGGCACAATCCGCCGGTCCTGGTCAGCGCGAGCGGCGCGGAACCGGTACTGCTGATGCCCACCGGACCGGCCGTCGGCGTCATCCCGGACGTCGACTTCTCCCTCGGCTACGCCCAGCTCAGCCCCGGCGACACCCTGTTCATCTACACCGACGGGGTCACCGAGGCGCGCTCGGAGAGCGGGCGGTTCTTCGGTGAGGAGGAGATGCTCCGGCAGCTGGCCGAGGCCGCCGTGCGGGGCGAGGAGCTCCTCGACCACATGGACGGCGCGCTGAGCGAGTTCGTCGGGCCGGCCGAGCAGTCCGACGACATCACCATGATGGCCGTCCACTGGCGCCCTCCCGGAACACCGGCCGACTGACCGATCCGACCGCCTACCGAGTGGAAACCATGTCGCAGATCATCACCGTGCACTCCTACCGGGGAGGCACCGGCAAGTCCAGTACGGCCGCCAACCTGGCGCTGCTCCTGGCGGCCTCGGGTCACCGCGTGGCCCTGGTGGACACCGACATCCACACACCCGCCCTGGACGTGATGTTCGGTGGCGCCCTCGTACCGATACGGCGCTCGCTCACCGACTACCTGATCGGCCGCTGCGAGATCGAGGACGCGGTGTACCCGGCGGACGGCGACGCGGGACACGACGGCTTCTTCCTGGTGCCCGCCCGCAGCCGGACCACGGCCGCGGGGGAGATCCTGGGCCGCGGATACGACGTGGGACTGCTGAGGGAGGGCTTCGACCGGCTCATCGACTCCCTCGCCCTCGATGTGCTGCTGCTCGACACCCACGCCGGTTTCAACAACGAGACCGTGACGGCGATGGCCAGCTCGGACGCCCTGGTCGTGGTGACCAGGGCGGACCGGCTCGATCTCGCCGGGGCCCACGAGACCGCCTCGCTCGCGGACCGCCTGGGCGGCGTACGGCTGACCGTGGCCGTGAACATGGCCCCGGACGGCGTGGTGCGCGGCCATCTGCACGACGAGGTCGAGAGGGTGTACGGCACGAGGATCACGGCGGTCCTGCCGTACGCCCCGGAGATGGCGTCGCTCGCCGGTGAGCGGCTGTTCTGCACGGCCTACCCGCACCATCCGCTGGTGGCGGGGTACCGGCGGATCATCTCCGACGTCAGCAACGGCACCACGGCGATACGCCACTAGGGCCCGTCCGGCGGACCAGGGTCGGACCCGGCCGTGATCCACCGGAGAGGCCCTGGCCCCACTTCAAGCGACCGCACCCGGTGCGAGGAGGCAGTGTCATGCAGGAGAAGCGCGCCGAGCGGCGGTTCGCGCCGACCGTGGGACGTATCCCCGTGGTGGACGTCCGCCCCAGGGTCGACGGCGGGCTCCGGCCCGCCCGCGCGGTCCCGGGCGAGGTCTTCGAGGTCTCCGCGACCGTGTTCCGCGAGGGACACGACGCGGTCGCCGCGAACGTAGTCCTCACCGCCCCGGACGGCTCCGCGGGCGAGTGGACCCCGATGCGTCTGCTCGCCCCCGGAACCGACCGGTACGCGGCCTCCGTCTGTGCCGACCGCGAGGGCGACTGGACGTTCCGTGTCGAGGCGTGGTCCGACCCGGTCGCCACCTGGCGGCACGCCGCCGAGATCAAGATCCCCGCGGGCATCGACACGGAGCTGGTCCTCCAGGAGGGCGCCCTGCTCCTGGAGCGTGCCGCCGACGCCTTCACCCCCCGTGAAAGCGCCCCGCTGGTCATGGCGGCCCGGCACCTGGGCGACACCCGGCTGACGCCCGAGGAGCGGCTGGCCGCCGCGGGCGACCCGGTGGTGCTGGCCCTGCTGAACGCCCGGCCGCTGCGTGAACTGGTCACCCGCTCCGCGGAGCTCCCGCTGCGCGTGGACCGCGAGCGCGCCCTGTACGGCGCCTGGTACGAGTTCTTCCCGCGCTCCGAGGGAGCCGTCGTGCCCACCGGGCCGAACGCCGACGGGGTGCTCGAACCGCCCCGCTCGGGCACCCTGCGCACCGCCGCCAAACGCCTGGAGGCCATCGCCGACATGGGGTTCGACGTGGTGTACGTCCCGCCGGTACACCCCATCGGCGTGACGCACCGCAAGGGCGCGGGCAACTCGCTCGTCGCGGGCCCCTACGACCCGGGCTGCCCGTGGGCGATCGGCTCGGCCGACGGCGGACACGACGCCATCCACCCCGACCTGGGCACGCTCGACGACTTCGACCACTTCGTGGCCCGGGCCGGCGAGCTGGGCATGGAGATCGCCCTGGACTTCGCGCTCCAGTGCTCGCCGGACCACCCGTGGGTCAGGGAGCACCCCGAGTGGTTCCGGCACCGCCCCGACGGTTCCATCGCCTACGCCGAGAACCCGCCGAAGAAGTACCAGGACATCTATCCCGTCGACTTCGACACCGACCCCGACGGGCTGCACGAGGAGTGCCTGCGCGTCCTGCGCCACTGGATGGCGCACGGGGTGCGCATCTTCCGCGTGGACAACCCCCACACCAAGCCGGTCGGCTTCTGGGAGCGGCTCATCGACGCCGTCCACGAGAGCGACCCGGACGTGCTGTTCCTCGCCGAGGCGTTCACCCGCCCCGCGATGCTGCACGCCCTCGCCCGGATCGGCTTCCACCAGTCGTACACCTACTTCACCTGGCGCAGCTCCAAGGAGGAGGTGGAGAGCTACCTCTCCGAACTGGCCGGTCTGAACGGCGAGGAGTCCGCCGCCTACCTGCGGCCCAACCTCTTCGTCAACACCCCCGACATCCTGCACGCCTACCTCCAGTACGGCGGCCGCCCGGCCTTCGCGGTGCGCGCCGTCCTCGCCGCCATGGCGGGGCCCACCTGGGGGATGTACTCGGGGTTCGAGCTGTACGAGAACGTGCCGGCGGGGCCCGGCAGCGAGGAGTACCTGGACTCGGAGAAGTACCAGTACCGGCCCAGGGACTGGGAGGGACGGCAGGCCGCGGGGGACTCGCTCGTCCCGCTGATCCGCACCCTCAACGAGCTGCGCCGCGCCCACCCGGCCCTGCACCAGCTGCGCACCCTGCGCTTCCACCGCACCGACAACGACGCGGTGCTCTGCTTCTCCAAGCGCGACGACACCGACTGGGTCCTGGTCGTCCTCAACCTCGACCCGCACGGCGCGCGCGAGGCCACGGTCTCGCTCGACCTGCCCGCCCTCGGCCTGGACCGGTCCGATGCCTTCCAGGTGTACGACGAGCTGTCCGGCGAGACCTACCACTGGGGCCGGGACAACTACGTGCGTCTGGACCCACGGCAGCAAGTGGCCCACATCTTCACGGACGGGAATCCGCACTCGTGACCACCGCACCCCACATACCGGCTGTACCGGCCCTGGCCCCCACCGACCTGGAACGGCTCGTCACCGGCGAGATCTGCGACCCGCACGCCCTGCTGGGCGCGCATCCGGACGACGACGGCGTGACCCTGCGGGTGCTGCGGCCGCTCGCCGACGCCGTACGGGTCACCGACCCCGCCGGAGGCCTGCTGCTGAGCCTGCGGCACGAGGGCGGGGGCGTCTTCACCGGGCGCCTGCCGGACCGTACGGTCCCCGACTACCGGATATCCGTCAGCTACGGCGAGCAGACCCACGAGTACGACGACCCGTACCGTTTCCCGCCCACGCTCGGCGAACTCGATCTGCATCTGGTCCGGGAGGGCCGGCACGAGCGGCTGTGGCAGGTCCTCGGCGCGAACGTCCGTGAGCACGAGTCCGGCCGGGGCCCCGTCACCGGTACCTCCTTCGCCGTGTGGGCGCCCAACGCGCGCGCGGTACGGCTGGTCGGGGACCTCAACCACTGGGACGGCCGGGCGCATCCGATGCGCTCGCTCGGGTTCAGCGGCGTCTGGGAGCTGTTCGTCCCCGGCGTCGGCGACGGCTGCCGGTACAAGTACGAGATCCTCACCCGGGACGGGCGCTGGATCCAGAAGGCCGACCCGCTGGCGTCCCACGCCGAGTCCGCGCCCGGCACCGCCTCCGTCGTCTTCACCTCGCGGCACCGCTGGGGCGACACGGCGTGGATGGCGCGGCGCGCCGGGTCCGGCGCGCACCGGGAGCCGATGAGCGTGTACGAGGTGCACCTCGGCTCCTGGCGGCCGGGGCTCGGCTACCGGGAGCTGGCGTGCGAACTGCCCGCGTACGTCAAGGCCCTCGGCTTCACCCATGTGGAGTTCATGCCGGTCGCCGAGCACCCCTTCGGCGGCTCCTGGGGCTACCAGATCTCGTCGTACTACGCGCCGATGTCCAGGCTGGGCAGCCCCGACGACTTCCGGTCCCTCGTGGACGCGCTGCACCAGGCGGGCATCGGCGTCATCGTCGACTGGGTGCCCGCGCACTTCCCGAAGGACGACTGGGCCCTGGCCCGCTTCGACGGCACCCCGCTGTACGAGCACCCCGACCCGCGGCGCGGCGAACACCCCGACTGGGGCACCCTGGTCTTCGACTACGGCCGCGACGAGGTGCGCAACTTCCTCGTCGCCAACGCCCTGTACTGGTGCGCCGAGTTCCATGTCGACGGTCTGCGCGTGGACGCCGTGGCCTCCATGCTCTACCTCGACTACTCGCGCGCCGAGGGGCAGTGGCTGCCCAACGTGTACGGCGGCCGGGAGCACCTCGAAGCGGTGGAGTTCCTCCAGGAGGTCAACGCCACCGTGCCCCGGCTCAACCCGGGCGCCGTCACCGTCGCGGAGGAGTCCACCGCCTGGGACGGCGTGACCCGGCCCACCGACCACGGCGGTCTCGGCTTTCAC
Source organism: Streptomyces phyllanthi (assembly GCF_009377205.1). GTDB lineage: Bacteria > Actinomycetota > Actinomycetes > Streptomycetales > Streptomycetaceae > Streptomyces > Streptomyces phyllanthi. Next base: position 19,346 of record NZ_VJZE01000084.1, read on the forward strand.
CTGAAATGGAACATGGGCTGGATGCACGACTCGCTGTCGTACATGTCGAAGGACCCCGTGTACCGGCAGTACCACCACCACTCGATGACCTTCCCGGCGGTGTACGCGCACTCCGAGAACCATCTGCTGCCGATCTCGCACGACGAGGTCGTGCACGGCAAGGGCTCGCTGCTAGCCAAGATGCCCGGCGACCGCTGGCAGCAGCTCGCCAACCTGCGCGCCTACCTCGCCTTCATGTGGGCCTTCCCGGGCAAGCAACTGCTGTTCATGGGGCAGGAGTTCGCCCAGGACACCGAGTGGTCGGCCGACACCGGGCCGGACTGGTCGATGCTGCGGCACGCCCCGCACCGGGCGGTGCGCGACCTCGTACGCGATCTGAACCGCGCCTATCTGGCGGAGCCGGCCCTGTGGAGCAGGGACAGCGAGCCCGCCGGCTTCCGCTGGATCGAGGCGGACGCCGCGCAGGACAACCTCTACTCCTTCGTCCGCCACGGGACGTCGGACGAGACCCTCGTGTGTGTCTTCAACTTCCAGCCGACGCACCGCCACGGCTTCCGCCTCGCGCTGCCGCACGCCGGCGACTGGGCCGAGGCGCTGAACACCGACGCGGAGCGGTACGGGGGCAGTGGAGCGGTCAACCCCGGGCGGATCCGGGCCGTCGCCGAGCCGCTGCGGGGGTTCCCGGCCCACGCGACCGTCGTACTGCCGCCGCTGGGCGCCGTGTGGCTGCGCCCGCAGTGACGCCGGGCAGCCGCTCCGTCGCGGGCGGCCGCCCGGCCGATGACCGTCCGAGCCGTCCGAGCCGTCCGAGCGCATCGAGAAGGAGACCACCGTGCCCGCTCCGCGACTGAGGACCATCCCCCTGCCAGGCATAGGTGTCCAGTACCAGCTCACCACCCGGAGGCACGACACCCTGTCGGTCATCGCCCACCGCGACGGCCACCGCACCCTGAACGTCCATCACGACGACGACCCCGACTCGTGCGGCCTGTCGATGAAACTGACCGCCGCCGAGGCGATGGCGCTCACCGACGCCCTGCTGCCCGGTCACAACAGCCCGAACCTGCTGCACACCAGCGACTTCGGGCTGCTCGCCGAGCGGGTCACGATCACCGGCACCTCCTACTGGAACGGGCGCACCCTGGGCGAGACGAAGATGCGTACGGAGACGGGGGCGTCCATCGTCGCCGTGATGCGCCGGGCCCACGCGCTCCCCTCGCCGGGGCCCGAGTTCCGGCTGCGCTCCGGCGACACGGTGATCGTGATCGGCACCCGGGAGGGCGTCGACGGCGCCCACGCGATCCTCGAACGGACGTGATCGCGTGCACTCCGCGGTGTTCCTGATGGAGTTCGGGGCCGTCGTCCTCGCGCTCGGCCTGCTGGGCCGCTTCGCGGTGCGGATGCGGTTCTCCCCGATCCCCCTGTATCTCCTCGCCGGGCTCGCCTTCGGGCACGGGGGCCTGGTGCCGCTGGGCGGCAGCGAGAAGTTCATCGAGACCGGCGCCGAGATCGGTGTCGTCCTGCTGCTGCTCCTGCTGGGCCTCGAGTACTCCGCGGGCGATCTCGTCGGCCATCTGAAGGTCCACTTCCCCGCGGGCGTGGCCGACTTCGCGCTCAACGCCCTGCCGGGCGCGGCGGCGGCTCTGCTGCTGGGCTGGGGCCCGGTCGCGGCCGTGGTGCTCGCGGGCGTCACCTGGGTGTCCTCGTCGGGGGTGATCGCCAAGGTGCTCGGGGACCTCGGGCGGCTGGGCAACCGCGAGACGCCCGTGGTCCTCAGCGTGCTGGTCCTCGAGGACCTGGCGATGGCCGTGTACCTGCCGATCCTCACGGCGCTGCTGGCCGGGGCGGGCTGGGCCGCCGGCGGGGTCACGCTCGCCATCGCGCTCGCGGCCGTCGGCACGGTCCTGCTGATCGCCGTGCGGTACGGCAGGGTGATCTCGCGGTTCATCAACAGCGACGACCCGGAGAAGCTGCTGCTCGTCGTGCTCGGGCTGACGCTGCTGGTCGCGGGTGTGGCCCAGCAGTTGCAGGTGTCGGCGGCGGTGGGCGCCTTCCTGGTCGGTATCGCGCTCTCCGGTGAGGTCGCCGAACACACCCACCATCTGCTGATGCCGCTGCGGGACCTGTTCGCCGCGGTGTTCTTCGTGTTCTTCGGCCTGAGTACGGATCCCACCACGATCCCGCCGGTGCTGCTGCCCGCCCTCGCGCTGGTCGCGCTCACCACCGCGACCAAGGTGGCCACGGGCTACTGGGCGGCGAGACGGACCGGTATCGGGGTGCGGGGCCGGTGGCGGGCGGGCGGCGCGCTCGTCGCGCGCGGCGAGTTCTCGATCGTCATCGCCGGGCTCGCGGTCTCCTCGGGCGTCGAGCCCGCGCTGGGGCCGCTCGCGACCGCGTACGTCCTGCTGCTGGTCGTCCTCGGACCGCTCACGGCCCGCTTCACGGAGCCCGTGGCGCTGCGCCTCGGGCAGCGGCGCGGACGGCGGCGCGAGGAGCGGGAGAACGCCGCCGAGCGGGAGGCGGCACGGGACGCGGTGCCCGCGGCACGCGACTGAGAGGCACCGACAGGGCGGCACCGACAGGGCGGCGGCCCCGGAGTGCGAAGGACACTCCGGGGCCGCCGTCTGTTCGTATACGGAATCCGGCCCACCATACGGAACCGCGCCCACCATACGGAATCGCCTCAACTACATACGAAAGTCGGCCTCACCGTCCATCGGATTCCGGCCGCCCGTAACGACGGATCCGTGCAGCTCAACAAGCCAATATCGGGCAATTGCCGCCACCTCGCGGCACTTTCACGCCCACCGGACCGCTCGGTTCCGGCCATACGGTCCTCTCACCCGGGGCGGGCCAACTCGCCCCATTCCGGAAGAGAGGACCCATCGTGCGCATCTCACGCATACACCGTCGGCTCGCGGCCCTCGGCCTGGCGTTCACCGGGCTGTTCTCCCTCGCCGCCACGGCCCCCGCGGCCGCCGGCCCGTCCGCCCTCCAGGTGACCGGCGCCATCAGCCTGCCCGGGGACAACGTCCACCCGGAGGGCATATCGGTCGACCCGAGAAACGGGGACACCTACGTCACGTCCTTCACGACCGGCGCCGTGTACCGGGCGGCGGCGGGCCAGACCCAGGCCCAGGTCTTCCTGCCCGCGGGCACCGACGGCCGCACCCAGGCGATGGGCACGGACGTCGACAGCAAGGGGCGGCTGTGGGTGAACGACCGTGACGCCGTCACCCTGTACGACACGGCCACCGGCGCCCGTCTGGCCCGCTTCGTGACACCCACCCCGGGGCAGTCGGTCCTCAACGACCTGGACCTCACCCCGGACGGCTCCGTCTACGTCACCGACTCACTGCGCAACCTGGTCTACCGGGTGACCGCCACCCAGGTCGCCGACGCGATCGCGGCGGGCGGCCCGGCCCGCACACTGGACGTGGGCTTCGACCTGAACGGCCTGGTCACCCCGCAGCCCGTGGGCGCCATCACGCTCAACGGCATCGAGTCGAACGACACCGGCAGCTTCCTGATCACCGTCGACATGGCCACCGGCGACCTGTTCCGCCTCGATGTGGCCTCGGGCCGGGCGAGCAAGGTGGCCGTCACCGGGCCTGGCCTGGCCTCGGGCGACGGACTGCTGCTGGAGAAGAACAAGCTGTGGATCGCGCACTTCGGCAGCGACAGCATCAGCCGGGTACGGCTCTCCGACGACGCCACCACCGCCGTGGTCGAACAGCAGCTGTCCGACCCGGAGCTCCGGCGTCCCACCACCCTGGTGCGCGGGCAGGGCTCGATCCACGTGGTCCGCTCCCAGTTCGGTCTGTCCCCGCTGTCCCTGCCGTTCGACGTGGCGCGCCTGAGCGGTATCTGACAGTGAGGGCGCCGGGAATCCCGGCGCCCTCACTGTCGACCGGTCGCTGTCGACCGGTCGCTAGTGCTGTACGCGCGCGTACCGACCGGACACCACCGTCGACTTGTCGATGGCGGCGAGGAAGTCCTGGGTCTCGGGGGCGCCGAAGAATCCCTGCATCGTGGCGTCGGCGTCCCCGGGGGTGGCCCAGTGAACGATCACGAGGTACTCCCCGTCGTCGTTACGGGTCACCTCGCGGGAGACGAAGCCCGGCCGCTTGGCCATGTAGTCCTGCTCCACCTTCGCGTCGAGCCGGACGAACTCCTCGGCGTCCACGCCGGGCTCCAGGTGGAACCGGACGGTCTCCACAGTGGTCATGTCCCTTTTTCCTCTCGTGAGTTCAGCATGCGTGGATCACGCGGACACGGCGACGGGGAAGTCCCCGGCGTGCGCCTCGGCCCACTGGTCGAAGGTGCGCGGCTGCCTGCCGAGCACCTCCGCCACTCCGGGGCGCACCACCGAGTCGTCCAGGGTTCCGTCCGCGTAGTAGCGGAAGAAGGCGTCGATGTACTCCTGCGGCATCGTGCCCTCCATCTCCCGCCGGGCCTCCTCGTCGCTGAGGCCGACGAAGCGCAGCGGCCGCCCCAGGACCCGGCCGAGCCGCCGCACCCGGTCGGCCGGCAGCAGCGCCTCGGGTCCGCTGAGCGCGTGCGCTCGGCCGAAGTGGTCCTTGTCGAGGAGCACCCGGGCGGCCACGGCCGCGATGTCGTACGGGTCGACGTTCGCGACCGCCACCCCGCCGAAGGCGTCCCGTACGACGTCCCCCGCGGCCAACTGCCCGTTCCACCGGAAGGTGTTGGACATGAACCCGCTGGGCCGCAGGATCGTCCACGGCACCCCGGAACCGCTTACCGCCTCCTCGGAGAGGATCATGAAACGGGAGATCGCGTTGTCCAGGTCGCCGTCCGGGGCGGCGATGCTGGAGAGCAGCACCACATGCTCCACCCCGGCCGCGCGCAGCTCGGCGAGCGTGCCCGGCATGTCGGCGTACCCCGGCAGCAGGAACACGCCCCGGACACCGTCGAGGGCCGGTCGCAGGGACTTCGGGTCGTTCAGGTCTCCGGCGACCGCTTCCGCTCCCCTGGGCAGGGCGTTCCCGGCATCGGTCCGCCGTACCAGCGCCCGCACCGCCCGTCCGGCCTCGGCGAGTTGGGCGACCAGTTCGCCGCCGACGTTCCCGGTCGCCCCCGTCACGAGGATCATTCCGTCACCTTCCGTCTTTTCCGTCTTTCTCATCTCGTCAGGACAGGTCCAGGACGAGCCGGCCGCGCACATGCCCCTGCTCGCCCAGCGCGTGTGCCTGTGCCACCTCGTCCAGCGGGAACGTCCGGTCCACGAAGGGACGCAGCCGTCCGGCGGAGAGCAGCGGGGCGATCTTCTCTTCGAGCACCGCACCGTCGGGCCGCACATAGGTGAACGCGGAGCGCACCTTGTGCTCCTCGGCGGCCCGACGGTGCTCGGGGCCCTCCCCCTTGAGCGTGACCACGACGCCGCCGGGGCGGACGACGTCGAGCAGCCGGAAGAACTCCGCGCCGCCCATGGGGTCGACGGCCAGGTCCACGTCCATCACCTCGCGGACCATGTCGTGGGCGACGACCTCCTTCGCGCCCAGGGAGAGGACGAACTCGCGGTTGCGGGCCGAGGCCGTGCCGATGACCTCGGCGCCCGCGTCCGCCGCCAGCTGCACCGCGACATGCCCGACGCCGCCCGACGCCCCGGCCACCAGGACCCGCTGACCGGCGCGCAGACCACCGTGCCCGAACAGGGTCTCCCAGGCGGTGAGCGCCACCATCGGCAGCGCGGCGGCCGCCACGTGGCCGGTCGCCGGCGGGGTACGGGCCAGATGGGCCTCAGGGGCGACGGCGTACTCGGCGTACGCCCCGGCCGGGGCCGGGAAGAGCGGCATGCCGAAGACCGCCTCGCCCTCGGTGAACCGGTCGGCTCCGGGACCGGTGGCGGCCACCGTGCCCGCGATGTCCCAGCCGAGCACGGCGGGGAAGGCGGGCAGCCCGACGCCGTGTCCGGCTCGGGTCGCCCAGTCGATCGCGTTGATCCCGGCGGCACGCACCCGCACCAGGACCTCGCCCGGGCCGGGCACCGGAACGGGCACCCGGCCCACCCGGAGTACCTCGGCGGGGCCGAAGTCGTCGATGAGGGCCGCGCGCATGGTCGTCGGTTCAGCCATGGCGGCCGGCCTCTTTCCCGTACGTCGTGGTGCTTGCCGGCGTGGTGCTTCCCGTCATGGGGCGAGCCGGAGATCGTGGCGCGGTGCGAGATCCACGATCATCTGCCTCTGCTCGGGCGTCAGCGGCTGCGGCGCCTCACCGGCCTTCGCCGGACTGCCGATCTCCATGAAGAACTTCTCCAGGTAGGCCGGGGTGAACATGAACAGCAGATGGGCCGTCTGGAGACCGACGTTGCGGAAGCGGTGCCGGGTGCCCCGGGGCACGAAGACGAAGTCGCCGGTGCCGGCGACGAAGGTCTTCTCACCGTTGAGGAACTCGATGGTGCCGCTGAGGATGTAGAACGCCTCGTCTGCGTTCGGGTGGATGTGCGGCGGCGGACCGCCGCCGGGCGGCACGGTGGCCTCGGCGAGGGTCAGGGAGCCGCCGGTGTTCTCGCGGGTCGCCTTGAAGGTGTAGATGGCGTCGCCGAACCAGATCGTCGGGCCGGTGCCCGCCGGGTGGTGGACGACGGCACCTTCCGGATGGCTGCCGGCCGGTGCCGTACCGGTCTCGGTGGTGGTGGTCATGAGGTCTCCCGAGTGACTCGTGACAGGGAACGGTTGAGGAGCCGGACGGTCACAGCCGGAACAGGCCGGGGTCTTCCACCATGACGTCCAGCAGCACGGGGCCGTCGGCCCGCAGCGCCTCCCGGAGCGCCGACCGCAGGCCCTCGGGCGAGTCGATCCGCTCGCCGCGGACGCCGAAGCCGCGGGCGAGCTGGGCCATGTCGACGCCGCTGAGGTCGTAGCCGGCCTCCCAGGACTTCTGGTCCTGGAGGTAGTACTTGAGCGACAGGTAGCCGGAGTTGTCGGGGATGACGAAGGTGACCGGCAGGCTGTGCCGCGCCGCCGTCCACAGGGCGTGCAGTGTGTACTGGGCCGAGCCCTCACCGACGACGACCACGGCACGGCGGTCCGGGCGGGCCAGCGCGTAGCCGACGGCTCCCGCGAACGGGAAGCCGAGCGCGCCGCTCGCGGTGGCGAAGTAGCCGTTGTCCGCGCCGAGCGGGATCTGCTCGTGGAAGTCCGCGCGGGCGATCGGCAGCTCCTCGAACAGCACGGCGTTGTCCGGGAGTTCCTTCGACAGCAGGTGGAACAGGTACGCCTGGGTGAGCGGCGTCGACGCCTCCGGCACCGGCACCGGCTCGCGTACGGGCGCCAGGGCGACGCGCTCGCGCTGCTCCACGAGCGGCACCAGGGCCTTGACGACCGCGCCGGGCGGGGCGACGAAGCTCCGGCCGGCCAGCGTGGCGGCGGCCGCCTGCGGATCGTCGGTGACGTGCAGGAAGTCCACGTCCGGGGTGAGCGTGGGGCGGGGGCTGCGGTCCAGGTCGGCCGGTGCCGTGGAGAACAGGTCCCAGGCGGTGAACAGGGTGAACGCCGGCCCGCCGAACACCACCACGACATCGTGCTGGGCGGACAGCCGCTCGTTGATCAGCTCGGGGATGGGCGGCAGCACACCGGCGAACAGCGGGTGGTTCTCGGGGAAGGCCCCGCGGTTCCACACCGGGGCGCCCCACACGCGCGCGTTGAGTTTCTCCGCGAGCGCGACCAGGTCGCCACGGGCGCCCTGCGCGTCCACCGGGCCGCCCGCGATCAGACCGGGCCGCTCGGCTCCGCTCAGCGCCGCCGCGATCTGCTCCAGCGCCGCCGGGTCGGGCACCACGGCACTCTGCACCTTCGCGATCCGCAGCGGCTCGGGGTCGGCCGGCCGGACCCAGTCGTCCTCGGGCACGGCGACGAACACCGGGCCCTGCGGGGCCTGCTTGGCGATCTGGTACGCCTGGGCGATCATCGCCGGGACGTCCTGCGGCCGCGCGGGCTCACCGGCCCACTTGATGTACGGCTTGGGCAGCTGGGTGGAGTCCTTGGCGACCAGGAAGGGCTCGCCGAGGAGCATCTTGCGGGCCTGCTGACCGCCGAGGATCACCATCGGGGTCTTCGCCGAGGCGGCCGTGTACACGCTGCCCATGGCGTTGGCGAGACCCGGTCCGCCGTTGATGATCACCAGCGCCGGTTCGCCGGTGGCCTGGGCGTAGCCGTCGGCCATACCGACGACGGCGGCCTCCTGTAAGCCCATCACGAACCGGAACTCGCCCTCCAGCCAGTTCTCGAAGAGCTTCATCTCGCTGTGGCTGGGGTTGCTGAAGACGGTCGTCAGACCCAACTGCCGCAGTACGTCCAGGGTTGCGTCGCGTACGGTCCGCTGGCCGGTGTCGGTCACGGTCATTCTCCTGAGGGGGTTGCGTTGCTGAGGGAGTTGCTCTGCTGAAGGGGTTGCGTTGCTGAAGGAGGGAGGTGGGGAGGCGCGGGGCGCTCAGCCCCGGGCGG
>NZ_VJZE01000850.1 GCF_009377205.1 Streptomyces phyllanthi
CACCACGGCCGAAAAGTCCGCCGACCCCCTTCCACGCCGTGGCCGGGGAACGCGGCACCACCCCCCAGGAGATCTGCCTGGCCTGGCACCTGTCCCACTCCCCGCACGTCATCCCCATTCCGGGCGCCACCCGCCCGGAAACGGCCCGCTCCTCGGCGCGGGCGGCGGCCCTGACCCTGACGCGGGAGGAACTGGCACGGCTGGACGGCGGCTGACAGGGCGCCGGGGCGCGGAACGGTTCCGTACCGGCCGGGCGTCCTCCTTCTCCGGAAGGGAGACCAGGTGGGTACGGGCGGATACGCCGAGTGGACACGGCAGTTCAAGGACGAGGACGAGCGCAGACGCGAGCGGGGCGACCCCGAGTGGGGGCGGGGTGCGACCCTGCACCCGGCGGTCCGGGCGAGCGTCCAGCGCTTCCAGGTCGGCGAGGACGGTGACGGCGCGAACCTCATCGCCAAGGCCGACCGCGCCGGGGACCCCGACTACGCGCGGGCGGTCCGGCTGTTCGTCGCCGAGGAGCAGAACCACGCCCGGCTGCTGGCCCGGCTGCTGGCCGCGGGCGGCGCCCCCACGCTGGCAGGCCACTGGAGCGACAGGGTCTTCGTACGGCTGCGCCGCCTCATGGGCCTGCGCCTGGAGCTGCTGGTGCTGATGGTCGCGGAGATGGTGGCGCTGCGGTACTACCGGGCGCTGCGCGACGGTACCGACGACCCGCTCACCTCGGAGGTGGCGGGCCGGATCCTGGCCGACGAGGAGCGCCACGTGCCGTTCCACTGCGTACGGCTGCACGCCTCGCTCGCGGAACTGCCGCGCCCGCTGCGCCGCCCGGTGACGGCCCTGTGGCAGCTCCTCCTCTGCGCCGTCTCCCTCGTCGTCGCCGCCGACCACGGCGCGGCCCTGCGCCGGCTCGGCGTCGGGCGCCCGCGGTTCGTGACCGAGGTCATGGCGTCGTCCGGCGCGGCGGTCTCCGCGATGCTGGGCCGGGCGGGTCGGTGACCGCGGTCTTCGGGGCGCTCAGCTGAGAGTGAGTCCTGGCAACAGGACTCACTCCCATTCGGTCTTCAGGAACGGTCAGCTCGTCCAGCTGTGGGCCACATCGACCACCAGGCGGTCGGACAACTGGATCACCCGGAACGGCAGCCGGGCGCGGACACCGAGACCGACCTGCGTCTGGCCCTCGAAACTGCCGCCGAACCGGGTGTCCCGGAAGGTGCTGTAGCCGGTGATGTTCACGCCGGGCAGAGGACGTCCCACCACTCCCGGGTACGCGGCCGTGCCGGTCTCCGGGTCGTAACTGGGCGCGCCCACGCGGATGTCGAGGATGGCCCCGCCCTTGACCGGGATGTACTCACCCGAGGGGTCCTGGTAGAGCCGGTCGACGTAGCTGACGTAGTAGCCGATGTCGCTGCCGCCGCCGGGGATGTCGAACACCATGCGGTCGTAGCAGTCGTGCCGACCGGTCCTGATGTCGTCCAGCGGCTCGGCGCCCGTGGCCTCCCCGCCCTTGGCACCGCTGCCCCAGCCCGTCGGGCAGGCCGCGGCCGCCGTTGCCTTGGCCGGTGCCGCGCCCGCCGTGCTCGCGGCCGCCCCCAGCGCGGTGCCCGCGAGGACGAGTGCCGCCACTGCCGCTCCCGTACGTCGCATGTTGTCCCCCTTGACAGTGTTTGACAGTGCAACGCTGATGTGGGTGAGACGACCGGGTATGCCGGAAGGTTGCACGCGGGTGCGGAAGCATCCGGTACGTCCGTGCCCCGGCCCTTACGTCCGTGCCCGGGCCGTCGCCTACCCGTTGTGGGGCGAGGGAATGCGGGCGTGGCATGCGGGCGGGGCATGCG
>NZ_VJZE01000851.1 GCF_009377205.1 Streptomyces phyllanthi
CCCCACACCCCATGGGCTGATGCCCGAGCCTTCTCGCGGCTCGGGCATCAGCCCGTTCCCGCGTTCCAGAGGCAGGTCGCCCGGCAGCCCGCCGTTTCTCAGCCGCTCGATACCTTCCGGAACCGCCCCGCCACATGCAGCTCCGCCTCGACACGGGCCACCGTCGTCCGCAGTTCCGGCAGGACCTCGCGTACGCACTCCTCCGCCGTACGGCGGCTGCTGTGCATGGCGACGTTCAGCGCCGCCACCACCCGGCCCCCGCGCTCCCGCACCGGCACGGCCACCGACCGCAGGCCCTCCTCCAACTCCCCGTCCACCAGGGCGTATCCGTCCTGCCGTACGCGGTCCAGGACCCTCCTCAGCTCTGCGGGGTCCGTGACGGTACGCGGCGTCAGCGGCACCGGCCCTGGTCCCTGCCCCGGCAGGGACGGCCCGGGCAGGGACGGCCCCGGCAGGTCCGCCAGCATCACCCGGCCGAGAGACGTGGCGTACGCCGGCAGCCGCGTCCCCACAGTGATGTTGGCGCTCATGATGCGGGCGGTCGCCGCCCGGGCGACGTACTGGATCTCGTCGCCCGCGAGGATCGCGAGGGACGCCGAGTCGTGCAGCCGTGCGGAGAGCGCGGCGAGGTGCGGGGCCGCGATCTCGGAGAGCGGCAGCATCGACAGCGGCGGGAAGCCCAGCCCCAGCACCCTCGGTGTGAGGCGGAAGACGCGGCCGTACGCCTCCACGTACCCCAGATGCTCCAGCGTGATCAACGCGCGCCGGGCCGTCGCGCGGGCGAGTCCGGTGGCCTGGGCGACCTCCGTGAGCGTCAGCTCCGCCCGGCCCTCGTCGAACGAGGTGATCACGGTCAGCCCGCGCGCCAACGACTCGACGAACTCCCTGCCCAGTTCCTGCTTCGAGGCCCCGGTCCAGGCGGCCAGCCCGGAGGGGGTGAGCGGTTCGGCGGCCGACGGTGCCTCGCGCAGCGCCCGTTCCATGACGCCCACGGTCGCCCGTAGCCGTGGCAGCAGTACCTCCCGCAGTGAGTCCGCCGTGTGCCGGCTGGTGTGACTGACCACGCTCGCCACGCATGCGATACGGCCGCGACCCGCTCCGGAGATCCCGGAGGCCATGGAGGCATGGGAAGCCCCGGAGGCCCCGAAGGCATGGGAGGCCCCGAAGGCATGGGAAGCCCCGGAGGCCCGTACGGGCACCGACACCGCCACCAGCCCCGGCTCGATCAACTGGTCGTCCAGCGCCCAGCCCTTGGCCCGTGCCGCAGCCACCCGCTCCTCGAACCCCTCGTACGTGTCGGACCGCGGCGGCACCGCCGGAAAACCGTGCCCCTCGGGGTCGGCCTCCCGCCGTGCCCGCCACCGTGCCCACTCCGCCTCGCCCCACTCGGTGGCGAACAGGGAGCCCGGCGCGGTGCGTTCGACGGGGAGCAGGTCGCCGATGCGGAAACTGAGGGACATCGCGCGGCGCCGGGTGGCCTGGTGGATGAAGCGGATGCCGTCCCGGTCGCCGACCGCCAGCGACACCGACTCGTCCAACTCGTCGGCGAGCGCGTCCGCGTGCGCGTCGAGCAGCCGGGGCAAGCGCAGGGCGGCCAGATAGGCGTTGCCCAGCTCCATCAGACGGGGGGCGAGGACCGCGTCGCGGCCGTCCAGCCGGAGGTAGCCCATGCGCGCCAGCGTCGCCGTGATCCGGTCGACCGTGGAACGCGCCAGCCCGGTGGCCTTCTCCAGCCCGCTGAGACTCGACGCCCCGCCGACCTCGGTGAGCCGCAGCAGCACGGTGATCCCGCGCATGAGGGGGGCCACGGCTTCGGGGGGCGCGCCGGCGC
>NZ_VJZE01000852.1 GCF_009377205.1 Streptomyces phyllanthi
GCGCCCGCCCCCGCCACGAGAGCCACCAGCACCGACACCACCGTGGGCAGAGGCAGCGCACGGGCCACGACCGCCACGGCCACCGCCGCCGTGCCCACGGTCACCGCGTCCGCGACCGCGGCCAGATGCCCGGTCGCGACGATCGACAGGGCGGCCGACGCGACCGTGGCCATCAGGCCGTACATCCGCTCGTCCGGGTCGGCATGGCTGCGCAGTTGCAGCACGAGCGCCAGCAGGACCCACACCCCGAGGGTGCCGAGGATCGCGGCCGGCGCGTTCTCCCGGCCGACCACGAGCAGCGCCGCGTCCGCGGTCAGCGCACCCGCGAAGGCCAGCGCGATGCCCTGCCGGGCGGGCCACATCCCGTTGAGCCGGAACCAGCCCGCCGCGGTCACCGCCTGGAGGATCACCAGGGGTACGAGGAGGGCGTATTCCCCGATCGCGGCCGTCACCGAGAGCAGCAGGCCCAGTACGGCCGTGATCAGCGCGGGCTGCATCCCGGGCTCGATGATCGGCGACCGGCCCTCGGCACGGGCGCGCTGGGCGTCGGTGACGCGCGTGTTGCCGGTGACGGTCGGAGGACCGTAGGCAGGCTCGGGGGAAGAGGGCTGTGCCTGCGGTTGCGCCTGCGGCTGTGCTTGCGGTTGCGGCTGTGCTTGCGGCTGTGGCTGTGCCTGCGGTTGCGGCTGGGCGGCAGCGCCCTGGGCCGGGGGCGGGTACTGCCCGTACGGCTCCTGGTGCTGCCCATACGCCTGCGGCGGCAGGTACGCCGTCTCCGTCACGTCCACCGCGGCCACCGGAGGCTGCACCTGGGTCTCCCAGGTCTGGCCCTCCCACTGCTGGGTGTACTGCTGCGCATGGGCCGCCTGCGGCTCGTCGTAGCCCTGCCACGACGCGGACTGCTGCTGGTGCCCGGGCTGCTGGTACCCCTGGTGCCCGGGCTGCTGCTGATACGGGTCGTACCCCTCGTGCCCCTCGTGCGAGGAGCCGTACGGCTGGTTGCTCATGGTGTGGGTCACCCTCCTGCGAACGGCGGGAGCACCTCGACCGTGCCGCCCTCGGCCAGCCGTACCGTCTCATGCCCGCGGGTGCCCACGGGGTCACCGTCGATGAGGAAGGAGCAGCGCCGCAGGACGCGGGTGAGCTCGCCGGGGTGTCGCTCGCGGGCCGCGTCCAGCGCCTCGGCGAGCGTGACCGCGTCGTACGGTTCCTCGGCTACACCTGCTGCGGCCTTGGCTGCGGCCCAGTAACGCACCGTGCCCTTTGCCATCTCGTCCCTCAATCGGTCGTGGTGAACACCGTCAGGCTATCGGGACACAGACCCGCACCCTTTATCGCGCCCCTTGTGGAGCCCCTCACCACGTCCTTCAGCGCGCCCTGCCGTCACCCCCTCCCTTCACGTCCTCTGCCTCTGCGACGCGGCCGCCGCCGCCCACGCACCGATCCTCCCCAGCAGTTCGTCGTCCGCCGCGTTCTCCGCGTGGCCCATGCCCGGCTCCAGCCACAGTTCGCCGTGGCCACCGGCCGCCGTGGCCAGCATCCGGGGGTGGTCCACCGGGAAGTAGCCGTCCTGGTCGCCGTGGACGATCAGGAGAGGTGTGGGGGCGATGCGGGGCACCGCCTCGACCGGGGACAGCGGGACCGGGTCCCAGCGCCGGTGGTGGATCCGGGTGCGGAGGCCGTAGCGGCCGACCACCCGGCCCGCCGGGCGCATCACCAGCCAGTGGAGCCGCCGCATGGGCGCCGTACCCCGGTAGAACCAGCGGGCCGGCGCGCTCACCGACACCACCGCGTCCGCCACCCCGTCCGCGTCCGCCACCCCGTCCGCCTC
>NZ_VJZE01000853.1 GCF_009377205.1 Streptomyces phyllanthi
CCTCGGGGGTACAGGCCGCCATGTGGGAGGTGAGCAGGACGCGGGGGGCGGTGCGCAGGGGGCTGTCGGCCGGCAGCGGTTCGTGGGCGAAGGCGTCGAGGGCCGCGCCGCCCAGGTGCCCGTCCCTGAGGAGGGCGGCGAGTGCCTCCTCGTCGACGAGTCCGCCGCGGGCCGCGTTGACGAGCAGGGCGCCCGGCTTCATGGCGGCGAGGCGGGCGCGGGAGAGAAGGGGACCCGTGGCGGGGTCGGCGGGCAGGTGGAGGCTCACCACGTCCGCGCGGGCGAGCAGGTCGTCCAGGTCGACGCGCTCCGCCCCCGGGGTGTCCGTGACATACGGGTCGTGGGCGAGGACGGTCATACCGAAGGCGAGCGCGTACCCGGCCAGGAGCCGTCCGATGCGGCCGAAGCCGATGACACCGAGGGTGCGCCCGGCTAGTTCGGGGCCGAACACCTTGGGCCACTCCCCCGCCATGACCTGCCGGTGGGCGGTGGTGATGCCGCGGAACGCCGACAGGACGAGACCGAAGGTGTACTCGGCCACGGCACGGGAGTTGCTGCCGGGCGCGCACACCACCGGGATGCCCCGGGCGCGGGCGGCGGCGAGGTCGATGGTGTCGACGCCGACGCCGTGCTTGGCGATGACCTTGAGACGGCCGGCCGCGTCGATGACCTCCGCCGTGACGGTGTCCATACCGACGATCAGCGCGTCCGCGGTGCCGATACGGGCGAGCAGCTCGGTGTGCGACAGGGCGGTGTCCTCGTACGGGCGAAGCGGTCCCGCGCCCGCGGACGCGAGGATCTCCCAGGGTTCGGGCGAGTGGCGGGCGAAGGTGGGGGTGGTGATGAGCGTGGTGACCGGGGGGCTCGCGGCGGCGGCGGTCATACGCGGAACTTCCGGTCCGGCCAGGCGGGGCTCAGGTGTACGTCCCTGAGGGTGTGGCGGTGGCGGGCCGTGCGGACGGGCCCGGTGGTTCCCCGTGGCTGGTGGGCGGTACGCGGAAGCCGTAAGTCGCGGGAGGGGGTGGGGAACGTGGCGCCAGGTTCGAGCGCGTCCGTCCCCACGCCCGTCACCGGGCCTCCCCGCTCGCCTTCGCCGCCGCGAGATGACCGGACGCCACCTGTTCCAGGTGGACCAGGTCGCAGGCCACCGTGGCGAAGGTGAAGCCCTCGGCGAGGCGTTTGGCCGCGGCGGCGCCGTCCCCGGTGTGGATGCCGGCGGCGATTCCGGCCGCGGCCGCCGCCGTACGCACCGTCACGAGTGCGGCCTCGAACTCGGCGGCGACCGCGGGGTCCCGGGACGTGGTCCCGCCGATCGCGATACGCAGGTCGGAGGGGCCGACGTACACGCCGTCGAGTCCCTCGGTGGCGCAGATCTCCTCCACATGGGCGAGGCCCTCCGCGGTCTCGATCATGGCGAGGACGACGGTCTCGCGGTGGGCGTCGGCCGGATCGGGTCCGATGCGCAGCGCGGCGCGCATCGGACCGTAGGAGCGGCGGCCCAGCGGTGGGTAGCGAACGGCGGCCACGGCGTCCGCCGCGTCCTGGGCGCTGTCGATCAGCGGGACGATCACACCGGCGGCGCCCGCGTCGAGGGCCTTGCCGATCGGTGAGGGGTCGTTGGCCTCGACGCGCACCAGGCCGACGGCGGTGGAGCCCTTGGTGTCGATAGCGGTCAGCGAGGCCAGTACGCCCGCGTGGTCGATCAGGCCGTGCTGGGCGTCGAGGGCGACGTAGTCGTAGCCGAGGCGGGCGATGCGTTCGGTGGAGACCGGGGAGTCGAGGACGGACCAGTAGCCGACGAGGGGTTCGCGGGCGCGCAGGAG
>NZ_VJZE01000854.1 GCF_009377205.1 Streptomyces phyllanthi
GGCTGCGTCAGGGGGCCGGGGCGGCGCGCGGCCGGCTGCTCCGGTGCCTCGGGCGCCTTGCCGCCGGCCGTCAACGACTTCGCCGGGCCCGGCATCAGGAGCTCCACGCGCAGGCCCTTGCCGCGCTGCTGGGCCGTGAACTCCTCGACCTGGTTGCGGCAGGCGTGGTCGAGGTGGGTCACTCCGGTGAGGTCGAGGCGGATACGCGGCTTGCCGGCCTCGGCGGCGGCCTCCAGGGCCTCGATGACCTCCGGCAGGCGCAGGAACGTCGCGTTGCCCGCCATCACCACCTTCGCCGTGTCCTCCTCGATGTGCTGCTTGATGACCGTCTGCGACATCCGCAGGGCGGCGAGGACGATGCCCGCGGCGAGGCCGACGAGGACACCCTCCAGCAGGGCCGTCGCCACGATGACCAGCGTGGTGAGCGTCATGACCGCGAACTCGCCCCGGTCCTGGCGCCACATCTTCGGGAACTCCCCGGGCGCGAAGAGCTTCCAGCCGCTGTGCACGAGGACGCCCGCGAGGACCGAGATCGGGATCAGGGCGAGCACCTGGGGGAGCAGCAGCGCGAAGGCCAGCAGCCACAGACCGTGCAGCGTGCGGGACGTACGGGTCTTGGCGCCCGCCTGGACGTTCGCCGAGCTGCGGGCCACCACCGCGGTGATGGGCAGCGCGCCGAGGATGCCCGCCACCGTGTTGCCGGCGCCCTGGGCGATCAGCTCGGGGTTGTAGCGGGTGCGCGGACCGTCGTGCATACGGTCCACCGCTGCGGCCGTGAACAGTGACTCCGCCGAGGCGATCACCGTGAAGGTGAGGATCGCGGTGATGATGCCGACGTCGGCGAGACCGGCGAACTGCTCCGGACCGGGTACGTCGACGGAGGCCAGCAGATTGCCCACCTGGAGCGTCTTCACGTTCACACCGGGCAGGGAGGCGACCGCGATACCGACACCCACGGCGACCAGGGCCGCGGGGATCTTCTTGATCGGGCCCGGCACGTTCTTCCACATGAAGCTGAGGACGACGGTGAGGATGCCGAGTCCCGCGGCGATCATCGCCTGGGGGTTCGAGACGGTGTCGACGATCAGGCCGGGGATCCCGGCCATGTTCTCGATCGGGGTGCCTGGGGCCTTGGCGTCGGCCACCGGGTACGCCTGACTGAACATCAGCGGCAGGCCGATGCCCGCGAGCATGCCCTGGACGACGGCCAGGGAGATCGCCTGGAAGAACCGGCCGAACCTCACCAGGCCCAGGATGATCTGCAGGATGCCCGAGAAGAGCACGATCACCCCGAGCATGGCCACGCCGAACTCCATCACGGTCTCGGCCACCAGGGCCGCGAGACCCGCGGCCGGACCGCTGACCTGGAGGGTGCTGCCCCGGCACGCGCCGACCACCAGGCCGCCGATGACACCCGAGATGATGCCCAGCTCGGCCGGGACACCGGAGGCCACGGCGACGCCGATGCACAGGGGGAGGGCCACGAGGAAGACGACCAGGGACGCGGTGATCTCCGTGGCCAGGTCGCCCTTGGGGGGCCTGGACGACTTGCAGGCTTTGGGGGCCTTGGACGACTGTGAGCCCTGTGAGCCCTGTGAGCCCTGTGAGCCTTGTGAGTCCTGCGTGTCCTCCGAGTGGCTCTCGGAGCCCCTTGCGAACTGCGGGAACTTCGGGAGACCCGACAGCTTCGGGGACCTGGGACCCTTCGCGTCCGTACGGGACCTGGGGCCCCTGGAGGCCCGGGGCGCGTCGGGCTCGTCGGCCACGTACGGCTGATGGGACGGCCGGGGTGGCCCGGGTGGCCCGGGGGG
>NZ_VJZE01000855.1 GCF_009377205.1 Streptomyces phyllanthi
GTCCTGACACGGTCTGCCTCCTGTGGGCTGGCGGGCGGCGGGTTCGCACTACCTGTTGCACTACCTATTCACATCCTCACTCCCTGAATAGAGCTAGTCAATACGACCGTACGCCAGCGCGGACCCGCCGCGGATGTTTGGCTGAAGACACGGGGCGTACGACCCGGACACGACCGGCCCCGCCTGCGCACGACCGGGACCGCGCCCAGGACCGCGCCCGGAAACACGACCAGGAACACGCACCAGGACCACGCACCAGGACCAGGAACACGACCACGGGGGACACGATGGGGGACATGCAGAACACACTTGCGGGCGGCGGCGACGCGGAGCGCGCCGCGCGGCGGGACGAGGCGATCCGCGCCGCCGTGGAGCAGGGGCTGCTGGGGCCCGGCACGCCCATCATCGGGCTCCTCGACGTCGTCGGCATCCGGGCCTCGGCGGCGGAGCTTCGGGCGGCGTTCGACGCGGTGACCGCGCCGGGCACCCCCGTACTGCACGCCTTCGCGGTGAAGGCCACGCCCCTCGTGCCCGTACTGCGCCTGCTGCGCGACACGGGCATGGGCGCGGAAGTGGCGAGCCCCGGCGAACTGGCCCTGGCGCGGGCGGCGGGCATCACCCCGGCCCGGACCGTGCTCGACTCCCCCGCCAAGACCCCGGCCGAACTGCGCGAGGCGCTGGCCCTCGGCATCGCGGTGAACGCGGACAACCCCCAGGAGCTCGACCGCATCGACGCCCTGGCCCGCTCGGCACCCACCCGCTCGCCCATCGGTATCCGGGTCAACCCCCAGGTCGGCGGCGGCACGATCGACGCGACGTCCACCGCGACATCCACGTCCAAGTTCGGGGTGGCCCTCCAGGACGAGGGCGCCCGTGAATGGGTCGTCCGCGCCTGCGCGGCCCGCCCGTGGCTGACCCGGCTGCACGCGCACACCGGCTCCCAGGGCGTTCCGCTCTCCCTGATGGCGCGGGGCGTGGAGGAGACGTACGCGCTCGCCGAGGAGATCAACCAGCGCCTCGGCCGCCGCCAGATCGACACGATCGACATCGGCGGCGGCCTGCCGGTCAACTTCCACTCGGACGACACGACGCCGACGTACGCGCAGTACGCCCGGCTGCTCTCCGAGGCCGTACCGGGTCTGTTCGACGGGCGGTACGGCCTGGTCACCGAGTTCGGCCGCTCGCTCCTGGCCAAGCACGGCACGGTGGTCGCGCGCGTGGAGTACGCCAAGCGCGCGGGCGGGCGCCCCATCGCGGTGACCCACGCCGGAGTCCAGGTCGCCACCCGCACGGTCTACGCACCGGGCTCATGGCCCCTGCGCATCGCCGCCTACGACCCGAAGGGCCGCCCCAAGGAGGGAGCCCCCGTCGTCCAGGACATCGCCGGCCCCGCCTGCTTCTCCGGGGACCTCCTCGCCGAGGGACGCTCCCTCCCCCTCCTCGACCAGGGCGACTACGCGGCCGCGCTGGACACCGGGGCGTACTACTTCGCCCACCACTACGCCTACAACTCCCTCCCCCGCCCCGCCATCCACGGCTTCGCGCCCCACGCGGACGGACAGATCCACTTCGGCCTCGTACGGCCGGCCCAGACCCCGGAGGACATCGTGAGGGAGTCGGGCGGCTACCAGCCGAGGGCCTTGCTGGACCTGTAGGCCCGTAGGCGGACAGGTAGGTCCCGAGCCCGTGGTCGACTGCCACGGCGCGAAGGCCGGCCCACGCACCGGCGCACAGGGCGCCCCGCGCTTCGACCGGTCCACCGCCAGGCACCGGTTTGACGTGCCGTACAGGCGCTCATCGGCACCCACCCG
>NZ_VJZE01000856.1 GCF_009377205.1 Streptomyces phyllanthi
TTCGCGGCCAGTCGGCGTATCGCGGCCAGCGGCACCGGCAGCCAGTCGGGGCGGTGCCGGGCCTCGTAGACGACCTCGTACACCGCCTTGTCCGTCTCGTATGCGCGCAGCAGCACGGGGTCGGTCCGCGGGTCGCTGCCGGAGACCTCGGCGTATCCGGCGCAGTACGCGGCCCGGCAGACGGTCGCCCAGTCCGTGTCCGGAGGGCTCTGCGAGTGGGCCGCGTAGTCGAAGGAGCGCAGCATCCCCGCGATGTCCCGGGCCACCGGCTGCGGCATCCGGCGCTCGGCGAGGGACTTGGACGGCTCGCCCTCGAAGTCTATGAGCGACCACTCGCCGTCCGGCGACCGCAGACACTGGCCCAGGTGCAGGTCCCCGTGGATGCGCTGGGCCGTCCAGGTGTTGCCCTCCGCCGCCAGGTCCGCCAGCGCCTCGAAGGCCGTGTGCAGGTCCGGCGCGTACGGTCGCAGCGCCGGCACCGCCTGCGCCGCCGCCTCCAGCCGCTCGGTCATCCCTCCGACGAGCAGCTCCAGTTGGGCCCGCCCCAGGGTGACTGTCGGCAGCGCCCGCGCCAGCGCCGTGTGGACCTCGGCCGTCGCCCGCCCCAGCGCCCGCGCCTCCGCGGCGAAGTCCTCACCCTTGGCCAGTTCGCGCAGCGCCAGCTCCCAGCCGTCGGCCGCGCCCTGCACGAAGGGCTGGAGCACGCCGAGCACGTACGAGTCCTCGGAGGAGGCCAGGTCCGCCATCAGCCAGCCCGCCGGAGCCGGCACCCGCGGGCACCCCTCGCGCGACAGCACCAGCGGCAGCTCCAGATCCGGGTTCATACCGGGCACGATCCGCCGCAGCAGCTTCAGGATGAACGTATCTCCAAAGACGATCGACGAGTTGGACTGCTCCGACGTCACCAGGCGCGGCATCAGCCCCGCCCGGATCTCCTGCCGCATGTCCCGCTCGCAGCGCAGCTCGCCGATACGCGCCCGTGCGCGCAGCGCTTCGAGAAGCACCTCGGCGGGCCGTGGGTCGTACAGCGCCTCGTACACCGTGCGCCCCGCCAGCGGCCCCTCCTCCAGACGCCCGATCAGCGCGGGCGCGAGCCGTGGCGGCAGCGTCTCCCGTACCCCGAGGAGCAGCTGGTAGCAGTCGGCGGGGTGCGCCGCGGCGCTCTGGAGGGGTACGAGCGGCTGGTGGGCCCGTACGAGAAGGTGGATCAGCCCCAGCTTCGAACTCACGGGCAGCAGTTCGGTCGCCGCCACCAGGCTGAAGCCGGTCACCGGGCGGCCCTTGCCCGCGAACCAGCGCTGCCGCGGCAGCCACTCCCTGAGCAGCGGATCCAGGGACGCGAGGAGGCCGGGACCGGTCGTACCGGTGGAGTGCCCGGTGTGCGTGACAGCTGCCGACGTGGCTTCCGACATGACGTGCGTCCTTTCCGCATTGGGTGGCGGAGGAGCGTCGGGTTGCGTGGAAGGGTTCCCAGGGCGGGACGGTGAAAACCGTCCCGCCCGCTTGGTGGCCGGGGCCGGGGCCGTGACCGGCGGATCGCGGAGCCGTAACCATCGGCGTTCAGGTCACCCGGGCGGGGGCGTCCTTGCCGGTTCAGATCACGAGAACGGCGCAACCGTACCACTACTCACCGTGGTGCAGTCATCACTGCTCACCGTGCTCTCGCCGCAAGCGGAACCAGTAGAAGCCGTGGCCTGCGAGGGTGAGCAGGTAGGGCAGTTCTCCGATGGCGGGGAAGCGGACTCCGCCGATGAGTTCGACGGGGTGGCGGCCGTTGAAGGTGCGCAGGTCGAGTTCGG
>NZ_VJZE01000857.1 GCF_009377205.1 Streptomyces phyllanthi
CGCCCGCCCTCCGCCCGGGATCAACGCGGCCCGGACACCTCGATCTTGAACGTCGCGTGCTCCATGTCGGTGCTGAACTCCAAGGCACCGGGCTGGGTGTCGGGCACCATGAACACGGTGGTACCCGTGACGAACTCGCCGGGACGGGGATCCGGTTCGTTGAGCAGGGTCTCCTTCACGAAGCCGAGTTCCGCGCAGTCACCACTGAGCTCGTGGTCGATCTGCTTGGTCTGACCGTCCTTCCCGGTCCAGCGTGCCTGTGTCAGCGGCGCGGTGTCGAAGTCCGCGCTGCCGGTGTTCTTCACCCTGAACTCCAGGCAGACGAACGTGTTCTGCGGGTCCGCGGTCTCCGGTGACAGGAACTCGCCCTGGGGCAGGACATCGGCCTGCCGGTAATCGGTGAGTGTCACGTCCGCCGAACTGGCCGGGATGTTGAGAATCTCGTCCTCTGGGATTGCGACGGGAAGCGTCTGCCCCTTTTCCAGGACGGGGACGTCATCCCCGGACGGAGTCCCGACCGCTGCCTCGGCGATCGCGGACGCCGGCCTCGGCGTCTGCGGGGATGCGGTGTGCACGGATGGCGCCTGCCGCTGTTCCCGGCCCTCTGAACCGCCACTGCCGCAACTCGTCAGTGCGCCCGCGGCGGCCATACCCGCGACCACGAGAAGCATCCGATGACGAAGTCCTCCTGATGCTCCTCCCATGACGACGGCTCCTTCCGACGTGCGCCCTGTTCCACCATCTTGCGCCCGGCGCCGAGGATGCGCAGGTCGGCGGGTTGGTGGTCAGCCCTGAGGAGCGCCCGTCCGGCAGGGCGGAGCTGATGCCCGGCCGGTGTCGTGGCTGGTGCCATGGCCCGTGTTGTGGCCGGTGTCGTGAGGGGCGAGGGTGATGTTCGCCCAGACGGTCTTGCCGGCGGGTGGATACGGTTCCGTGCCCCAGCGGTCGGCCAGGGCGCCGACCAGGAGAAGACCGCGGCCCGACTCGGCGTCCGGCCCCACCTCCTCGGAGTCCGGCGACGGTGCGGGCAGCCGGTCGCCGCGAGCGTCGGTGACGGCGATACGGAGGAGGCCGGCGGCGGGGTCGAGGGTGAGGGCGAGGCGGAAGTCGCGGCCTTGTACGTGGCCGTGCAGGGCGGCGTTGGCGGAGAGTTCCGCGACGATCAGCTCGGCACGTTCGGTGACGGCGGGTGACACCTGCCAGGTGCGGAGCTGCTCCGTGGTGAGCAGTCGGGCGAGGCGGGCGCCACGGCGTGTGGACGACAACTGCTGGGTGAACGTACGTACGATAGCGGACAGTTGGGGCGTAATGGTGTTCATGGGGTCACCGTGACGGGCGCGCGGGGGTGTACGCCAGGAGCACGGCCCGTACGGTGCGTCAGCGTACGAGCACATTCTGTGGACGGTACGAGTCTCTTGCCGTCACTGTGAGTGCTGCCGATCGGTGAGGAGATCGGGTAGCAACGTGACGCAACGGGAGGTGACCGCGGATGACGGGCGGCGTGGACGCGGGAGACGAGCTGACGGCCTGTGAGGGAGAACGGGAGCCCGATCCCTCGGACAGTCTGCGGACATGGGGCGCGGTCACCCAGGCGCTGCGCGAGCACGCCGGGTACAGCAGGACCGAGTTCGCGGATCTCGTCCGTTTCTCCAAGCACACCGTGGAGTCGGTGGAGTTGGGGCGGCGGATGCCGGACGAGTCGTTCGTGGCACGGGCGGACGAGCTGCTGGGCAACACCGGGGCGCTGCGGAAGTCGGCGCGGTATGTGACGCGGGGGCGGGGGG
>NZ_VJZE01000858.1 GCF_009377205.1 Streptomyces phyllanthi
GAAGTCTGCTGGTCGGATGTACGGGCGGATCGGCGGAGGGTGGGGGCGGTGAGCCGTCCCGGCCGACGGGGTCCCCCTCGGGCGGCACCTCACCGAGCGCTTCGGCGAGTGGGGGCTCGCCCGCCGTCTCCACGCCCGATCCCGAACTCGTGCCCAGGACGTCGGCGGCGGCGGAGCGGCTGGTCCGTTCCGTCGCACTCGGCCCTGACGACTGGGGCCGCGGCTTCGTCGCGCAGAGCCCGGGCGAGAGTACGCCGGGCACCTGGGCCGTGCTGGACGGCACCTGCCGCTGGCAGCGCGAGAGGCTGCCCAAGGGCGTGCTGGCCAGCCTGTCCCGGTACAGCAGTCTGCCCGGCGGCGACGGCAAGGGCACCGTCAAGGTGACGGTCGCGGTTACCGCCCACGACTCGGTCCTCGGTGCCGACGAACAGCTGAGCACCACCCTGGAAGAGGTCCTGCGCTGCCCGGAGCAGCGGCTCCGGTCCGACGAGCGGCTCACAGGGCTGATGTCACTCGGCACCCCGTTCGGCGCCCGGGAGCAGAGGTACGCCGACGACTCCGTTCTCGAAACCGGCGAGTACGCCGAGGAGGGCGGCGGCACCGGTTCGTACCGGTGGATGGTCGCCCGGCTCGGCACCGTCGTCGTGGCCGTCGCCGTCAAGGGAGCCGAGGGATACACCCAGCCGGAACTCAACGAACTGGGCACCAGCGCCCTCGTACAGATGCTTGAGCGCGTCCAGCAGCAAGTGGAGAAGAAGTGATGGAACCGCTCCGTACCGCCGACCCGGCCAAGATGGCGGACTACCGGCTGCTCGGGCGGCTCGGCGCCGGGGGCATGGGCGTGGTCTATCTGGCCCGCTCCTCCGGGGGCTCCCTGGTCGCGCTGAAGGTCATCCAGGCCGAGTACGCGGAGGACGCCGGGTTCCGGGAGCGGTTCCGGCGCGAGGTGGACACGGCCCGGCTGATCACCAGCCCCTGGGTGGTGCCTCTCGTCGACGCCGACCCGGACGCGGTGGCGCCCTGGCTGGCCACCGAGTTCGTACCGGGGCCCTCACTCGGCGAGGCCGTCGCCGCGCACGGGCCTCTGCCCGCGGCGAGCCTGCGGGTCCTCGGTACCCGGCTGGCGGAGGCGCTGCGGGACATCCACGCCGCCGGTCTGGTGCACCGGGACGTCAAGCCCGGCAACGTACTGCTCGCGCTGGACGGGCCGCGACTGATCGACTTCGGTATCGCCCGCGCCCCCGAGGACACGACACTCACCGCGACCGGCGTCGTGGTGGGCACGCCCGGCTTCCTTCCGCCGGAACAGGCCGAGCCGGGGGACGGACAGCGAGTCGGAACGGCCGGCGACATCTTCTCGCTGGGCTGCGTGCTGGCGTACGCGGCCACCGCCCGTCCGCCGTTCGGCACGGGCGCGATCGACGCGCTGCTGTACCGCACGGTGCACGACGCGCCGGATCTGGCGGGTCTTCCGGAGGAACTGGCCGATGTGGTGACCGGCTGTCTGGAGAAGGATCCGGGGCAGCGGCCCGGCGCGGAGGATCTGGCGGAGGCACTGACCGGTACTTCGCCGACGGGCACCTCCGGGGCCGGTGCCGGTGAGGGCGAGGAGGATGAAGGGGAAGGCGACGAAGCCGCCTGGCTGCCCGAGCCGTTGATCCGGCTGATCGCGGAACGGTCGGCCGCCGGACTCGCGCTGCCCGGTGTCGACGACACCGCGATCGACCCCGCGGGAGACGGAGTCGAAGCTGCGGACACCGTGGCCGCCCCCTCCCCCACCACCC
>NZ_VJZE01000859.1 GCF_009377205.1 Streptomyces phyllanthi
CCCGAACGCCGGTCCGCGATCCCCAGCTTGTCGGCCGCCTCCTGCAACCACTCCGGCGGACTCAGCAGGAACGACGTCTGGTTCAGATCCACCCGCGCCGGAGGCACCGGCGCCGCCTCGGGCACCTCGTCGATCCGGCCGTACTCCTCCTCGTACCGCCGGATCACCTCACCCACCGGCAACGCGGGCCACAACGTGGCCTCACCACTGTCCCGGGCGATCACCAGCCGCTGGGCACCACCGTCCGAACGCGGACCGTCGACCCGGTCCTCCGCCCAGACCACGAACCCCAACTCGAACTCCCGCACCCGCACCTCACGGTGCTGGTAGCCGGGCACATCCCCGTTGATCCACTCCTCGGCACGCTCCTGCGCCTGCGCGAAGGTCACCATCGAAAGCTCACTCCCCCACCGAAGACGCCGAAGACTCCCAGGACGCCGAGGCCTCCACACCGACCGGCACGGCACGCGCGAAGCCGCCGTCCACCATCAGGTTCGCCACGGTCTCCAACTCCGGCGGATTGCCCGCCAGCCGGCCCAGGAACGCGTCGAAATCGTCCCCGCACGGCAGCAACAGCCGCTCCACACGCTCGGCGGGCGTCCACGAAGGATCCACGTCACGCGCGTCGTCGTACGCGCAGAACCACACCGACCCGATCCGGTCGCCCTTCACCTTCACCGCGAGCAACCCGCCCTGCACGAACCCCACACCCAGGTAATCCTTGGTCAGGTGGTCCCGCAGACACTTGTTGACATACACAAGGTCATTGACGGCGGCCTCGTCCCGCACCGTGAAGAACGGCTGGTCCACCAGCAGCCCCAGATCCGCGTCCAGAGCCGCCCCCACCGGAGCACACCCGCCCGCGGCCTTCAGAAACGACCGATAGGCCCCCGGCAACCGGTACCCCAGGTCCTCCTCGACCCCCTGCACCTGCTGCTCCGTCACGGCCACCGACGCCTTCGGCAACCCGAAGTGCGCGGGCCGCGTCTCCTGCAACGGCCGCGTCCCCCGCTTGCCCTGGTCCACGGAAGCCGTCGCCACACCCCCGTGATGCCGCAGCAGCGCCTTCACATCCACCGGCACCAACTCAAGCCGCCGACTGCCCCGCACGTGATGCCACGTCCAGCCATGCGGAGTCGCCACCGACGGAATCGTGTCCCACAACTCATGCCCGGAAGCGGCGAGCGCGGCGTTCGCGGACACATAGTCCGTCAACCTCAGCTCATCCACGCCGAACCCTTCCGGGGGGTCCGCGATCTCCGCCGCCGCACGCGCATAAGGCGAGAAATCGGGATAGCCGTACGCGTCGATACGCACACCCCTCGGATGACGCGCGGCCCGGACCGGGTCCGGAAACTGCACGAGCTGCCCGGCGTAGGCCGCGTTCGGCGGCGCGGCTTGCTGCCCGAGCCGACCTGTCGTCATGGCGGATGCCCCCTGCGGCGTTCTGTATGGCCTGATTTGCCTGTCTACGACGCGATGACCGTACGGATCGCGATTGCCGACAGCCTAAGCCGTACACCGACACCGGTCACCGGGCCTCCAGTTCCGTGACCTGCCGTCACCCCGCCGTGACGGTACGCCGAAGCCCGGGCGTGTCGCGGCGCCCCAGCTTCCCCACCAGCCACGGCGTTTGGCAGTCTGTGTCCGCTGTCGGGGGATGCAACGGGAGGGGATGACCACCATGAACGCGACGCAGACCGGTACCTCCGGAGACCCCAGAGTCGGCTGGAGCAACGCCGCCACCCCACACATCCCGACCCTCCTCCAC
>NZ_VJZE01000085.1 GCF_009377205.1 Streptomyces phyllanthi
CCTCCTTGCCTCGTACCGGCCTCGCGACTGCGCCAGTGAACACTGGCGCAATGGGGAGCGTAGGGCAGGACTCTACCGATGGGTAGGGGGCGGGCCAACGAAGTTACCTGCGGTACAACATGGGTGTCCGGCGGTACGACATAGGCTTCCGACGTGGCTGAGGAACCGGGAGAACACGGCGGACGACGCGAGTACCGCATGACGGAGCTGGCCAGGGAGGCCGGCATCACGGTGCGCACCCTGCGGTTCTACCGGGAGCGCAAGCTGATCCCGCCGCCCCGCCGCGAGGGCCGTATCGCCTGGTACGACGACACGCACCTGGCCCGGCTGCGCACGATCTCGGCCCTCCTGGAACGCGGTCACACCCTCAGCGGTATCGCCGAGTTGGCCGAGGCCTTCGATCACGGGCGCGACGTGGCGGAACTGCTGGGCCTGGGCGACCCCACCGAGGAGACCCCGATCCGCCTCTCCCCCGAGACCCTCGCCGACCACTTCGGCGACCAGGCCACCCCCGAGAACCTCTCCGCCGCGATGGACCTCGGCTATCTGGGCACCGACGGCGGCGAGATCGTGCACATCAGCCGCCGTCTGCTGGAGGTGTCGTCCCAGCTGGTCCGCGAGGGCATCCCGCTCTCCGCCGTCCTGGAGACGGGCAGACGCGTACGCGACCACGCGGACGCCCTCGCGGAACTCTTCACCGAACTGGTCCTCACCCACGCCTCGGCGGAGGACCTCCCTCGCCTGCGCCCGCTGGCACGGAGCGTGATGGAGGCGGAACTGTCACTGGCGCTCGACCGGTGGCTGCGCAAACAGCCGTAGCCGACCCGCGCCCGCCCCTGCCCTCACCCCTCGAAGACGACGGCCCTCGAAGACAACGGTCACCCCTCGAAGACAACGGTCGCCCCTCGAAGACGGCGGTCACTTGTCGAAGACGAGAGTCACCCCTCGAAGACCACAGTCACCGGAGCGTGGTCCGACCAGCGTTCGCCATGGCTGGCGGCCCGCTCGACATAGCCCTTGACCGCCCGTCCGGCGAGCCCGGGAGTCGCGACGGCGAGGTCGATCCTCCACCCCGAGTCGTTGTCGAAGGCACGCCCTCGATACGACCACCACGTGTACGGGCCCTCCACATCCGGATGCAGAGCGCGTACGACGTCGACGTACCCGCCGTCGTCCGGGTCGAGGACGCGCCCGAGCCACTCCCGCTCCTCGGGCAGGAACCCGGAGTTCTTCTGGTTCGCACGCCAGTTCTTCAGGTCGGCCTGCTGGTGGGCGATGTTCCAGTCACCGCAGACGACGACCTCGCGCCCACCGGCCGCGGAGCGCTCACGCAGGTCCTTCAGATAGGCGAGGAACTCCCCCATGAACCGCACCTTCTCGTCCTGCCGTTCCGTGCCGACCTCACCGGAGGGCAGATAGAGGCTGGCGACGGTGACACCGGGCAGGTCCACCTCGACATACCGCCCGCTGCCGTCGAACTCCGCGGAGCCGAAGCCCACTTGGATGCGCTCGGGTTCACGGCGGGTGTAGAGGGAGACCCCGGCCCGGCCCTTCGCCGCCGCCGGCGCGTGCACGACGTGCCAGCCGTCCGGCTCCCGCACCTCCGTCGGCAACTGCTGGGGCTCGGCCCGCACCTCCTGGAGGCACAGCACGTCCGCGGAGGTCTCCGCGAGCCACTCCACGAAGCCCTTCTTCGCGGCGGCCCGGAGCCCGTTCACATTCACAGAGGTCACAGTGAGCACCCGCGCACCATACCGGGGCGCGGCACAATGGGATGGGCGCGGGGACGGCCGCGGGGATGGCCGCAGGAGTGGCCGCGGGATGGCCGCCGACAGCCACCCCCACGGTAACGCATAGATGTACCATAATCCGCATGAATATACGCAGCGTCTCCTTCGACCACCCGGACGCCGTCAAGCTCAACGACCAGGTGCAGGCCGAGTACGCCCTCCGGTACGGCGACGGCGGCGACGCCACCACGCTCACCCCGACGGACTTCGAGCCGCCCCGCGGCCTGTACCTCATCGCGTACGACGAGCTGGACAGACCCGTGGCGACGGGCGGCTGGCGCACCCAGGACGAGAACGACGAGGGGTACTCGGACGGGGACGCCGAGCTGAAGCGGATGTACGTCGTCGACGAGGCACGCGGCAAGGGACTGGCCCGCCGCGTCCTGGCCGCCCTGGAGGACGACGCCCGCGCGGCGGGCCGTATCCGCATGGTGCTGGAGACGGGCTCGAAGCAGCCCGAGGCCGTCGGCCTGTACACCTCCAGCGGCTATGAACCGTGCGCCAAGTTCGGCTACTACCGCTTCCATGAGCTGAGTCTCTGCTTCGCGAAGCGGCTGTAGCGTCCCCTGGCGCACGCCCGGCGTCAGCCGGTCAGCCGGTCAGCCAGCCAGCTGGCCAATCCGGTCAGCTGGCCAATCTGGACAGTCGATCAGGCGGTCGTGGGCACGAGCCGCCACTGCTG
The DNA here is from genome assembly GCF_009377205.1 of Streptomyces phyllanthi. Classification (GTDB taxonomy): domain Bacteria; phylum Actinomycetota; class Actinomycetes; order Streptomycetales; family Streptomycetaceae; genus Streptomyces; species Streptomyces phyllanthi. Next base: position 2,473 of record NZ_VJZE01000085.1, read on the forward strand.
GCAGTTGTTGTTCAGCCAGGACCACTGACGTACGTCCACGCCGTTGGCGGTGCCGCAGTTGGCGACGTCGGCGACCTTGCCGGTGCTGACGCTGGTGATCCGGACGTAGTCGCCGCCGGTGTAGATCAGGCGGAACTTCTGGCAGTTGTTGTTCAGCCAGGACCACTGACGGATGTCCGCGCCGTCGGCGGCGGAGCAGTCCGCGACGTCCGCGACCTTGCCGGTGGCCACGTTCACCAGACGGCTGCTGTCGTCGGCCATGTCCTCGATACGCCACTTCTGGTTGGCGCCGCCGTTGCAGGTCCACTGGAAGATGTTCGTGCCGTCCGCGGTGCCGCCGCCGTTGACGTCGAGGCACTTACCGCTGTTGCGGTTGACGATGGTGTACGCGGTCGGGGTGGTCGCGGTCTCGCCGGACGGGCCGGGCAGGGTCGTACCGAGCGCGACCGGGGTGCCGAAGTTGGGCGTACCGTCCGCGTTCCAGGTGAACTTCTGCGCGCGGGTGGTACGGGCGTTGCCGCAACCGCCGTTGGACGCGCTGTTGGCGTGGTAGACGATCCAGTTCTCGGTGCCGTCGGGGGACGTGAAGAACCCGTTGTGGCCGGGGCCGTAGACGCTGTTGGCGTCACTGCGCTGGAAGACCGGCGTCTGCTTCTTCGTCCAGGAGGCGGGGCTCAGCGGGTCGCTGCCGGTGAGCTCCAGCTGGCCCAGCTTGTAGTCGGCGGTCTGGCAGTTGCTGGCGGAGTACGTCAGGAAGGTGCGCCCGTTGCGGTACAGCGGCTCGGGGCCCTCGTTGACCGCGCCGCCCTGGGTCTCCCAGCTCAGCGTGGGGCTGGAGATGATCGTGAAGGGACCGCTGAGCGTGTACGGGTTGCTCATCGGGGCGATGACCAGGCTCTGCGTGCTGCCGTTGATCTTGCCGCTGCCCAGCAGGTAGAGCTTGTTGTCGTGCTTGAGGACACTGGCGTCGATCAGCCAGCCCTGCGCGGCCGCCGGGCCGGGGGTGAGGCTGGCGTCGGTGAGGATGTTCTTGTACGTGTACGTGCCCATCGGGTCCGTGCCGGAGCTCTCCAGCACGTGCGTGCGCTGGGTGTCACAGCAGGCGGCGCCGGACTGCGCGGCCGAGTAGTACAGGTACCACTTGCCGTCGAGGAAGTGGATCTCCGGTGCCCAGATGTTGGCGTTGCGGCCCGCGGTGGTGTCCGACCAGATCTCCACGCTCGGGGCGGTGCTCAGCCCGGCGAGGGTGGGGGACTTGCGCATGAGCAGCTTGTTGGTGAACGTCGTCGTCACCAGGTAGTAGTTGCCGTTGTAGTACTCCAGCCAGGGGTCGGCGCCCTTCTGCGACTTGATCGGGTTGGTGTACGGCTTGCCGTCGGCCGCGGCGGTGGGCTGCGTGACGACGAGGGACAGGGACGCGATCAGGGACAGCAGGGCTGCCCCGAGGATCGCCCAGCGACGACTCGACCGTTGACGGTTCAGGGTGCGGAGCACGGGAGGTCCTTCCGGCGGCGACTCGTCCAAGCGACTCTCCCCAGGCCACCCGTTCGAGATCACGAACACTGTGCGTAACTTCGGCCGAAAGGTAGAGGTGCGCTGGGAGTGGCGTCAATGGGTCGGACGAGGTCGGTATCCCGAACGCCGCCGACCACCCGAACAACCATCGTCGAGCCTGCGAAAACCCCAGGTCACAGCCTGTACGGGCGGTACGGGGCCGGGCCCGGACGCAAGCTCACGCCCGCAGAAAGGCAAGCACCGCCAGCACCCTGCGGTGCGTCTCGTCGGTCTGGGGCAGGTCCAGCTTGGACAGAATGCTGCCGATGTGCTTGCCGACCGCGGCCTCGGTGACCACCAGCTCGCGGGCTATCGCCCCGTTGGACCTGCCCTGTGCGACGAGCGCCAGGACCTCCCGCTCACGCGGTGTGAGCCGCTCCAGCGGATCCCGACGCCTGCGCAGCAACTGCCGTACGACCTCGGGGTCGACGACCGTACCGCCACCGGCGACCTCGTCCAGCGCGTCCACGAACTGCTCGACCTGCCCGACCCGGTCCTTGAGCAGGTACCCCACGCCCGATCCGTCACCGGAGTCCAGCAGCTCGGCCGCGTACGCCCGCTGGACATACTGACTGAGGACCAGCACCGGCAGTGCGGGCCGCCTCTCGCGCAGCCGCACCGCCGCGTGCAGCCCCTCGTCCTGGAAGCCCGGAGGCATCCGTACATCCGTGACCACGATGTCCGGCTCGTGCTCGGCGACCGCGGTGAGCAGCGCCTCGGCGTCCCCGACGGCCGCCACCACCTCGTGGCCGAAGCGGGTGAGCAGGCCGATGAGCCCGTCCCGCAGCAGCACGCTGTCCTCGGCCAGCACTACGCGGAGCGATCGGACCGCTCCGTCAACTCGGCCATCCGGCAAGGGATCTCCACACGCAGCAGGGTCGGTCCGCCCGGCGGGCTGGACAGGGAAAGTCTGCCATCGAGCACCGACACCCGGTCGGCGAGCCCGGTCAGCCCGCTGCCGCCGTCCGCGCTCGCACCACCGCGTCCGTCGTCGCGCACCTGGAGGTACAGCCGCCCGTCACGGTGCCCTCCGCTCACCTCCGCCCGGCTCGCCCCGCTGTGCTTGACGACGTTGGCGAGGGCCTCGCAGACCACGAAGTACACGGCGGCCTCCACGGACTGGGGCGGGCGCCCGGGCAGTGCCAGCGCCACGTCGACGGGCACCGGACTGCGGTCCGCGACATCCGTCACCGCGGCCTCCAGCCCGAAGTCGGCCAGGACCTTGGGATGGATGCCGTTGATGAGCTCCCGCAGCTCCGCCAGAGCCTGCCCGGCGTCCTCGTGCGCCTTGGCGAGCTGGTCGGCCAGCGGCCCGGGCGGCGCGTCCAGACGGGCCAGACCGAGGGTCATCGTCAGGGCGACCAGGCGCTGTTGGGCGCCGTCGTGCAGATCGCGCTCGATACGGCGCCGCTCCGCCTCGAAGGCGTCGACCAACCGGACGCGGGAGCGGGTCAGTTCGACGACCCTGTCCCCCAGGTCCGCGTCGCGCGGGGCTATCAGCAGACGCGTCAGCTCGGCCCGGGAACCGGCCGCGACCCCGAGGACGTACGCCCCGAGGGCCAGCAGTACGACCCCCGCCACCGAGGTCCCGAAGGCGACCGGCCAGTCCGTGACCGTCCACAGCTTGAGCACCTTGGCCTCCTGGCCGTCGCCCACCGTGGCCATCAGCAGCGGAGTGGCGATCACCCACACCGGGCAGAGCAGGGCCACCGCGACCACCAGCGCGTCGACCGGCCACAGCAGACCCGCGAGGAGCACGGTATGACCGAGCTCGCGCCAGGTCAGCGGCTCCCGCAGCCGCGTGCTGAACCAGCCCCACAGCCCCCACCCGCCGGACTCACCGTGCCCGCTGACCGCCGGATCCCGGTCGACCACCCGCAGCCTGCGCCGCTCCACCGAGGCCACGGGCACCCCGACGAGCGCGGTGACGGCGAGCACCGGCACCCCGACCAGGAAGATCACCAGAACTCCACCGGCGACCACCAGCGCCCCGACACCCACCAGGACGAGAACCCCGGCCACCACGCCGGACACCAGATACGCGGCGGCCCTCCACGGCCACGACGACACCAGAAAACCCGGCCGCGCCATGGCCTGCCACACATTCCGAGGCTGCATGGAGATCACCGTACGAGGCCGAATGACACGCGACCATGGGCCCAGCGGGCGGGGCGGGGGTGGTGACAGCCCTACCCCCGAACGCGGACTCCACGGACCGGAAGGCGCATCGGAGAGGACCGGGTGCGGTGCGGTCACTCCGCCCGGGGAAGGGGTGTCTTCTCCGTCCCGCCGGGCGTCATCGCCCTGCCCCCGACGGCCATGGCGACCAGTATTCGCACGTTGGCGGGCGACTCCGTCCCACCGCTCCGCCCGGCCTGGTGAGCAGACTCAACGCCGGGCCGCGCGGTCAGTCGATGCGCGCGCAGATGTCGTCCTGAGTCCCGTGCGCCATGGTCACGGTCTTGTACCCGGTGGAGTCGATGTCCAGGGTGTACGCCCCGTCGATGACGTACAGGCCCCGCGGCAGACTGCCACCGCCCTCCCCGACGCCGACCAGCACGGGGCCGAGCACGGACCAGAACTGGGAGCCGTCGGTGCGGTGGTCGACGACGGCGGTACCGCTCACGTCCGCGTCGTACGAGGCACCGGTCCCGGCATGGGTGACCCTCACGACCAGGTCCCCCTTGTACACGACCCGTTTCGCGGAACCGTCGGGATGAGTCTCCAGCACGCGCCGCACCACTTCGTCGACGACGGGCTCACCGTGGACGGGAAAGTCACACCGGACGCCTGCGGGGACGTCCCAGGGCGCGGAGGGCGCCGGCTCCCAGCCCTTGCCGATGCCGATGCCGATGCCGGATGGAACGTCCGGGACCGGGCCGGCGGATACGGCCGAGACCGGGCCGTCCGGCCCTTCGGGCGCGGCCGAGGCCGGCACCGCGCCGAGGAGCAGGGTGGCAAGGGCCGACAGGACAACGACGTTTCGCCGCATGGCTTTCTCCCTGGTGAGGCGGGTACGAGAGGGGTTCAGCTGAGCCGGACGCCAGCCTCGCCCCTCCCCCTGACCAAACCCTCACCACGCTCCCGACCGGCAGGAAGCCCGTCCGCGCCGGACTGGCCGGACCAGCTGACCAGCCGGACCAGCTGACCGGCCGAACAGAACAACTAGGCTGCTCAGAACCATGGAGTTCCAGCTGCTCGGTCCGTTCCACGCCCGTCACGAGGGACAGCGGGTACTGGTGGGCAGCCGCCGCCAGGAGCGGTGCCTGCTGTCGATCCTGCTGCTGCAGGCGGGCCGCACCGTGACGACCGCACGCCTCATCGACCTGCTGTGGAACGGCGACGCGCCCGCCACGGCCCGCAGCACCGTCCACACGTACGTCGGCAGGCTGCGCGCCGGCCTCAGACCGCACGGACTGCGCATCGACACCCGGCACGACGGCTATGCCGTGGAACCCGGCGGACATGTGATCGACGCACAGGAGTTCACCCGCCTCGTCCGGCAGGCGGCAGCCGTCGGCGACCCTGCCGAGCGGGTACGCCTCCACGACGAGGCCCTCGCGCTGTGGAAGGGCCCGCTGCTCGCCGATGTGGCCGACGACCGGCTCCGTGACCGGCTCGGCCGCCACCTCGGTGAGCTGCGCCTTTCCGCCCTGGAGCAGTGGGCCGAGGCCCAGCTCGCCCTGGGCCGGCACGAGCGGGTCGCGGCGGATCTGATGGCGCCGGTCCGGGAGCATCCGGAGCGGGAACGGCTGGTCGCCGACCGGATGACCGCGCTGTACAGGAGCGGCCGCCAGGCCGATGCCCTCCAGCTGTACCGCAGCACTTACGAGGCGCTGGTGAACGAGTTCGGCGTCGATCCGGGCCCCGAACTGCGGTCTCTGCACAGCCGCATCCTGCGGGGCGACCCTCGGCTGGACCGGCGGCCCGCGCCCGTCTACGCGGTACGGGTCGGCGAGGAGTGGCTGCCGTGGAACACCAGCGGACACCCGGCCCTGGAGTTCTGCAACACCTACGCCGGCTGGGGCGGCCCTCCTTTGCCGGGCTCGGAGTGGCTGCGCGGCTACACCACGCTCGCCGTGTGGGCCGGCCATATGGACCTGGCGGACGACCGGCTCGTCACCTGGCTGCTCGACCGGGCTCGGCAGCACCCCGAGGAGGCGGCAGCCGCCCTGGAGGAGGCCCGGGAGTTCCGTACCGCCCTGTACACCTGCCTGACCGACCCCCACGACGCCCGGGCCTTCAAGGCGGTGGCCGGTGTCGTGGAGGACGCCGCCAGGTTCTCGGTGTTCACCCTCGGCGAGGACGGTCTGGGGCACTGGCTGCCGTCCCGCGCCGCCGATTTGCGGTTACCGCTCTGCGCGGCGGCCCGAAGCGCCGCGGAACTCCTCGCGGATCCACGCCGCTTCACGATCCGCGCCTGCCCCAGTGAGGACTGCGGCTGGCTCTTCCTCGACCAGCGCGGCCGACGCAGATGGTGCAGCCTGGCGACCTGCGGCAGCGGCTCGCCGCCGCGCGACCGATGCACGACAGCCGGTCTCCCCTGACCTGCCCACCCTGGAGACCACATACAAGGATCCCGCCCGATCAATGAGATCGGACGGGATCTCGTCAACCGTCCTCGAACCAGGTCGAGAACACGCCCGCCGGCGGCGAGCGCGGTCGCCGCAGGCCACGACTGTACGGATCGCCCGTTCGGCCCCATTCGGCCGCGATCGGCTCGCGCGTGTCGCCGGGGCGCGATGTCGTGGTGCAGACGGATGCGTGCCGGTGTGCACGGCATTGGCGGCACCGGCCCCCGACGGCGAAGGAGGAGGACGGAGTATGCCCCTATCCGGATTCACAGCGGGCCGCCGACATTGTGCGGCGGCCCTCACCGCGACGGTGATCTGCTCAACGATGGTCACCGGGCCGGGACTTGCCCGGGCCGGTGGTGCGCCGACACCGCCGGTGCCCGCCCCGCGGCTGGACTGGAGCCCCTGCATACCCGGCGGCCGGTTCGACTGCGCCACCGCCAAGGTACCGCTGGACTACGGCGCCCCTGGTGGCCGCACCGTCGACCTGGCCGTCATCCGGCGGAAGGCGACCGACCCCGGACGGCGCATCGGCACCCTGTTCTACAACCCCGGTGGTCCAGGCGGGCCCGGGACGGTGCAGATGCCACAGAACTACGAGTCCTTCCCGCAGGAGGTGCGGGAGCGGTTCGACATCGTCAGCTGGGACCCCCGCGGAATCGGCAACAGCACCGCGATGAACTGCTTCGCCGATCCCGAGGAAGCCACCGCCTGGAGCGCGAGCAAACCGGCTGGGTTCCCGGTGGGCGAGCGGGAGCGGAAGACCTGGATCGCCGCGTACAAGGATCTGACCCGGCGCTGTCAGCAGCGCGACCCCGAGCTCCTGCGTCATGTGTCGACCGCCGACACCGCTCGCGACCTCGACCAGCTCCGCCAGTCGGTGGGCGAATCACAGCTCAGCTACCTCGGGATGTCCTACGGCACGATCCTCGGCGCCACCTATGCCAACCTCTTCCCCGGCAAGGTCCGCGCCATGGTCCTCGACAGCAATATCGACCCGCAGGCCTGGACGAACCGTGCCTCGCGGAGCGAGCCCCGGCCCACGACGTTCCTGCGCATGGGCGCGGACCGCAGCGCGGCGGCAACCCTGGACCAGTTCCTCACCCTGTGCGGATCCACCACCACCGCCCACTGCGCCTTCTCGGCCGGCAGCCCGAAGGCGACCCGTGAGAAGTTCGATCAGCTGCTGCGGCGCCTCCGGGAGCATCCTGTGGGCACGTGGACCTACGCCGGCACGGTCGGTGACGCGATCAACAGCCTCTATATCGTCCACCCCGGGTGGACGGATCTCGCCGGCCGGCTTCAGGACCTGTGGCAGGGCCGCGTCCCGGAGCCGTCCGAGCCCCCGACCCCGTCCCCGATCCCGCATCCGAATCCGTACACGGGCGACGAACAGGGGGCGTCCGTGCTCTGCGGCGACAGTCCCAACCCACGTGACCCCGGCGTCTACCACGCGCTGGAGGAGGCCGCCGCCCGTGCGGGCGACGCCGGACGCTTCTGGGCCTGGGCCGCGGAGCCGTGTGCGACCTGGCCGACCCGAGCCGCCAACCAGTACAACGGCCCGTGGAACAACCCCACGGCACACCCCGTCCTGGTGGTCGGCACCACCTACGACCCCGCCACTCCCTACGCGGGCGCGCAGGCCATGGCCAAGGAACTGGCCAACGCCCGTCTCCTCACCAACAACGGATACGGCCACACCGCACTGGTCAACTCCAGCAGCTGCGTCAAAGCGCACGAGAGCCGGTACCTCATCGACGGCACCCTCCCGCCGCCCGGAACAACGTGCCGCCAGGACACGCCGCCCTTCTCCTCACCCCGGCCACACGGCGGCGTCGACACCGGTGGAGGCGCGATGGCAGGCGCCGTCTCCGGACACCAGCCCTCCAGCGGCGAGTTCAGGCGCCTCAAGCGGTTGGTCCACCCGCCCATCCTGCCGTGAGCCACCACCCACCGAACAGGGTGTAGCTTTCAGGGACCGGAAACACCGCTCCCGCAACACAACACCCCGCGCCCGGGAAGCAACGCGGGATCCCTACCCCGTCCGGGTCCACACCGGAACGGAAAGCGTCCGGCAGGGCGGCCTCCACCGCTCCGGCACGTCGCAGCCGACGACGTGAACAGCAGCAGGAGCTGAACACGATCGGCACCGGCCGAGCCCCGCGGCCGGACACCGGCTCACATCCGACGGGATTCCAACCCCCACCGAACACCCCCGCGAGCCGACCACCCGACGTCGCCCCCGATCACCCAGGACGATCCAGGACGACCCAGGAACCCCAAGCCGGTCAGCGACGCTTGAGCAAGCCCGGAAACGACGACGAAGATCCCGCGCGATCACCATGATCGCCGGGATCTTTGTCAACTGACCTTGAGCGAACTGCCTTGCACGATGGTTCGTTCGCCAGCAAGCCACCACCAGCAGCACCCGATCTGCCAGCGGTAGCCCCCACGATCGGCCCTTGGCAGCGGCGTCCGCGCCGTCTCGCCGCAACACGGTCACCAGCGACCCGAACAGACGCGGACTCAGTCCGCTGAACGGAGCTGTCCAGGACGACTCTGACGCCGTATCACGTGCGTTCAGCCCCACGGAGACCCGGCACCCTCTTGGCAGCCACGCCAGTCGGGATGCTCACCCTCGGGTCGCGATGCAGATCCTTCGCCGCAGCAAGATCGCGGTGGACGACGGAGGTGTACACGCACGTCCCGTCGAAGTCCACCCGCCGGGCACTGCGCAAGCTCGGCAAGCACCTCGGAAAGCAAGATCCGAAGTAGTTGCTGTACTCCGCTGCTGTACGGCATGTCAAAGCCCCGGTCGGTGATCACCGACCGGGGCTTTGAGCTGCGTGGACCTGAGGGGATTTGAACCCCTGGCCCCCTCGATGCGAACGAGGTGCGCTACCGGACTGCGCCACAGGCCCTTGCAACGAGTGAAACTCTAGCATCCCCATCCGGGTGCTTGGAAATCCGTTCCGTGCTGGTCAAGGCCGACCGGGTCACGAGCCGACGGGGCGGCGGCGACGGTCGGGAAAGCGCCGACGAGCTACCTGCCGAGGCGTCAGCACTGTCAGCGCACTCGGCAGGGCGGTGTCGCCCGAGCTACTCGTTGGCCGCCCGCGGCCGGTCCCCGTCCTCGTACTGGTCGAACAGCGGGGTCCGCCCGCGTTCCCGCGCCCGGCGCGCGGACGCGGCACGGCGGGCGTCGGAGCGGGTGCCGTCGGAGGAGTCGCCGTCCTCCGGGCCCTGCTCAACCGAAGCCGAAGCCGAAGGCGCACACGAAGCCGCACCCGGAGCCGAAGCCTCCGAGGGCGGGGCAGGCGAAGGCGCCGGCACCGAGGGCTCCGGGTCGCGCGCGGACGCGGCAGCAGCGGCAGTGGCAGCCGTGGCGCCACCGGCACCCCCCGCCCCGACCGCGCTCGACCGCGCCGAGCTCCACGAGTCCGGCGCCCCCAGGTCGACACTCGGCGTGGCCCGCGGCGCGACCGGTGCGGTCACGTACGTGGGGAGCGGTACCGGGACCGGGTCCCAGCTGTCCCCGTGGCCGGGCCGCCGCTGCCGCTCGCGCTGCTGGTCGACCCACTCCGCGTGGTCGGTCTGCTCGACGAGGGCACGGCGGTCGGCCGCCAGCGCGGACAGACCGGGGTTGGTCTCGACCGCTGGGCCGCCCTCCGGCTCGTCGGCATCCGTGTCGGGCGCCGGGCGCCGCCGGGGCTGCCGCTCGCGCAGCCGCTGCGCCGCCGCCTCGGCCCGCCGCCGGTCCATGGTGTACGCGAACCGCCGCCGTTCCTTGACCCGGAGATGCGCGATGTAGGCGCTGAGCAGCACCGCCGGCACGCCGGGCGCCCACAGGAGCGAGAGCCCTCCGACCGCCGCGACGATCGCGCCGAGCGTGAAGGCGAGGAAGAGCACCACGGTCGTACGCCGTCGGCGCGCCAGCACCTTGGAGCGCCGGGCGCGCGCCTCGGCCTCCTTCGAGGCCGCACCCCGTCCCCGCGAACCCGACGGCGCCTTGCCCGCCGGCTTGCCCGCGGGCGCCTCGACGGCCGGATCCACCGCCGAACCCCCGGACCGCCCACCGGACTTCGTACTCGCCGAAGCCGAAGCCGCCGATGCCGCCGAAGCCGCTGCCTTGGCGCCTCCCCGGGGCGCGCCGCTCTTGGGCTCGTCCGGCTCCACCGGCAGCTGCGACTTCGTCTGGGACCGATACGGGGGCATGGCGAAGGCGCGGACGTCCACCGAGCCGGTGACGTCACGCGGGTCGGCGTCCTGCTCCTCCTCTTCGGAGGAGCGCGCCCGCAGGTCCTTGGCGTACCGGCGCTCCATGCCCGCCCGTCCGGACAGGAGCCGGATGGCGGTGCTGAAGCGTTCCGTCGGACGGGCCTCGTTCAGCTCGTCCTGCCTACGGAGCCACATCGGCACCAAGTAGGCGGCCCAGGCCCCGACGATGACTGCGTAGATGAGGCCGCTGCTGCTCACGCCTCACACGGTAGAGGGGTTTGCGTGAGGCCATCTGCCAATTGCGCCGGTGTGTCGCACGATCTGGCTGATATTTCGAGCTTTTTTTGCGACCGATGCGATCAGCAGGCCGCCTGGAGCGCGAAATTAACGCCGCGAGGCGATCGACCGGCGATCAATTTCGAACACTTATTTCATTTACGGGAGGCGATTCCCGTCGGCGACCGCCGACCCCGCGGTCACCTGGGGTTACGCCGAGTTACGCGGAGTTCCGCGCGCGTACCCGCTGCCAGCGGCTCAGCAAGCCGTCGGGCACCTCTTCGGCGGTGAGCGCGAAGACGAGATGGTCGCGCCAGGCCCCGTCGATGTGCAGATATCGTGGACGGAGCCCTTCCTCGCGGAATCCGAGTTTCTCCACGACCCGGCGGCTGGGCCTGTTCTCGGGGCGAATGCAGACTTCGATGCGGTGCAGTCCGACGCTGCGGAAGCAGTGGTCGACCACGAGCGCGACCGCCGTCGGCATCACGCCCCGCCCGGCGACCGTCTCGTCCACCCAGTAACCGACGTGCCCGGAGCACATCGACCCCCAGGTGATCCCGGCGACCGTCAGCTGTCCGACGAGCCGCCCCTGGTACTCGATCACGAAGGGCAGCATCCGGCCCGCGTTCCCTTCCGCGCGCAGATGGCGGACCATCTGGCGGTAGGTCGGCCGGTGCGCGACCGGGCCGCCGGGCGTGGGCGGCGGAATGGTCGCCTCCCAGGGGCGCAGCCAGTCCCGGTTGCGCCGGTTGACCTCGCGCCAGGCCCGCTGGTCGCGCAGCCTTATCGGCCGGAGGACGATGTCGCCGTCCGCCAGCACGACGGGCCAGGATGGGCTGTTCAGCTCGCACCCCCAGTCGCTTCTGGGCGGTCCGCCCCGGGACCGGGCCGTCCACCGGCCACCCCGCCGGGTCTCTGCTCGGCGGTGTCCACGGCCCCGGCACCGCCGGGTCTGTGACCGGCGCCGTGCGCGGCTCCGCCCGGTCCGGGATGGTCCCCGCCGCGGATCTGGTCGACGGCGTGGACCAGCAGGGGCTCCAGCACGGCCAGGCCGTCCTTCACACCGCCGGTGGAGCCCGGCAGGTTGACGATCAGTGTCCGGCGCGCGACCCCCGCGAGCCCCCGGGACAGGGCCGCCGTGGGCACCTTCTCTCTTCCGAACGCCCTGATGGCCTCGGGAATGCCCGGTACCTCGTGATCGAGCACGCTCCGGGTGGCCTCCGGGGTCCGGTCGGTGGGCGAGATGCCGGTGCCGCCGGTGGTCACGATGACGTCGTACCCGGCCTCGACCCCCTCGCGCAGCGCGGCCGCCACGGGGTCGCCGTCGGGGACGACCCGCGGCCCGTCGACGGCGAAGCCGAGCTTCGTGAGCCCGTCCACGATCAGGGGCCCGCCCTTGTCCTCGTACACACCGGCCGCGGCCCGGTTGGAGGCGGTCACGACCAGGGCGGTGTACGGCGCGGCCGGGGCGCGCCCCGGTGACACGTCCGGGGAGCCGGTCATCCCCGGCTCCAGTCGCCCGACTTCCCGCCGGTCTTCTCCTCCACGCGTACGTCCGTGATGACCGCCCCCTTGTCGACCGCCTTGACCATGTCGATCACGGTGAGCGCCGCCACGCTGACCGCGGTGAGGGCCTCCATCTCCACGCCCGTGCGGTCGGTCGTCTTCACCGTGGCCCGGATCTCGACGGCGTCGTCCGCCACCGACAGATCAAGCTTGACACCCGACACCGACAACGGGTGGCAGAGCGGGATGAGGTCCGGTGTGCGCTTGGCTCCCATGATCCCCGCGATGCGCGCGGTGGCCAGGGCGTCGCCCTTGGGCACTCCCTCGCCGCGCAGCAGCTCGATCACGCGCGGCGCGACCAGGACCCGGCCGCTGGCGCGGGCGGTGCGCGCGGTCACGTCCTTCTCCGACACATCGACCATGCGGGCGGCTCCCGCCTCGTCGATATGCGTCAGTCGGTCCTGCGCAGGCGGTCCGGGGGTCTCCCCCCGGGAAGACACGGTCATGTGCTCGGCGCTCCCGGTCAGGGCCGTCTCGGACGGCGCACAGCCTTGTTGTGCGCGACACGGTACGCCAACTTCAGCGGCCCTGCGGAGCTGGACCTCCCTGGTCCCGGCGGGGCTCAGCCCAGCAGGACCACGTCCACCTCGGCGCCGGGCTCGAGCGACTCGGTGTCCTCGGGGACCACGATCAGCGCATCGGCCTGGGAAAGGGCCGCGACCAGGTGCGACGCGGCACCCCCGACGGGGCTGACCTTGCCGTCGGCGTACGTCCCGCGCAGGAACTGCCGGCGCCCCGCGGGCGAGGTCAGCGCCTTGGACGCCTCCAGCGTCGCCCTGACCGTGGGCCGGTGGAGGTCCTCCAGCCCCATCAGGGCGCGGATGGCGGGCCGTACGAACACCTCGAAGGAGACGTACGACGACACCGGGTTGCCCGGCAGCGCGAGCAGCGGGGTGTGGTCCGGGCCGATGGAGCCGAAGCCCTGGGGCTTGCCGGGCTGCATGGCGAGCTTGCGGAACTCGACTCCGCTGCCCGCCTCGTCCTCGTCGCCGACGGACTGGAGGGCCTCCTTGACGACGTCGTACGCCCCGACGCTGACCCCGCCCGTGGTGACCACCAGGTCGGCGCGGACGAGCTGGTCCTCGATGGTGGAGCGGAGCGTCTCGGCGTCGTCGGTGACCGCGCCGACCCGGTAGGCGATGGCTCCGGCGTCGCGGGCGGCGGCCGTCAGGGCGAAGCTGTTGGAGTCGTAGATCTGACCGGTGCCCAGCTCCGTGCCCGGCTGGACGAGTTCGCTGCCCGTGGAGACGACGACCACGCGCGGGCGCGGGCGCACGCGGACCGTGGCCCGGCCGATCGCGGCGAGCAGCGCGATCTGCGGCGGGCCGAGGATGGTGCCCGCCGCGAGGGCGCGGTCGCCGGCCTTCACGTCGCTGCCCTTGTCGCGTACGTGCGCGCGTGCTTCGGCGGCGCGGTGGACGGCCACCTGTCCGGAGGCGCCCTCGGGGCTGGTGCTGTGGGCGCGCATCCGGGAGACGGGCCCCTCGCCGAGGCCACCGTCGGTCCACTCCACGGGGACGACCGTCTCGGCGCCGGGCGGCAGCGGGGCACCGGTCATGATGCGGGCGGCCTCACCGGGGCCCACGTACGGCTGCTCGCCCTGCCCCGCCGCCACGTCGCCGATCACCGTCAGGACGGCCGGATACTCCTCGCTCGCGCCCGCGATGTCCGCGACCCGCACCGCGTACCCGTCCATCGAGCTGTTGTCGAACGGCGGCAGCGACAGCGGCACCGTGACGTCCTCGACCAGGACGCAGCCCTGGGCGTCGAGGAGCTGCAGCTCGATGGGCTCCAGTGGACGCACGGTGGCGAGGATGTCCTCCAGGTGCTCGGTCACCGTCCAGAGGTGGTCCTTGCCGGTGTCGCGGGGCGGGGCGCTGCTCAACGTCGCTACATCTCCTCGGCTACGTAACTGCGAAGCCAGGTCCGGAACTCCGGGCCCAGGTCTTCACGTTCGCACGCGAGTCTGACAATGGCACGCAGGTAGTCGCCACGGTCGCCGGTGTCATAGCGGCGGCCCTTGAAGACGACGCCGTGGACGGGGCCGCCCACCTTCTCGTCGGCGGCGAGCTGCTGGAGGGCGTCGGTGAGCTGGATCTCGCCGCCGCGGCCCGGCTCGGTCGTGCGCAGGATGTCGAAGATGTGCGGGTCGAGGACATAGCGGCCGATGATGGCGTAGTTGGAGGGGGCGTCGGCCGGTTCCGGCTTCTCGACCATGCCGATGACCCGGACGACGTCGCTGTCCTCGGTGGCCTCGATGTCCGCGCATCCGTAGAGGTGGATCTGCTCGGGCGCGACCTCCAGGAGCGCGACGACACTGCCGCCGTGCTGCTCCTGGACCTCGACCATGCGCTGGAGCAGGGGGTCGCGCGGGTCGATGAGGTCGTCGCCGAGAAGGACGGCGAAGGGCTCGCGGCCGACGTGCGGGGCCGCGCACAGGACGGCGTGACCGAGACCCCTGGGGTCGCCCTGGCGCACATAGTGCATGGTGGCGAGGTCGCTGGACTCCTGGACCTTGGCGAGGCGGCGGGCGTCGCCCTTCTTCTGGAGGGCGGACTCCAGCTCGTAGTTGCGGTCGAAGTGGTCCTCCAGGGGACGCTTGTTGCGACCTGTGATCATGAGGACGTCGTCGAGGCCCGCAGACACCGCCTCCTCCACCACGTACTGGATGGCCGGCTTGTCCACGACCGGCAGCATCTCTTTGGGAGTGGCTTTGGTGGCCGGCAGGAACCGGGTACCGAGGCCGGCTGCCGGGATGACAGCCTTGGTGATCCGGGAGTTCGACTCAGTCATGCCCGCAACCTTATCCGGTGCCTTTGTGCGGAATCTGTGGCTGCGGTTAATTCGCTCTCATATGAGCCCACTATGAACAGTACGGGAGCAACTTGTGAGCCGGAAGAGGCACGGTCCAGAGCCTGCCAAGCGAATGTTGCGGCGGGAGCTCGTCGAGGTGAGGAACGGGTTGACGGCGGATGACGTCCGGAGAACCGCGGACCTCCTGGCCGGACGCGCCCTCGCCCTGCCCGAACTGGCGCGGGCGGGCACGGTCGCGGCGTACGTCTCCGTGGGGAACGAGCCGGGCACTCTCACGCTCCTCGACACACTCCACGCGCGCGGGGTGCGCGTACTGCTGCCCGTGCTGCGCGAGGACAACGACCTGGACTGGGGCGCGTACGAGGGCGAGGGGTCCCTGGCGCGCGTCCAACACAGCGGGAAAATGGCTCTTCTGGAGCCGTCCGGCGAGCGCCTCGGCCCGGAGGCGGTCGAGCGGGCCGACGCCGTCCTGCTGCCCGGTCTCGCCGTCGACGCGCGCGGGATGCGCCTCGGCCGCGGTGGCGGCTCGTACGACCGGGTCCTGGCCCGGCTGGAGCGCGCGGGGGCCGATCCGGCGCTGGTGGTGCTCCTGTACGACACGGAGGTCGTCGACCGCGTCCCCGAGGAGCCTCATGACCGCCCGGTGCACGCGGTGGTGACACCTTCGGGAGTACGGCGCTTCCGGACCGCCCTCTGACGCGCGCCCCTGCACCTGACGCACACCCCTGTACGCGAAAGGGGCCCTCCACGCGCGGAGGGCCCTTTTCGTCAGGCGGTCAGGCAGTCACGCGGTCACGCGGGGAACGTCACGGCTTCAGCAGCAGCGTGTCGCTCGTGCTCGCCGTGACCGCCTTCTCCGAGAACGACCAGGTGAGCAGTTCTCCCTCGGCCCACTTGCCCGTCTGGTCGGTGTAGTGGGCGTTGTAGGCGTGCCCGGAGGCGCCCGTGAGGTTGATCCACTTGGACTTGTCGAGGTCCCCGAGGTTGACCACCATCCGCATCGACGGCACCCAGACGACGTTGTAGCCGCCCGCCGCGTTCCAGCCGGTCGCGTTGACCGTGGCCTCGCCGCCGCCGAGGTTCCAGGGGCCGCGGTTGAGCATGTACTGCAGGACGCCGGGGCCCTCGGTGCCCAGGGTCTGGTTCTTCAGGAACAGGCGGTGCAGCCGGCCCCAGCTCCAGGTGTCGATGTCCTTGCCGAGCTTGGCGGTCAGCTCCCAGCGGGCGTCCTCCATGGCCCGCCCGAACAGCTCGTCACGGGTGTTGGCCGCTTTCTCGGTGCGGGTCTTGGGGGCGGACCACCAGTCGTTGTCCTCGTCGTCGATGATCCTGCGGACCACCTCGAACCAGCGGTCGCCGCCGTCCGGCTGTGCCTGGTCGGCGTCGCGCTGACCGCACTCGCGCACCTCCGTCACCTCGTCGGCCGGGCCGGTCGTGTCGGTCGGCCTGACCCACAGGCACTGGCCCTTGACCCGCAGCTCCCTGGGCAGCTTGTCGCCGAAGCCGAGCTTGAGGATGTTGCGCCAGACCGCGTTGAAGTACGCGGCCGCCGCCGAGTCGGCGTCCTGGGTGTAGTCCCAGCCCTCCAGCAGCTTCTGCGCCTCGCGGACGTCGTCGTCCTTGACGTCGATCTTCAGCAGCAGGGGCACCAGGAGCCGGGCGATCTCGCTGCTGTTGTCCAGCTGCATCTGGCGCATGTCCTCGGTCGAGACCTTCCCGCCGCCCTTGATCTTCGACTCGATCAGGTCCGCTATGCGCTGGCTGCGCGTGCCGTAACCCCAGTCCGTGGTGAGCGTGTAGGGGTACTTGTCCTTGTCGACGACGGCCTGGTTGGCGGTGACGATGTAGCCGCGGTCCGGGTTGTACTCGTAGGGCAGCTCGTCCTCGTCGATGTAGCCCGTCCAGCGGTAGCCGGGATCCCAGCCCGGCGCCGGGAGCGAGCCGTCGCCCTTGCCGCGCTGCGGGATCCTGCCGGGCAGCTGGTAGCCGATGTTGCCCTCGGTGTCGGCGTAGATCAGGTTCTGCGAGGGCGCGTCGAGCAGGGCGGCGGCCTTGCGGAAGTCGGTCCAGTTCTCGGCCTTGTCCATCGCGAACACGGCGTCCATGGAGGTGCCCGGTTCCAGCGCCGTCCAGCGCAGCGCGATGGCGTAGCCGTCGCCGCGGTCGGGAGCCGCGGTGTCGACGGAGGCCTTCTTGCCGACCGTGACTAGCTCGCTGTCGCGGTCCGACAGGAGGGGGCCGTTGTTGGTCGTGCGCACGACGATCTTCTTGGACTCGCCGCCGGCGACCTTGATGGTCTCCTCGCGGGTGGCGAAGGACCGTACCTTGTCGTCGTACTCGTAGCCGTCGCCGGTGAGCTTCTCCAGGTACAGGTCCGTGACGTCGACGCCGGAGTTGGTCATGCCCCAGGCGATGTTCGCGTTGTGGCCGATTATCACGCCCGGCATACCGGCGAAGGTGTAGCCCGAGACGTCGTACTGGCAGTTGTCGGAGATCGCCTTGCAGTGCAGGCCCATCTGGTACCAGACGGACGGCAGCGAGGCCGACAGGTGCGGGTCGTTGGCGAGCAGCGGCTCACCGCCGACGGTGTGGGCGCCGGAGACGACCCAGGAGTTGGAGCCGATGCCGTTGCCGTTCACGCCGACGGCCTCGGGCAGGTCCTCCAGCTCGTCGTACAGGCCCGAGAGCTGGGTCTGGAGGGCGTCGGACGCCCCTGCGGCGGTCCCGGTGCCCCCCGCGGTCCCCCCGCTCTGGGTGGAGCCGCCCGTGCCCTGCGCCCCCTGGGTCCAGGTCTCGGTGAGCTCGTCGTACTGGCCCTCCTGGACGATCGCCCTGTTCCGGTCGTACGGATACTTCGGGTACAGGTCGTCGATCTGCTTCGGGCCCAGACGGCTACTCATCAGGGCGCGGTCGATCTCGTCCTGCATGTTGCCGCGCAGGTCCCAGGCCATCGCCTTCAGCCACGCGATCGAGTCGACCGGGGTCCACGCCTCGGGCTTGTAGTCGTTGCTGAAACCGAGGGCCGCGTACTCCAGGGAGATCTCCTCGCCCTGCTTGCCCGCCAGGTAGGCGTTGACTCCCTTGGCGTACGCCTGGAGGTACTTCTTGGTCGCGGCCGACAGCTTGGTGTCGTACTCCTCCTTCGCCACCCGGGCCCAGCCCAGGGTGCGCAGGAACTCGTCGTTGTCGACCTGGCCCTCACCGAACATCTCCGAGAGGCGGCCCGCGGTCATGTGGCGGCGCACGTCCATCTCGTAGAACCTGTCCTGTGCCTGGACATAGCCCTGGGCCATGAACAGGTCCTCGTCGGAGGAGGCGTAGATCTGCGGGATCCCGTAGCCGTCGCGCTTGACGTCGACCGGCCCGGACAGGCCCTCCAGCGTGATCGACCCCTTGGTCTGCGGGAACGAGGCGCGGACGGTGCTGATCGACCAGTACCCCCCGAAGCCGACGCCTCCGATGATCGCCAGGACCAGGACGATCAGGAGCAGACGGGCTCTGCGCCCCTTCTTCCTGCCGGACTTGCCCGGCTTCTGACCGGAGGAGGCGGTGGTGTTGGGGGGCATCGCTGTCCTTGCTGTCCTAACGCGAGCGGCAGACCGAACTGTGCTTTTAACTGAGCGCTGGGAGCAACCATAGGCGCAGGGCCCCGCGCCACTTGACGCGGAGTCGGCAACCGGCACGCACGAACGTTCGATCTTGGCCACTCGATGGTCAAGAAAACGTCAAGAATTAGGTAAGGTAACGAAGTACTTGCACTGAATCGCGCCCCCACGACAGCCTTCACGTGCTCGAATCCACCTGCCCGGACCGGCGAGAAGGGAACAGCCGCTGACTGTCCACCACCTCAACCAGCTCCTGCTCGTGTGCTCGCTCGTCCTGCTCGTCGCGGTGGCAGCGGTTCGGATCTCCTCGCGCAGCGGGCTCCCCAGCCTGCTCGTCTACCTGGGCATCGGCGTCGCCATGGGCCAGGACGGGATCGGCGACATCCACTTCAACAACGCGCAGCTGACCCAGGTCATCGGCTACGCGGCCCTCGTCGTGATCCTCGCGGAGGGCGGCCTCGGCACGAAGTGGAAGGAGATCAAGCCCGTCCTTCCGGCCGCCAGCTCACTGGCGCTGATCGGGGTCGCCGTGAGCATCGGTGTCACGGCCGCGGGCGCGCACTATCTGGTGGGGCTGGACTGGCGGCAGTCGCTCATCATCGGCGCGGTGGTGTCCTCCACGGACGCGGCGGCGGTCTTCTCCGTCCTGCGGAAGATCCCCCTCCCCGCGCGCGTGACGGGTGTCCTGGAGGCCGAGTCCGGCTTCAACGACGCCCCGGTGGTCATCCTCGTCGTCGCCTTCTCCGCCGCGGGCCCCGTGGAGCACTGGTACGCCCTGATCGGCGTGATAGCCATGGAGCTGGCCATCGGCGCGGCCGTGGGCCTGGCGGTCGGCCTGCTCGGCGCCTGGGCGCTGCGGCACGTGGCACTGCCCGCCTCCGGCCTCTACCCGATCGCCGTCATGGCCATCGCCGTCACGGCGTACGCGGCCGGGGCGCTGGCCCACGGCAGCGGCTTCCTCGCCGTCTATCTGGCCTCCATGGTGCTCGGCAACGCCAGGCTGCCGCACTGGCCCGCCACGCGCGGCTTCGCCGAGGGGGTCGGCTGGATCGCCCAGATCGGCATGTTCGTCCTGCTCGGACTACTGGTGACCCCGCACGAGATGGGCGACGACATCGTGCCCGCCCTCGTCATCGGGCTGGCCCTGACGATGGTGGCCCGGCCGCTGAGCGTCGTCGTCGCCCTGCTGCCGTTCCGGGTGCCGTGGCCGGAGCAGACGCTGCTGTCCTGGGCCGGGCTGCGCGGCGCCGTCCCCATCATCCTGGCCACCATCCCGATGGTGAACGAGGTGGAGGGAAGCCGCCGCATCTTCAACATCGTCTTCGTGCTCGTGGTCGTCTACACCCTCATCCAGGGCCCCACACTCCCCTGGGTGGCCCGGAAGCTGCGGCTGGGCGACAGCCAGGAGGCCTCCGACCTCGGCATCGAGTCGGCACCCCTGGAGCGGCTGCGCGGACACCTGCTGTCCGTCGCGATCCCGGAGGGCTCGAAGATGCACGGCGTCGAGGTCAACGAGCTGCGGCTGCCCTCGGGCGCCGCCGTCACGCTCGTCGTCCGGGACGGCACCTCGTTCGTCCCCCTGCCGACGACGGTGCTGCGACGCGGCGACGAACTGCTCGTGGTGGCCACCGACCCCGTACGGGACGCGGCGGAACGACGCCTCCGGGCCGTCGGCCAGGGCGGCAAGCTGGCGGGCTGGCTGGGGACGGGGAACGGCGGTCCGAGCCGCTAGGCATGTGGTCCGGGCACCCTGGGGCTTTACGGAATCCGAGGTCCAGACCCCGAGGGTGCTCGCATTCACAGGAGTACGGCGCGATCGCCCCTGTACGATGAAGGCGCACTTGATCGAACCACCTCTGCCTGACGCAGAGCTGGCGCGACCGTATGGCGGCCGGGACGCCCTCATCGTGGGCCCGGTATCTACCGCAGACGCGCAAGAGGACAGCTCTCGGCGCACGAGCCCGGTAACCAGGGCCGCGCTACCAGGTGGCAGAAAGGCACGGGCCGTGGCTTCCACGGTCACCCCGACGTCGTCCCGCCCGGGCTACGGGCAGCTGCTGCGCACCCGCGGCGCCTGGACGTTCCTGCTCCCCGGCTTCGCGGCGCGCCAGCCGTTCGCGATGCTGACGCTCTCCATCGTGCTGCTGGTGCGGCACACCACCGGCTCGTACGGGGCCGCCGGCGCCGTTGCCGCCGTGACCGGTGTCTCCATGGCGCTGTTCGCCCCCTACGGCGGCCGTCTGGCCGACCGCCACGGACAGCGGGCCGTACTCGTCCCCGGTGTCGTCCTGCACACCGTGGCAGGGCTCTCCCTGACGGCACTGGCGCTGGCCCACGCCCCCTTGTGGGCGCTCTTCGCCGCCGCCGTGCCCACCGGTGCCTCGGTACCGCAGATAGGGCCCATGGTGCGCGCCCGCTGGGGTGTGAAGCTCCAGGGCTCGCCCCTGATGACGACCGCGGCGGCCTTCGAGTCCGTCACGGACGAGCTGACCTTCGTGCTCGGCCCGCTGCTGGCGACCGCGCTGTGCACGGCCGTGGACCCGGCGGCCGGGCTGGTGACGGAGGCCGGGCTGACGCTGCTCGGCGGTCTGCTGTTCGCGGCGCAGCGGAGCACGCAGCCCGCTCCGGTTTCCGACGGGCACGCGCGCGTGGGGCACGTTTCCGGTCTCGACGGGCACGCGCGCGTGGAGCACGCTTCGGCGCTGCGGGCCCCTGGGGTGCGTGTTCTGGTCGTGGCCTTCCTGGGGATCGGCATGGTCTTCGGCGGGATGCAGGTCTCGCTCGCCGCGTTCTCCGAAGCGGCCGGCGAGCCCGGCCTGAACGGCGTCCTGTACGGGATCTTCGCGGCGGGCAACATGCTCTCCGGCCTGGTGTGCGGTGCGATCGCCTGGCGGGCGGCCCCGCAGCGGCGGCTGGTCGTCGGGTACGCGACCCTCGCCCTGGCCGCCTCGGGCCTGTGGACCGCCCACTCCGTGGTGGTCCTCGCCGGTCTCGGTCTGCTCGTCGGCATGTGCGTGGCCCCCGCCCTGATCACCGGCTACACACTGGTGGAGGACCTGGTCCCGGCGGCCGCCCGTACGGAGGCCTTCACTTGGCTGACCGGAGCGGTCGCGCTCGGCCAGGCCGCCGCCGTCACGGTCTCCGGGCAGTTGGAGGACCGTCTGTGGGGCGGCGCCGGGTTCCTGGCGCCGATGGCCGGTACGGCGCTGGCGCTGGCCACCCTGGTGGCGCTGCGGTCGCGGCTGGTGCCGCGGCCCCGGGGCCGTACCGTCGCACGTGGCATCGGTCACCGCGTGCCGGTGGCAGTGGACTGATCCCGAGGAATAAGTCACTATGGACCGTCGTTAGCACTCATCGAGTGAGAGTGCCAGGAGGAAGACCAGTGCCGACGTACCAGTACCAGTGCACCGAATGCGGTGAGGGCCTCGAAGCGGTGCAGAAGTTCACCGATGACGCCCTGACCGAGTGCCCCAGCTGCAACGGCCGCCTCAAGAAGGTGTTCTCCGCGGTAGGCATCGTCTTCAAGGGCTCCGGTTTCTACCGGAACGACAGCCGTGGTTCGTCGTCGAGCAGCAGCCCGTCGTCCGCCAAGTCGTCGACCTCGTCGTCCGACACGAAGTCCTCGTCCGACACGAAGTCCTCGTCCGGCTCGTCGTCGTCCTCGTCCTCCACGGGGTCTTCCTCCTCCAGCAGCAGCTCGGCCGCGTAGAGGCCACCGCATACGGGACCCTGTCGTCGTACGGCGACAGGGTCTGCGGCGTTCCCGGGCCCGGCTAGGGTTCGGGCATGGCGAACACGGAGAACGCGGAGAGCGCGGAGAACGCGGCCGAGATCGGTGTCATCGGCGGTTCGGGCTTCTACTCCTTCCTCGACGACGTGACCGAGATACAGGTCGACACCCCCTACGGCCCGCCCAGTGACTCCCTCTTCCTCGGCGAGGTCGCCGGGCGGCGGGTGGCGTTCCTCCCCCGCCACGGGCGCGGCCACCATCTGCCGCCGCACCGCATCAACTACCGGGCCAACCTGTGGGCGCTGCGGTCGGTCGGCGCGCGCCAGGTGCTGGGGCCGTGCGCGGTGGGCGGGCTGCGGCCGGAGTACGGGCCGGGCACGCTGCTCGTGCCGGACCAGCTGGTGGACCGTACGAAGGCACGGGCACAGAGCTACTTCGACGGGCTGCCGCTGCCCGACGGCAGCGTGCCGAACGTCGTGCACGTGTCGATGGCCGACCCGTACTGCCCGACGGGCCGCAAGGTCGCGCTGGAGGCGGCGCGGGGGAGGGACTGGGAGCCCGTCGACGGCGGAACGCTGGTGGTCGTGGAGGGGCCGCGGTTCTCGACGCGTGCAGAGTCGCTCTGGCACCAGGCGCAGGGCTGGTCCGTGGTCGGCATGACCGGTCACCCCGAGGCGGCCCTCGCCCGTGAACTGGAACTCTGCTACACGTCGTTGACCCTCGTCACCGACCTCGACGCGGGGGCCGAGACCGGCGAGGGCGTCTCGCACGAGGAGGTCCTCCAGGTGTTCGCGGCCAACGTCGACCGGCTGCGGGGCGTCCTGTTCG
Source organism: Streptomyces phyllanthi (assembly GCF_009377205.1). Lineage (GTDB taxonomy): Bacteria > Actinomycetota > Actinomycetes > Streptomycetales > Streptomycetaceae > Streptomyces > Streptomyces phyllanthi. The sequence goes on from NZ_VJZE01000085.1 coordinate 25,638, forward strand.
ACGCGGTCGGCGCGCTGCCGGCGAACGAGAAGCGCGACTGCCTGTGCACCGGGGCGCTGGGCGGGATGGATCCGGGGTTCGCGATGCCGTGAGGATCGCGGGGCGGGGCTTCTGAGGCGGGCTTCTGAGGCGGGCCTCTGCGGCGAGCTTCTGAGGCGGAACCTCCCGTTCGGGTGAGGGAGTTTTCCACAACGTGTGAGTTGTCCACGGGCGTCAGCGAGCTTCGCCGCGAAGCCTCATCGTGGGACCGCAAGCCGATCTCACACAGCAGGTGGTGGCCTCATGTCCCGTCCGTTCCCTCCCCCCTTCCCTTCCCCGTTCCCTTCTCCGCTTCCGTCTCCGCTGCCGTCTCCGCTGCCGTCGCCGGGCCACGGCTCGGATCCTTCAGCGGTCGACGGCCCACCCGGCGCCGGCGCTCCCCCGACCTGCGAGGTGCCCCACTTCTCGCCGTTGCGGGTGGGCGGCGCGCGCTACCGGTTGCGGCGGCTCGTGCGGTGCAGGAGGCGGGCCGTGGCTGCCGGGCTGGCCGTGACCGCGGCGGCGCTGGTGGCGGCCGGCCCACCGGGCGCTGAGCCCGCACGGGAGATCCAGCGGGCTCGCGGGCACCCGGCGGCCGAGCCCGCGCAGGAGCGGCGACGGGCGGTCGAGGGTGGGGCGGAGGGTGCGGCCGAGATGGTGGCGGCACCCGTGCGCATCGCCGACAGCGCCGCCGTACGGCTGCTGCGGCCCGGCGACCGGGTCGACGTGATCGCGGCCGAGGAATCGGTGCGGGGTGGCCACGACGCGCGGGTGGTGGCTCGCGGTGCCCGGGTGACGAGGGTGCCGACGGCGAGCGCGGGCGAGAGCGGGGCGCTGGTCGTCCTTTCCGTGCCCCGGCCCACGGCGGCACGGCTCGCGGGCGCGGGAGCGACGTCACGGCTGGCGGTGACACTGTGCTGACCCTGAGCAAGGGCACCACCACCGACGAGTTGCCGAGTGTCTCGTCCGGGCAACCCGACTGGACACTCGTGGGAGCCCCTGCCGTAGGTTGCGGAGTCGTTTGTTCCGCTGGTTGTGCAGAGGGGGCTCGTGGTGAGCGACAAGAAGGAGCCGAGCGTCTGGGAGGGCTTCAAGGCCTTCCTGATGCGGGGGAACGTGGTCGACCTGGCCGTGGCCGTGGTCATCGGCGCGGCCTTCACCAACATCGTGAACGCGGTGGTGCAGGGGATCATCAACCCGCTGGTCGGCGCGATCGGTACGAAAGACCTCGATGGCTACAGCTACTGCCTCGAGAGCCCATGCTCGGGCAGTGGCAGCACGGCGACCGGCATCCGGATCATGTGGGGCTCCATCCTCGGAGCGACCCTCAGCTTCGTGATAACGGCGGCCGTCGTCTACTTCCTGATGGTCCTGCCGATGGCCAAGTACCTCGCACGGCAGGAGGCACGCCGCAAGGCCAAGGAGGGTACGCAGGAAGTCATCGAGGTGAGCGAACTGGAGGTCCTCAAGGAGATCCGGGACACCCTGGTCGCCCAGCGGGCCTCGGGACACGACCGCGAATAGCGCGGCCCACGGCACGCGCTCAGATGTGGTGGGGCGGCTTCTCGTCGAGGAAGCGCCTCAGGTCGGCCGCGCTGTCGCCGTCCCCGTCGCCGGGCCGCTCGCCCCACCCGCGGTCGGTGTCGTCCGACGACTGCCTACTGAGCGGGTCGTCGAAGACCAGCGCGGCCTTCCTGGGCTCGGGCCTGGGATCACGCTCGGGTTCACGCGGTTCCGGGG